>JBDTZO010000094.1:0-13020 GCA_040005135.1 Acidobacteriota bacterium | reverse complement strand
CGGTCAGCGGTCGACGCGTCACCGGAAAAGCCGATCCTTATCGACAAGTTTTTGGAGAATGCCGCCGAGATAGACGTCGACGCGCTCGCGGATGCCGACACAGTTGTGATCGCCGGAATCCAGGGCCATATCGAGGAAGCGGGCATTCACTCGGGCGATTCCTCAAGTGTTCTGCCGGCACAAAAGATCGCGACCGAACATCTCGAGACCATCGCTCATTACACGACACTTTTGGCTAAGGCATTAAAGGTGGTCGGCCTGATGAACATCCAGTTTGCGATCAAGGACGACCGCGTTTATGTCATTGAGGTTAATCCGCGAGCGTCGCGGACCGTGCCCTTCGTCGCCAAGGCGACGGGCGTTCCGATCGCCAAGATCGCATCGCTCGTGATGGCGGGGCACAATAAACTCGCTGATTTTGAGTTGCCTGACGTACTTCCGGTGCCAAATATTTTCGTCAAATCACCGGTATTTCCATTCAAGAAGTTTGCCGGTGTTGATCCTGTCCTCGGTCCGGAAATGCACTCGACCGGCGAGGTGATGGGCTGCGGCGTAACGTTTGGCGAGGCATACGCCAAGGCTATGGAAGGTGCGGGCCTAAAGCTGCCGCTCAAAGGAAATGCTTTTGTCTCGGTCAACAACAACGATAAGGGGCAGGCAGTCGTTCTCGCACGCCGGTTGAGCAAGCTCGGATTTAAGCTCGTCGCGACATATGGGACGGCCAAACGATTGCACGAGGTCGGGCTCGAATGCGAGACAGTTTTCAAGGTAAATGAAGGCCGGCCAAATATCGCAGATCTTATCAAACAAGGCGAGATCGGGCTGATAATCAACACTCCGCTCGGAAAAACGTCGCACTTCGATGAGCAGGCGATCCGCAAGGCCGCCCTTCAATTCAACGTGCCGTGTGTCACGACCATCACCGGAGCCGAAGCCCTTATCGAGGCCATCGGAACCAAACTTTCGGAACGCGGAGTGATCGTCCGGAGCCTTCAGGAGATTCACGGACTAAAAGGCATCGCCGCCGATGAACGCCGATAGTTAGAAAGAGCTCTCGTTTGTCTGCCATGATCGTTATCCGGATTGGCAATTAAATCTAAAGTCTTTTGATCGCTTGATCGTCGATAGCCTCTTTCTGATCAGCCGTGCTTTCTGATCCTTGGGAAAGGCCATTAGGAAACTTTCGAATTCGCGAATAACACTGTTTCGGGTGCCGCAAGCACATGTATTGCCGGTGAATTCGTCCAGGATCGCGTCGGCCTCTTCACTGATGTCCGGAACGTAGGCTTTCGGGTATGTCCTTTTAAACCGTAAGATCCTTCCGTAAAGCCTTGTCAACGATCCATTTCCGTATTTCGTGCAGCCGGTCACATCAGTTTGTTGTTCGGAATATGCAGGCCAGACGTCGTTGGGCCTGAGTTCGCTCATTAGCGAAGAAAAGGCCACGTCCGCTCGGGTTCCGTGGGTTCCGGCGAGTTTGGCGAAAAACTTTGATTCGGGTTGGATAAAAAGAATTTCCTCACGATTAACGGCGAATCCTTTCATTTTCTTTTTCAACAGTGCATATTCGGCGTCGCTCAACGATTCGATTTCTTCCAATTTTTCGGCGACGGCCTTTCCTTTATGAATGACGCCCTCGACCGACGAGCGGCGTTTCTTCGCCTGAAACTTTTTTAGGGCGATCGAATACTGATCGGCAAGGGTCAAAATAGCTTTGCCCTGGGCTTGGGAAGTGATCACCGCCGCCAAGCAAAACACGATCGTAAGTCCGAGGCCTACGCATCTACTTTTCATCATATTGGTTCTCTTGCCTTTGCGAATGAGCAAACTTTAGTCTAAACCAAGAAAGGATCGTCAAATACGGTTTTATGCGTCAAAAGAAAACCATTTCTTGACCAACTGCATGCTATGCAATAACGTAATGTAAAGCATTCTAGAGTTTAACAGTTAAAATACAAAAAATGAGTGAATCGCATGACCGCGAGATCATCGGCGGACACCTGCTCGTGATCGGCGGTGCAGAGGACAAGTACAACGAACGTCGGATCTTAAAGAAGTTTCTGGACCTCGCCGGCGGTGAACGGGCAGAGGTTTTGATCGTTCCGGTGGCATCTGATTTTCCGGAGTTCGCCGCCGACGTTTACACGCAGGCATTCAGGAACTTAGGGATCTCGCATCCGCGAGTCCTGAGGGCGACCTCTCGGCAAGACATTGTTCAGGCGGATGTCGACAAACTTCTAGACGGCGTAACGGGCGTTTTTATGACCGGCGGCGATCAAATGCGTCTCGTAAGCCTTTTGGGCGGGACAAAACTGGCGGAGCAGCTTCGCCGCATGGTTCGCGAGACTAACATTGTAATGGCCGGAACAAGCGCCGGAGCGGCGGCGATGAGCACCTCAATGATCGTACGAGGCGAGCCAAGCTCACACCCGCATAAGGATGCGGTAAAGCTATCGCCGGGCCTCGGTTTTCTTAAAAATATCATCATCGACCAGCATTTCAGCGAACGCGGACGGATCAGCCGTCTGGTAACTGCAGTCTCGTACAATCCGTACAATCTGGGCATCGGGATCGACGAGAACACGGCGATTATTCTGAACGGCCACGGAATACTTGAGGTCTTCGGCCAAGGCTCGACTACCATCGTGGATGGTTCACAGATCAGTTTCAACGAGATCGCCGAAGTTGGTGACAATGAAGCGTTTAGCATCTGCGGCGTCCAATTCCATGTGTTGCGCGACGGCCTCGTTTATAACTACCTGGATCGTCATCCGATCCAGCCGAAGACCGAGTTTCTGCTTCCTGATCTGGGTTAGAATCTTTTAACCGCAGAGACGGGGAGACGAGAATCGGAATTTTGTTTAGTTCTCCGAATTCGCGAATGTGAGATGGTAAGTGGCGGGCGATAAATAATGTCTAAAATTATCAGCGTCTCAGCATCACTACTGTAAAATATTTTTATGAAAATACTCGAGGTTCGCACGCTTCGCGGCCCAAATTATTGGAGCGGATATTGGAAAAAGCTGATCATAATGCGGCTTGATATCGGTGATTACGAGGAACGCCCGACCGATAAGATCGAGGGCTTGTACGATCGGATCGTCGAAGTCATGCCGACGCTCGCGTCGCACGGATGCAGCTATGGCGAAGAGGGCGGGTTTCTCAAGCGTGTGCGGGAAGGCACGTGGGCTGGTCATGCGATAGAACATTTTGCTTTGGAGCTGCAGACGCTCGCCGGTATGGACACGGGCTACGGCCGAACTCGCGAAACCGGCGAAAAAGGGATCTACAATGTCGTTTACAGCTATCTTGAAGAAGAAGTTGGCCGATTTGCCGGCCGCGTAGCCGTCCAACTGTGGCTCGACCTGGCTGAGGGTGCTCCGCTCGATGAGATAAAAACAGGCATCGCCGCCAATATTCAAGAAATGCGCGAGATCCGCGAGGTGGTGCGTTTCGGCCCATCGACGGGGTCGCTTGTCGATGAGGCGGTGATTCGGGACATACCGTACATTCGTTTAAACGAACAGTCGCTCGTCCAGCTCGGCTACGGAATCTACCAAAAGCGAATTCAGGCGACCACGACCTGCAACACCAATATGATCGCGGTCGACATTGCCGGGAACAAGCATGCGACCAAAAAGCTGCTCGGCGATATGGGCGTTCCGGTGCCGAAAGGGTACAAGATACGCGAGATCGAGGAGCTCGAAAGCACTATAGGTAATGTCGGCTATCCCGTTGTGATCAAACCGCTTGACGGCAATCACGGCAAAGGTGCAACGGTCGGGATCATGAATCTGGAGGACGCCGAGACAGCGTTCGAAAAGGCGAAGGAATATTCGCGTTGGATCATTGTTGAGAAACAGATCGTCGGTGCCGACTTTCGTGCATTGGTCGTGAATAATCGGCTCATCGCGGTGGCCGAGCGTGTACCTGCTCACGTCAAAGGCGACGGAAAATCAAGCATTCAAGCGTTGATCGATAAGACGAATTCAGATTCGCGCCGCGGTTACGGGCACGAGAATGTGCTTACCCTGATCGATATTGACGGTCACACTATGAGGTGCATTCGCCGGGCCGGTTACGAGCTTGAAAGCATTTTGCCAAAGGGCGAGATCGTCCACCTAAAGACGACCGCGAATATCTCGACCGGCGGCACCGCGATCGACGTCACCGACGAGGTACATCCCGAAAATGTATTTCTCTTTGAACGGATCGCAAAGATAATCGGCCTCGATGTTGCCGGCGTCGACGTTATCGCTCCGAACGTGAGCGAACCGCTGCGCGAGAATGGCGGAGGGATCATAGAGGTCAACGCGGCTCCGGGATTCCGAATGCACCTCGCACCGAGCGAGGGCATCGGCCGCAATGTCGCCGAGCATGTTCTCGATATGCTGTTCCCGACCGGAACGCCGTCGCGGATACCGATCTTTTCTATTACCGGAACGAACGGCAAGACGACCACCACGCGTCTGATCGCCCATATTCTTAAAAACAGCGGTCGCACCGTCGGATTTACGACGACGGACGGTACGTATATTGGCAATCAGCAGATCGTCGCCGGCGATAACACAGGCCCGGTCTCGGCACAGCTCGTGCTCAAAGACCCGACAGTCGACGTTGCGGTGCTCGAAACGGCTCGCGGCGGCATCATCCGATCGGGCCTCGGGTTCGACAATTGTGATATTGGCGTTGTGATGAATGTCGCGGCGGATCACCTCGGCCTCAAAGATGTCAACACCTTGGAGGACCTCGCCCGTGTAAAATCCGTCGTTCCACGAGCCGTTTCGCCTAAGGGCTTTGCAGTACTAAATGCCGAGGACGAACTCGTCTACAAAATGCGCGAGCTGACGGAGGGACATGTGGTCCTCTTCTCGATGGATGAAAATAATAAGAATATTCTACGTCAGGCCAAGCGCGGACGCGTTTCGTGCGTTTACGAGAACGGCTATGTGACCATCCTTAAAGGCAAGTGGAAGGTACGGGTCGAAAAGGCAACGAATATACCGTTGACATACGGCGGACGTGCTGAATTTATGGTGCAGAACGTTCTGGCCGCAACGCTCGCATGTTTTGTTCACGGCGTTTCGCTTGAGGACCTGCGGACGGGCCTGACAACATTCAACTCGGGCACGGCTCAGACGCCGGGCAGGCTAAACTTCGTCGAGGTCGGCGATGCGACGGTGCTAATGGATTATGCTCATAATCCGGCCGGACTGACGGGGCTGACAAATTTCATATCCAAGCTGCCGCACAAATACCGAACGGTCGTTCTAAACGGAACCGGTGACCGCCGCGATGACGATATTCGCGAATTTGGAAAGATCGCGGCTGATAATTTCGATCGGATCGTGATCCGCACAGGCCACTATTTACGTGGACGCGAGCCGGAGGAGCTTCACCGGCTCCTGCAGGAAGGGATCGATCAGAGCGAAGCGAAACCGCAGGTCCGCATCATTACCGAGGGACGCGAAGCCATACATCACGCGATCAAATATGCGCGTAAAAATGAATTAGTAGTGACTCTCGGCGATCGTGTGGTCGACGACATCAAAGATGTCCACGATTACCGCGATATGTTGATCGAGAAGAATGCTGAGGCTTAGACGTTTCCGTAGATGTCGATCTGAGGCGTCCCGCCGCCGCAGATCGACGCTCGGTACATTCCCTCGCAGTTGAACGGCAGCGAAACGTTTCCATGCGTATCGACCGCTATCAGGCCGCCTTCGCCGTTAATTTCGGATACGTGCTCGACGGCTTCGCGCGCGGCGTCTTCCAGACTCAAGCCTTTATACTTCATTCGGGCGGCGACATCGTATGCAGTGACACCGAGCATAAAATACTCGCCGTGGCCGGTGCATGAGACGGCGCATGTTTCGTCCGCGTAGGTGCCCGCTCCGATGATCGGAGAGTCGCCGATGCGTCCGAATTTTTTATTGGTCATTCCCCCGGTCGATGTTCCGGCGGCGAGATATCCGTCTTTATCACATGCGACAGCCCCTACCGTGCCGATCGGTTTGGCTGACGCGGCATGATCGAGCTGAATGCGGCCGGCTGAGCGCGCGTCCTGGAGCTGCAGCCAGCGATGCTCGGTAAAAAAATATTCGTCCGGCTCGGACCGAACTCCTTGCTCGACGGCAAATTCATTCGCACCTTCGCCGGCGAGCAGTATGTGTTCGGTCCGTTCCATTACGAGCCGCGCAAGGCTGATCGGGTTCTTGATGTTTTTGACGAACGTCACCGCCCCAGCCCGGATCGTGCGGCCATCCATGATCGCGGCATCGAGCTCGACCTCGCCTTCATGAGTGAAAACTGCACCGCGGCCTGCGTTGAATAACGGAAAATCCTCGAGTTGGCGGATCGCTGCCTCAACAGCGTCGAGCGCAGTTCCGTCCGTCTCGAGTACCGACCAGCCCGCCTTGAGAGCGGCTTCGAGCCCGCCGCGATATTCAACCTCAAGTGCCGGCGTCATTTGCGAGTGGAGAATCGTACCTGCGCCGCCGTGGATCGCTAGTGCTAACTTTGCCATAGCTCAATTTTACAGCAGAGACGCCGAGACTCAGAGGGAAAAGATTGGTTTTTGCCACGATCCCATAATTGGCACCTAAGAAAACCGACTTAATCGATGATTCGAAGCGAAAAAATTCGAATCGTTGAAGATTCAAAGCTTTACGTTTCTGAGTCTAAGGGCATTGGAGATCACCGAAACCGAACTGAACGTCATGGCGGCGCTCGCGATCATCGGTGAGAGCAGAATGCCAAACACGGGGAACAAAGCTCCCGCCGCGATCGGAACGCCGACGATGTTATAGACAAAGGCGAAGAATAAGTTTTGCCGGATGTTTCGCATCGTCGAGCTGCTGAGGTTTATTGCCTTCAAAATACCGTCGAGATCGGGTTTGAGCAGAGTGATGTCGGACGACTGGATCGCCACATCGGTTCCGCTTGCAAAAGCGAGGCCGACATCTGCCTGTGCCAACGCCGGAGCGTCGTTGACGCCGTCGCCCGCCATCGCGACGATCTCGCCATTTGTCTGCAGTTCTTTGACCTTCGCCGCCTTGTCCTCGGGCATTACTTCAGCAAATACCTGGTCGATCCCGAGCTCTTTCGCTACAGCGTCGGCGGTCGCTCGATTGTCTCCGGTCATCATGATGACGCGGATCTTTCGGCGGTGAAGTTCTGAAATGGCAGCCTTAGCCGTCGCCTTGATCGAGTCAGCGACGCCGATCAGTCCGGCCGGATGGCCGTCCACCGTAACGAACATTACGGTCTGTCCCTCGGAGCGAAGCTCGCCGGCAAGGTCGATCAGTGTGCCGTTCGCAGCAGGATCTGCAGTAATTGTGCTGCCGTTACCGACGGAAACTATCCTCGAGTCGACGGTCCCTATCAGGCCGCGTCCAGTTATCGATTCAAAATCCTTGACCTCGACGGTTTTAATTCCGCGTTCCTCGGCGGCGTTGAGTATCGCCGAAGCGAGCGGGTGCTCGCTGTGCGATTCCAGACTTGCCGCGATCCGAAGTATCTCGTTCTCGTCGAAACCATTGGCCGCAGTTATCTTTTGCACAACGGGCTTTCCCTCGGTCAATGTTCCGGTCTTATCGACGACGATCGAGGTGACTTTTTCCAGTGTTTCGAGCGCTTCGGCTTTTTTCACAAGGACGCCGTTCTTAGCACCGTGGCCTGTGCCGACCATGATCGACATCGGCGTCGCCAGTCCGAGCGCACACGGGCAGGCGATTATCAGTACCGAAACGGCTGCGACGATCGCATAGGCGAGGCTGCCGAGGAGAAACCAAATTCCGAACGCTATCACAGCCGCGAGCAACACGGCAGGAACAAAGTAAGCTGCCACGCTGTCGGCGAGACGCTGGATCGGAGCTCTGCTGCGTTGAGCCTCGCCAACCATTTTGACGATCTGTGCAAGCAGCGTGTCGCTGCCGACCTTTTCGGCACGCATCGTGAACGAGCGCGAACCGTTGATCGTCCCTCCGATCACTTTGGCTCCTGAGCTTTTTTCGACCGGAAGGGATTCGCCGGTGACCATCGATTCGTCGATCGAGGTTTCGCCCTCGACTATCTCGCCGTCTGTCGGAACTTTTTCGTTGGCCTTTACACGCAGCGTCTGTCCGGCCTGGACATGCCGCAGATCGACGGTCTCTTCCGTGCCGTCTGTATGGATAACCGTCGCATTCTCGGGTGCGAGCCGTAGCAATTCTTTGATCGCACTCGACGTCTGCGACCTTGCCCGCAATTCGAGGACCTGTCCAAGCAGCACTAAGGTCGTGATCACCGCCGCGGACTCGAAATATCCGGGGACCAAACCTGTGTGCGGATCGATCATCGCCGCCGGAAACAAGCCAGGTGCGAATAAAGCCGCAATGCTGAGAAAATAAGCGGCGCCCGTGCCGATCGCTATTAGCGTGAACATGTTCGGGCTAACATTTTTAACCGACTGAATTGCACGCTGAAAAAATGGAAAGCCTCCCCACCAAACGACCGGCGTGGCGAGAAGAAATTGGACCCAGATCGAGACTCTCGGCGGGACAGCCTGTTGAAACGCCATAAACATTTCGCCCATCGCGAGCACGAAAACAGGGAGCGTTAATAAAGCCGAGATCGCGAACCGCCGCTTCATGTCCGCGTATTCCGGATCTGGTCGGTCGTCGAGCGATATTTCCTTCGGCTCAAGCGCCATTCCGCAGATCGGACACGATCCGGGACCGATCTGCACGATCTGAGGGTGCATCGGGCACGTGTATTCAACATCGAGCGGCGGCGGTGCGGCTTTGGCGGGATCCAGATATTTATCGGGGTCCGACTTAAATTTACTGAGACAGCCAGGCGAGCAAAAATAGTACGTTTCGCCGCGATGATCGTGCGTTCCCGCCGCCGTCGCGGCCGACACCGTCATGCCGCAGACCGGGTCTATGTGCTCGTCAGCGGAAACTGATGCCTTATCGCCCTCTGCGGCGACAGGTTTCGAAAGAAACGCTTCCGCGCCCGCCGCGAAACGATCTTTGCATCCAACCGAACAAAAATAATATGTCGCCCCGTCATGATCATATTTCGCGGCAGCCGTGTCTGGGCCGACAAGCATTTTACAAACCGGATCTATCTCGTTGCCCTCGGAGTCGATCCGCATCGGATCGTCAAGCGGCGGCTTTCGAGTCAGTTGGACAAGGCTGGACGTCGTCTCCGCCGGGGCCGCGATCTGCTTACTGTATTTCTCCTTGCATCCGAGACTGCAAAAATAAATTGTTTCACCTTCGTGCTCCAGAGTGCCGGCAGCTGTTGTCGGATCGACTGTCATTCCACAGATAGGATCGATGAATTGCTTTTCCATAATGGTTCCAACCTCTAGGTTCTATCTTACAACCTGTCAGTAAGTGTCAGGTCAAGCATGATCTTCTTCACCAGCGAACGATTCGATCAAATTGCATACCGAATGGCCGTCGGGTTCCGCGTTTTGCATCGTTTGCCACATTTTTGCGGCAGATTCTAGCCGCTTTTGCAGACGTTTCAGCTCGCGGATCTTTTCGCGGTTTTCGATGATCCGTCTATCGACTATGTCGCGGACCATCGGGCACGGAGAATCGCCGTGCGCGGAATGGCCGAGAATGTCCTCGATCTCAGCAAGCGTAAAACCCAGTTGTTTGGCCGATGTGATGAATTTTAGCCTTTCCTTGTCGGATTGTTTGTAGATCTTGTATCCGTTGCGAAGATCGCGTGTCGGTTTGAGAAGTCCGATCCGGGTGTAATAGCGCACGGTAAAGAGCGAAGTATCGGTGCGTTTTGCGAGAATTGATGCAGTCAACATTAGTTTGACTCCCGATTTTTAAGGGTCACCCGCAGTGAGGAGCGGGAGCATTTTCACTTCAACTCCAGATTTAACGATCTCTAATCATGTGACGCGTGCTCTTCGCGTGTGGATAGAGTTTTCCGCTTGTAGCGGTGCCTGCCCCAAAAGAAGAAAACGATACCTATGACGATCAGGATCACACTATCGACGGACCTGACCTGATGCGAGGCATAGCCGACGTCGAAGGCAGGATCCATCTCACCTCGGTAAATATGCCAAATGAATAAAAGAATCCCAGAGATGCCGATAATTATTCCACCGATCCTCATAATTACATTGCTGCCATGCGCTCATTAACGCCGGAATGTGGTTCTTCGTAGATTCAAACGCCTACTTTGTAATTCTCGAAGGCTCATTTACTTGTATGCACATCGGGCATCGACATTTTCTTCGTGTCTCCCGGTACCATCGAGAGATCGCCATAGGCTGCAGCTAGACAACCGCCGGTTGCGAGCATTGCGACGGTGATGAGCGTGACGAGAAGTTTGCTGGAGAGCCGGACGTTTCCCGCGCCCATCTTCATCGCGCCCATGCTCATTTTTTCCCCGCCCTTTCCGAGTGCCCGTTCCGTTCCCATGCCGTGCTTCAATTCATTTGCGACAAGCCACATGTTGACCGGATAGGCTATTGCTGCCCCAATGAGCGTGGCAAGCGACATGATGCCCCAGAATCGCAGGGATGTCGGCTCCATCGCTCGCGGGTCGCGGGTCATAAGAATGATCATCACGGGAATCATTCCCGCCATTACAGAATTCATCGAAAGCCATTCGGGAAGCACCGTGCTTTTTACGGCGTGCCAATAACTGCCGCCGAGCAGATCTTTCATAAAAAATGCCTGAAAGATAAAAAGCCCGAAGGCAAAGCCCGCGGAGTATTCGATTACCGCGTCTATACCCATCGGCAATCCAAAAAGACTCGTAACCGCTGCGGACACGATAACCCCAGTCGCGTCGCCCGCCACACAGTGAATGGTCGAGCCAACGGATTGCTTCCAGAGCGGCGCGATAAATTTTTCGTGTGTGCCCGGTGCTGGTTCCCGACACGAAAACCAATAGATGATGAGCCCGATAATTCCGGTATAAAGCGTCACCAGGACCCAACCCCACTTCATCACCTTCATTTCCGGTGTACGCGTAAACAGATCCCAGGCGACGTAGCCAACGGAGATAGCCGTCAGTGCAAACCAAACCACTAAGAGGGTGTCGGTAAGATTAGAACCAAATATGCTCATCTCGCTCTATATCAACTTAGGTTGTCGAATTCGATCAGGCACTTTACGAATTTTGCATGTCGTGCATGCTAACCATTCCGCAACAACTGCCAGCCTTGTCGACGACCGGCAGGCTCGTCGATTGATGTTCGTGGAGTTTTCGCATCGTTTCGTCGTGCGGATCATCTTCGGAACAACATGACGCAGCGGGACGCATAATATCTTTAACACTGACGTCCGAAGCCTTCACATCCTCAGCTGCCACACTGTGACAGATGTCGCGCTCGGTGACGACGCCGACAAATTTTAGATTTTCTTTATCCTCAACCACGGGGGCGCACCCGCAGCCTGAATGTTTCATTGCCTGTGCGGCATGCTCCGCCGTTTCCTGCGGCGTACAGCACGATGCCGCTTCAACTGGTTTCATTACATCACTACAGCAACTCATTTTGTTTCTCCCTATTCATTCAAGTTTTTTACTCAAGATTCGGTCACCTTTTTTTTGCAAAGAGTAACCAACCGAGAAATATGCCGATGCCTAAGGTGATCACGGTTGGTATCCACATCCAACCGTAGCCGCCAAAGCCTACGTGACCGACGTTCCCATCGCCCATCATTCCGCCGCCATTCAGGCCGCCCATCATTCCGCCGCCGTTCCACCCGGTCATCATCCCGCCGCCGAATAACAGAAAAAGTACAACGACAACCACAAACGCTATGGTTAGGCCTGTTTTGTTCGATTCGTTCATATCATTTACCTCCTATGTGTCCGTTTTCTCATTAAATTGTCCATGCGTGGCAAGGCGGAGCATTACATCTACGTCACCCGGAAGTTGCGCATCATCCCCATATCCTCGTGTTCGAGAATGTGGCAGTGGTAAAGGTAAAGACCGGGATGACGCGTGAATGTCACCTGCACGCGAACAGTCTCACCCGGCAGGACCAGGACGGTGTCCCGCCAACCGGCATCGACGATACCGGCACTTAGAGCGTTCGTTGTACGTCCGCCTTTCCGTTCGACCACACGAAACTGACGGCCGTGAATGTGTATTGGATGGGCGGCCTGCATGCCCATATTGTTTGAAAGGTTCTCGAACTGCCAGAAATGGGTCGAGCCGGCCGTAACCGTTTCCTCGGCAGCGACGTCGGTCATTCCAAATGTTCGCCCGCCGATCGACCATTCCATCCGTTGAAACGAAAGAGGAATTCGTCGCGTCGCAATATCGCCGCTGGGGGACCACGACGCATCGAACGATGACAGTCGCTCAGGTACGCGGAAGGCGGGGCCTTTCCGTGCGCGGGTTCGCAATGTCATTACGCGAAGCGGAGCTCCATTAGGCGTGTTCGAATTGCCGCCCCGCATACCACCGCCCCTCATGCCGCCCATTCCAACCACGCCGGCATCAGCTTCGGGGTATTCCTGGCTGTCAAGGTTGATTTCCGTAGCCGCGGGCACGGCGGTCAGATCTAACAATATGTCCGCACGTTGGCCAGGTGCGAGAGTGAGGACCTGCTGAGTTACCGGGTGCTCGAAAAGCCCGCCGTCGCCTCCGATCACGACCATTTTTACGTCCCTGCTCCACGCCAGCTTGTAGATCCGCGCATTCGACGCATTCAACAGGCGAACCCGGTGCCACGCGGCGTCCACTTCTGTGGTCGGTTGCGGCTTGCCGTTTACCATGATCCGGTCGCCCAGAAAGCCGTTCATCATCTCCATCATGCTTCCGCCGTGAAAGACAAGCTGATTTTGCCCGTCGAATGTTCGATCCTGGAGTACGCAGATGAGTTCGTTTTCGCCCGAGGGAAGAGCCAAAGCGTCCTCGTCATCGTCTCGAACGATGAGCATCCCGCCCAAGCCATTGTAGACCTGTGGACCCGTTCGCATATGTGGATGCGGATGATACCAATATGTGCCGGCCCGATTTGTTACTTCGAACTCATACACATATTCTTT
>JBDTZO010000113.1:0-39394 GCA_040005135.1 Acidobacteriota bacterium | reverse complement strand
ACATCACCCGCCGCCCCAAACTGATACCCCGCAAACCCAGCCTGCGAACGATTCAAATACCAAACATTATCCGAAGGCCTAAACACCGACTCATCCGTCTTCCCATCGCCGTCAAAATCGTCGAGCGGCATCAGCAGATGCGTCGGCGTTTGGACGGCCTCGAAGTCGCTGCCTTTGACTATGCTCAGTTTGGACAGCTCGTCGTCGTCCCACAGCGGGTCGTGCGTGCCCGAAATGTACCAGTTCGAACCGTTGTCGGCGAGGATAAGGCCGTATTTCTGCATGGCCCGCAGAATCACCCGGACATTTGCCGAAAACCTGGCGTCGTTTATATTGAACGACGATCTGAGCCTGACCCTTAGGCCCATCGGCGGGGCGTTTACGCTGCTTGTGCTGCCGGCATGATGCGTCGCCGGATAGACGTACGATGTTCGAGAGACCTGCGCCGTGAACCGCAGGGCATGACGGATCTCGCCCATTTGGACGACCTCGTCGCGACGCACGAGCCCCGGAAAGATAGGCAGCCCGGCCGCGTCCGCTGAGGTCCAACCTGCCGGCCGCAGCTTATTTGAGCCAAGGTTCCAGACCGCTCCATTGGCCGCGTTCCAGCTTGCTCCACTATTGACGGGATACGTCGAATACGTCTCGTAGAGCTTCCATCCGTCGCGGTCAATGGTCAAAACGTGCCGGTCGCCCGTCGAACTCAATCCGCCCTCGACCGGTGCATCCGGCGGAAATGGATACGGCCCCGGGTCGCTCTCGCCCGGCCAGCTTGTGAAATTCATCGGGACCATCGCCTGGCTGCCAGACACAACAACGTAGGGTATCCCGATCGGATCTCCCTGCCAGAACGTACCAAAATCCGGATGCAGCCCGGTCGCCGTGCCTATGCTCGCGATCAGGTTTGCGGAATTTGGGTGCACCGGAAACTTCGAAATGTCCATGTTCCAGGCATTATTCGCCGGAAACGGCCGGGCCCCGTTTAGACTGGCACCGATCCCGAGATCGGGCGTCGCCGCGACCGCCTGCATATCGGCTCTAGAGGGATGCAGCGAAACATATGCTAATGCGGCAGCAAATACGGCTGCGCACATTGCAGCGTGAAGACGTGATCTTTTCATTGGTCCAATCCTTGGTCAAGCGGCTAAACAACGGCTCTTCTCAGCGGGGAAAACGAGGCAATACCTTTATCTTACCGCCCGGCGGGCGGAAACGTCAATGAAAACTAACGATGTTTAACATTACGGGCTCCGCTGCGAATGCTCGATCTCTGTAGGCGGCTCGCTCGTAGCTCTCAGACGAAGCATTGACTGATTCGTGCTATCTATGAAACAATATACTATAGTCGCGTCGCGGTGTTCATTCATCACGATCGCGGATGATCGTACTGTTGCGTCCGTTGAAACGCTCATGATTCAAATTACCCGTTCTCTAACGAACATGCTGGCCGCTTTGGAGCGTTAAGTGATGTTATATCAACAATTACGGTGTGCCCGCACGGCAAACATTGGTCCATCGTTCCATTTAGCGTGATCCGAAACACTAATGGAACGATTTTGGGGTTAACTCCGGTAGATACAACAATAAAGCCGTTCCATTTAGTTCGAAAAATGGAACGGCGAAGACGAACGTAATGCTCGTTTCGACAAGCTTGATGTATCCTTTGTTATCCGAAAATAAAATGGCAAAGCAACCAGCAACAATATTCGTATGTCAGAGCTGCGGCGGGCAATCGCGAAAATGGCTCGGGCAGTGTCCTGAGTGTCAGGCGTGGAATTCGTTGGTAGAGGAACGATTTCGGCCGACGGCACAGCCCGGGACGGCGGCGACGATAATGTCGCAGATCCGTTCGACCACGCCGATCGCGTACGGCACGATCGAATCGCAGGACGATTCGAGGACGACCTCGGGCATCGACGAACTCGACCGCGTGCTCGGCGGCGGCATCGTTGCGGGGTCCTTGGTGCTAATAGGCGGAGCTCCGGGTATCGGTAAGTCGACGATCGTCATTCAAATGGCCGATCAGCTCGGAAAGCAGGGCTCAAAGGTTCTGTACGTGTCCGGCGAGGAATCGGAACGTCAGATCAAGATGCGCGGGGAGCGTCTCGGCCTCGTCGCTGATAACCTATTCCTGCTGCCCGAGACCAATTTGCAGGCGATACTTGGCGAGATCGACAAGCTTCGGCCCGATCTCGTGATCGTCGATTCGATACAGACGATCTACAGCGAGCGGATCGAATCGGCTCCGGGCAGCGTTTCGCAGGTTCGCGACGTGGCGGCGCAGTTCATGATGTTTGCCAAACAGACGTCGACGCCCGTTTTCCTGACCGGCCACGTCACCAAAGAAGGCTCGATCGCCGGGCCTAAGACGCTTGAACATATTGTCGACACGGTGCTCTATTTCGAGGGCGACCGTCATCATAACCATCGAATTATCCGCGCGGCCAAGAACCGCTTTGGCGCGGCAAACGAGATCGGCGTCTTCGAGATGACCAACGCGGGACTGATTCCCGTAAGCAACCCGTCAGAGCTGTTTCTGCAGGAGCGGCCCGAGAATGCGACCGGCTCGGTCGTCACCGTCTGTATGGAAGGCACTCGGCCGATGCTCGTCGAGGTCCAGGCACTAGTCAGCGGCGGAAAATTTGGCACCGGACGACGAATGGCACAGGGGTTTGACCACAACCGCACTTCCCTCTTGATCGCGGTAATGGAAAAGCGGCTCGGATTCCAGCTCTCGTCGGACGACGTCTTTATCAACGTCGCGGGCGGCATCGAGGTCGATGAACCTGCCGCAGATCTTGGTATTATCGCGTCGATCGCTTCGAGCTTCCGCAACCTCCAGATCGCGCCGGAGATCGCCGTATTTGGAGAGGTCGGCCTGACCGGCGAGGTCCGCGGCGTTCTGCAAGCCCAGTCGCGAGCACGCGAGGCCCAGACACTCGGATTCAAAAAACTGATCCTGCCGGAATCCAACAAAAAAGGGCTAGAGAAATTACTAGGTATGCGCGTCGTCGGAGTTAAGAACCTCGAACAAGCGATGGAGGAGCTGTTTTAGCGGAACTAAGCGATGGCCCGGTCGTATGGAAACTATGAGATCAAGGACAATAATCCTCGCAACCACCCTTTTGCTTTCGGTATCGACGGTGTGTTCAGTCATCAGGCAAAAACGAGCAAGCACTAAAGTCGCTGGTCAACCAAATGGTCAACGCTCAAACGGAGTATGATGCCAAAGCTCTCGACGCCATTCTTACAGCTGATTACATAGAGATCTCACCGCTTGGCGAATTTGATCCGCGCGAAAAGGTCCTTGGGTTTTATACTCCGGAGGCTAAGTCGGCCGCAGCCGCTGTAAATGCCTCGGCCGAGGCCACGGAACATTCGATCCGCGATTACGGCAAATTCGCCATTGTCATTGCACGGCTCAATTACTCAATGACCGTGGACGGCAAGCCGCTGCCGCCGCGTAGTATTCGAGTTACCTATCTAATGAGAAAGGAAATGAACGGGTGGAAAATAGCGTCGGCGCAATATACAGGCATTCGTCCGCCGCAGCCACCAAAGCTACAATGAACGGCTATTCGGGCGACATGATTTCGTTCAGGATGGTGTCAGCTTCTTTCCGCGGGTCCGTAATGCGTGGGGTCGTGTTGTCGTCAACGAACTCATGGTGATTAAAAGGGTCGATCTGGAGCGGAACGCCCTCTGCCTCGAGCCTGGCGGCTATGATGTTTGAAATAAGTTCCTGTTCAAACTGGGTGACGTCGATGAACTTGACACCTAACCCGGTGTGATCAAAGCGGTATAGGGCCTTGCAGCGTAGCGGAAGGTAGTTGCCGTTAGGGAGCATGATCTCCATGCGGAACTCATCACCCGCGTAAATGTTCTCTTCCCAACCCGTAAAACAGCCGCCGACGCTGATCTGCTGCAGCGTGGTGTTTTGCGTTTCGCCAAATTTCGAGTATATCCGGGCCGGAATATCGAGCGAAAATCTGATGTGCTGTCTTTGACTGATCGACATGTCTTGAACGAGACGGTCGGCTCGGGTGAGTTCACCGAACCCAATGTATTCTATCCGCTAAAAGGCGGACGCCGCAACAGCTAAGTTCGCCATCACGCTGTGCGAAGCGCAGAAAGACCGCCCGAAATGTGTCGGGCGGCCGAAAGATAAGGGGCAAATGGGCTAATTATTCGCGGCTTCGGATTTCGAGCAGTGAGCGTCGAAAGCGTCGATCAAGCTTTGAGCGATCGTCATCGGGGGACGTCCCTCGAGGTCGCGGCGTTCGAACATTTGAACAAGCTTGCCATCTTTTAACAAGCCGATCGCGGGCGACGACGGGGCATAGCCTTCGAAATAAGCTCGTGCGGTATCTGTAGCATCGATGTCGGCACCGGCGAAGACCGTGATCGCTCTATCCGGCTTATTCGAAGCATTTTGCAAGGCCATAGCGATGCCGGGACGAACGCCGCCAGCGGCACAGCCGCAGACCGAATTAACGATGACCATCACCGTTCCATCAGTGTTCTTGACCGCTTCGTCGACGGCCTCGGTCGTTTTTGTTTCTTCGATCCCGAGCTGCGCGAGTTCCGCGCGCATGCCGTAGATCATCATTTCCGGATAAGGCATAAATTCTCCTAAAAGTATCGAATGAGTAAAAATTCAAAAGGCCGGACATATACCTGACCTTTTTTTCAAGTATCAATTATCGGTGACCTTTCAGTCAAGCCCCGACGAGATAATTATGTGGTTTGCCCGTCACCCGCTTATTGCATACTATAAATGCACAGGCAAAAAATGGCGATCGAAACCGAAAAGAAATACCGTTTGGACAAAAAATCATTAGTCGAATTTACGGCCTTGCTCCGAGAGCTCGGAGCTGAATTCGCATACGAGGCCTTTGAGGAAAACTATCTACATCGAGGCGGGATCCTCGACGGGCGAAACGCGGTTTTGCGGCTGCGAAAAACGAACGAGAAAACCATTTTGACGTACAAGGAAAAGATCGGCCTGCAAAACGAATTCAAACAGCAGATCGAACATGAGACCGTGGTGGGAAATGTCGAGGCGACTGAGGCCATCATCGAAAAACTGGGTTATAAGCTGGCGGTCGTTTATGAGAAACACCGCAAGGCCTATCACCTCGGGAATGTCGAGGTCGTGCTCGATGAGCTTCCATTCGGATTTTATATGGAGATCGAGGGGTCAATGGAAGACATCCTCACCGTCGAAAAACAGATCGGAGCTGACAAGTTGGAACCTGAAGTTCGCGGATATCCGCGACTAACATTGAAGTACGGCAAGCAATTGAACGGCGTTATCGAAGCACGTTTCGAAAAAACGAATACGGCCTAAAGTCCGGCTTCCATGCCGACAAAAAACATCTGCGAGTCAAAGGCCTCGGATGCGGGAGCCGTCAGATGTCGGTATGTTCCATCCGATCTCAGTATGCGAGCGTTTACCGTGTCCCGAAGATAGGCGTCGAGCAGGACGTCCCGCAGATACGCCTTGATCTCGGGGTCGTCGACGGGTACCGTTACTTCGATCCTCCGGTCAAGATTGCGGTTCATCCAGTCGGCACTGCCGAGGTAAACCTCATCGTTGTCGCCACCGCCGTTCGCAAAATAGAACAATCTGCTGTGTTCCAGAAAACGGCCAATTATAGAACGAACACGAATATTTTCCGATAGACCTTTGATACCAGGCCGAAGCGAGCTCACGCCGCGTACGATCAGGTCGATCTCGACTCCCGCACGCGACGCAGCATAAAGCTCTTTGATCAATGCGGTGTCAGTAAGGCTATTGAATTTAGCGATTATCCTACCCTTTTTACCGCCACGGCAGTGTTTTACTTCGCGACGGATCAGCTGGGTAAATTTTTGACGAAGATTGAGGGGAGCAACCAATAAGCGTGAGTATTTGGCCTGTTGGGAATAGCCTGTCAAGAAGTTGAAAAGATTCGATGCGTCCGAGCCGATCTGTTCGTCGGTGGTCAACAGCCCAATGTCCGTATAGACCTTCGCGGTCGTCGGATTGTAGTTGCCAGTCGCAAGATGGACATATCGCACGAGCTTTTCCTTTTCGCGGCGGATAATAAGCATTACCTTGCAATGTGTCTTGAGCGAATGAATGCCGTAGACCACGTGCACACCTTCATTCTCAAGACGCCGGGCCCATTCGATGTTGTTCTCTTCGTCAAATCTCGCCTTAAGTTCTACAAGTGCCGTGACCTGCTTGCCCATTCGGCTAGCGCGCATAAGCGAATCGACGATCGGTGAATCCTTTCCCGTGCGATAAAGACAGATCTTGATCGCCTGAACGTTCGGGTCGTCGGCCGCCTGGGCGATGAAATCCGTGACGATGCTAAACGAGGTGTACGGATGATGGAGCAGCACGTCTTGCTTTTTTACGACATCGAAGAGGCAGTGCTTACCGAGCATCGCCGCGGGTTGATGGGCAGTTATCGGCCTGTCCTTGAGCTGGGGAAGGTTCAAGCCGTAGAGCTGCATGAGATCCGGAATATCGAGCAAACCGTCGATCTTATCGACGTCCTCGTCAGTCAGTCCGATACCGGTGACGAGGAGCCGGAGCATCTTATCCGGCATTGCGGCCGAGACCTCGAGACGAACCGGAAATCTATCTCTTCGACGCTGCAATTCGCGTTCGAGCGTACGGAGCAGATCGCCGGCCTCATCCTCGCGAAGCTCGATATCCGCATCGCGCGTCACGCGAAAGAGGAATGATTCCGAGGTCTTCATGTTGGGAAACAATTCACCGACATTCGCCGCGATGACCTGTTCAAGCAGCGCGTACCGGCCCTTTTTTTCGTCGATCGGAACAAGCCGCGACGCGGTCGCCGGTAATTTGATACGTGTAAATCGCTTTTGCCGGTAAAGATGCCGAAGGCTCTTCTGCGTGAAAGCTCGGTCGGGCTCGATGAAAAGGCCAAGGTTCAGGCTCAGGTTGGAAATATATGGAAACGGGTGGCTCGAATCGACGGACTGCGGCGTCAATATTGGGAACAGGTTATCGCGAAAGTACTTATCGAGCCGACGTTTGTCCTTAACCCCGAGATCTTTGTAATTTTCGATCGTGACGCCCGCACTCGCTAGAGCCGGCAGAACGTTTTGGTGTAAAAATGAGACCTGACGCTTCAACGTCGGTTTCAGCCGACGTCCAATCTCGCGGATCTGGTCGGCCGCTGTCATGCCGTCGGGCGAAAGTTCGGTAATACCTTCGGCGATCTGCTCCTTCAAGCCCGATACGCGGATCATAAAGAATTCATCGAGATTGGTTGAAAAGATCGCAAGAAATTTAAGCCGCTCGAGGACCGGCACGCCGTCGCGAAAGGCCTCTTCGAGGACCTGTCTATCGAATTCGAGCCAGCTCAATTCACGATTAAAGAACAATTGGCAATCCGTGTTATCGTCGTCGATCGTTGAAGGATATGCCGCTTGCTCTGTTCGTTTATGTGGGCTGCCGTCTGTCGGAATCATAGAGTGCTACTGAATTATATTCGAAAACGCTTCGGTAGAGAATAATATGGCCGCTAATCTATTTCGGCCCTTTGCAAATGACTCGATTCCCTGGGGTCGGATATTGATATGTCTATTTGCCGCTCATCGTCGCCGTCGCCCGCAATTATTACGGTTATCACCCGCGAGCCAATATCGAGACCATCAAGCCGATCAGCCCATTCGATGAGCGTAATCGCTTTATCATTATCGAGAATATCATCGAGTCCCACTGCCATGGCGACGTCGTGCGATGCATCTAGCCGCCAGAGATCCAAATGATAAACATCAAAATGCGGGGTTTTGTAGAGATTTACTAGGCTAAAGCTCGGGCTGGTGACCTCGTCCACATCGAATTCAAGCGAGTTCAAGATTCCTTTTGCGATCGACGTTTTGCCGGCTCCGAGACCGCCGTAGAGCAATACTACGTCTCCCGAACACAGTTCTTGGCCGATTTTTTCGCCGATCGCAAACGACGACTCATGCGTTTCACTTTTGTATTTCCGGTGTAGATTCACAATTGATCACAGCAGTGAGCGAACGCTTCGGCCAAGCATTCCCGCACGTCGGACGCGGTCATCACACGCTTTCCGTATTTTTTTTCGGCAATGTCCCCGGCCATTCCAGCGATAAATACCGCGGCGACCACAGTCGCAAAAATATCGATCTTCGTCGCAGCGGCCTGTGCGACAAAGCCCGCGATAATGCCAGTGAGTGTATCGCCGTTTCCAGCCTTGCCGAGACCCGAATTCCCGGTCGGGTTCACGGCAATCTGACCGCCGGGTTCGCCGATCAGAACTCGTTCCCCCTTGAGGACGAGAATGACATTATGCTTCTGCGAAAATTCCCGAACGGCGGCGACGCGATCTTGGATCGCGTCCTTGTCGGTCGTGCCGAGCATCCGCATGAACTCGCCTTCATGAGGGGTGAAGATCAATTCAGAACTGGCTGCGGGAGCGTGCGGTACATTCACAATGGATACGCTTGATGTGGGATCAGTTGAGCCGCTTCCTTCTTGCGGTCTACCGATCTGTAACGAGAACGGTGACAATAGATTCAAGGCGTCGGCGTCGACGATGGTCGGACTCTTTCGGCGTTCGACCACCTCTCGAACAAACACTCGCGTACTATCGTTCTGCGAAAGTCCGCTGCCGATCGCCACGGCATCCGCCTTTTCGAAAAGTTCCTGAAGCTCTTGGAATGCTTCGGCCGCTACTGCTCCACTTTCGGTCTCGGCCACTCCCTTAACCATTACTTCCGGCAAAACGCGCTCAGCGATCGAATTTTTAGAGCTTTTTGGCGTCGCGATCGTCACTAACCCGACACCTGAACGCATCGCGGCATCGCCAACGAGAACGGCGGCACCGGAATAGCTTTCGGAGCCGGCGATCACAAGGACGTGGCCGCGTTTGTTTTTGTAGGAATCAATCGAGAAACCCGAAGTACGAAGCCATTCGCACGCATCCGTAGCGGTAGTCACGGCCAGTTGCGAATCCGAATCCGACACCATCTCTGCCGGACTTCCAATTTCCTCTATGTACAACTCGCCACATTTTCTACTGTTAGGCGGCAAAATGTTTGCCATCTTCGGAGCTGTAAAAGTGACGGTCACATCGGCGTTAAAGGCTGGGTCAAAATCATCGGCCGAATCCGCCATTAGGCCCGAAGGAAGGTCGACAGCGATTCGAAGGAATTTGCCTGCCTTTTTAGCCGCGACATCGTTAACATATTCGAATAAGTCAGCGAAGGATTTATCGAGTGGACGCGAGAGGCCGGTCCCGAATAGACAATCAATAACAATAGTTGCAACGCTGATTTGATCCTTCAGTCGATCGTCAAGGCATGCATTTTCATACAAAAGAAGAGCCGGCCAAAAAGGAGGTTCCCTATTTGACAGATTTTTCAGAATATCAAAATTCGTCCGGGCGTCGCCGCAGGTTTCGCTTACCTTACCGAAAAGAAGAACATCGACATCGCACCATTGACTCCACAGTATTCTAGCGAGAGCCGCACCGTCGCCCCCATTATTTCCTGGGCCACAAAGAACGACGATATCATTTCCCCGGATCGGTCCACCCAGCTTTTCCGTGACGATCCTAGCGACCGCGTGGGCAGCGTTTTCCATCAGCAGGATCGAGGGAATACCGTACCGCTCGGTGGTCAAACGATCGACCTCGCGCATTTGCTCAGCTGTCAGCACCTTTTGCATACTAGTTTAATTTACCATAGCAGCCGCGATCCCTCTTCAAACACAAAAATGACCGCAACGCTCGCTGCGCTGCGGTCGAATGGTTAACTTTTTATTGGGAGAATTTGAATAGACCTCTAGCGTGTATGCGGGTCATAAATGCCTGCCACTGTGCTTGAACACGCTTTGCTTCCGTTCATCTATTAAAAAGAGTTATTACCAATGCACTTCCAAAAAAACGGGATAACTATCCCTGTAAATGAGCTGCATTGCCACAATGGGTACTGGTCTTTTGAATCGACGACCGCAAGACATTGGAATTTGGAACTGTAACCCGCCTGGGTTGGGCCGGAAACTACCAATTTGGGAGAGAAAAGTCAATGACTTTTTACGCTGGACCAGGAGTGCTCTTTGGTGGTCGGCGGCAGGAGGAAAGGCGAGCATTTTTGCTCGCCTTTCCTGTTTTGTTACGCCGGTCCTTTCTGCAGCCGATCAAGGATGATAGGCGGCCGGGACCGGAATATCGGTGCTGATACCGAAGACCTGGGCAGCGAAGCCGTCCGTCGACCCGTTGAGGTACCACGTTCCGTTTGACGGCCGGTAAACGGCGATATCGTCCCTTCCGTCTCCGTCGTAATCGGCGGGAACCGGAATATCCGAACTAGATCCGAAATGCGTTTGCATTAGGCCCCCATCCGAACTCCGAACGATGAACCACGTTCCGCTCGACGGACGGAACACAGCGATGTCATCCCTGCCGTCGCCGTCGTAGTCGGCGGGGACAATGATGTCACCCGTCGTCCCGAACGGTATCGCGTCAAAGTTCGTCGCCGGTACTCCCGTCGGGCGGGCGATGTACCATGTGCCGTTGCTGGGCCGGTAGACGGCGATGTTCGACTTGCCGTCGCCGTCGTTGTCCATCGAGAACGGAATGTCCCCCGCCGCCCCGAACAATATCGACGCCGTCTGGGCCGTCGACGAACTGTTAACGAACCAGGTCGATGTCGACGGTCGGTACACGGCAAAGTCTGCCCTGCCATCGCCGTCAAAGTCCCCTGTCACCGGTATGTCTGTCGATTGCCCGTACGAGATGGACGTAAATGTGAAGTTACTGCTGTTCAGTACATAGTACACCGCAACAGACGGACGCCAAACGGCGAAATCCGCCTTGCCGTCACCGTCATAGTCTCCCGGTACGATCACATCTCCCGTTTGTCCCCAGTGAACTGCCGAAAAGCCTATGCTCGAGTTGAACAGGTACCAGTTGCCTTCGGACGGACGGAACACAGAAATGTCCGATCTGCCGTCACCGTCAAAGTCCGCTCTCGTTCTGCGGCCCGTGCCGATCACGTTGATGTTATTCGAGACGCCCGAGATAGCCGAAACGGTATCGGTCGCCGTTATCCTCTGTATGCCCGCTGTGGCGAGTGTCGCACTGAGGGTTCGCGTGCCGGCTATGAGCGTAGTATTGGCCGGCAGGACCGCCGCACCATCTGTGCTTGTAAAATGCACAGTTCCGGAATATCCAACTACAATATTCTCACCTGCATCCAGGGCCATCACAGTAAAGTTGAACGCCACTCCCGGCAAGGCACTTACCGGTGCCGTCACCGCAAAGTGCGTCACAGGGCCGACGAGGTTGGTCAGTGAGAAGCTCGTGCTCACTGACCCTGTACTCGCAGGCAACCCGTATGGGCCGCCAGCCACTCCGTTCGCCGTCAAGGCAGTCGTCGTCGCAATGCCGGAAGCGTTGGTATTCGCCGTCATGGCCGGCTGACGGCCGAAGAAGAAGCCGCTCGGGCCAAATGATGGTGCTGTGAACGTAACACTTGCACCCGCGACAGGTACATTACCTGCGTCCTTGACCAGCACTGACAGCGGCTGAGCAAACTCCATCTGAATAACTGCCGACTGGTTGTTGCCCCCGACGATCGTTATGCCAGCAGGCGTCTGGGCAACCGTCACGTTGTCCGTACCGGACGCCGCACTTGCGAGCGACGTATGCACCTGATCGCCTCCGCCAAACGCCTTCGCCGTGTTCGAAACTGAGACAGGGGACGCCGCCGGTACGTTGACGTTCAAAGTGATAAGCGGGAATGTCCCTCCCGCACCCGCGATCGCCTGCGTGCTCGTGCACGTAACCGTCGCCGTGCCCGTGCACGTCCAGTTGGTTCCCGTATAGCTCGCCAGCGTGTATCCAGCAGGCAATACGTCCGACACCGTTGTCGTACCGCTCGTCACATCCGCCCCCGTCAAACCATTGTTCGTCACCTGTATCGTCCACGCACCAACCTGACCCTGCGTCAAAGTTCCCACGTGCGTCTTGGTTACGGCGAGAACTGGCAGGCTTGTCTGCAATGTCGCTGTGGCCGTATTCCCCGTCCCGCCGTTGGTCGATGTGACCGCCGCCGTCGTGTTGATAAGCGGGCCCGCCGCGGTCGCCGTGGCGTTGACCGTGACTGTACAGCTTTGTCCAACGCCGATCGTTATGTTGGAGGCAACCACCGATGTCGTTCCGGCCGTGGCCGTTACGGACGGTGCTCCGCAGCTTCCGCCTAAAGCCAGGCCGTTCGGCGTTCCAACTACGAGCCCCGCCGGGAAGCTGTCTGTAAAGCCGACGCCTGTCAGGGCGACCGTATTCGCCGCCGGATTCGTGATCGTAAATTTGAGCTGCGACGTGCCGCCTACCGACACCGATGCCGGCGTGAATGCCTTGCTAATGGCAGGGGGTGCGACCACCGTGTGCGGTTCCGTACCCGAACCGCCGTTAAAGTTGGTGTCGCCCGCGTACGTCGCCGTCAGCGTGCGGGCTCCGGGCGTCGTCAGAGCGACCATGCATGAGCCTGCTGCCACCGTCGCCGAGCATGAGTTCACACCATCGGAAACCATAACGTTACCGGCGGGAGTTCCGGCTCCCGGCGAGCTTGCAACGACCGTGAACACAACCGTCACACTCTGACCGACAGCCGACGAATCGGGATTATCAGAGACGATCGTCGTCGTCGTGTCGGCTTTATTCACGACCTGCGGGTTGCCGGTCATGCTGCCGTTGCTACTGCTGAAGTTCGTGTCACCGCTGTAGTTCGCCGTAATCGTGTGATTGCCGACACCTAAAGCGGTCGTAGTACAGGATGCAGTGCCGCCTGAAAGGCTTACACCAGTGCAAAGCGCCGAGATCGGATTGCCACCGTCCAGGAAGCTGATCGTACCGGTCGGCGTTCCTACTCCGGGGCCTGATGCTGCGACCGTCGTTGTAATCGTGACCGACTGTCCATAAACGGACGGGTTTTGGTTCGAAACAATAGCGGTCGTCGATGCGGCCTGATTCACGACCTGCGGATTGCCGTTCAAGCTGCCATTGCTCGAATTGAAGTTCGTATCGCCGCTGTAGGCGGCCGTAATTGTGTGATTGCCGATCCCGAGTGTACTGGTCGTGCACTGTGCCTGTCCGCCGGACAGACTGACGCCCGTACAAGAAGCCGAAAACGGTAAGCCGCCGTCGAGGAAGGTTACCGAACCGGTGAGCGTTCCGATAGCGGATCCCACCGAGGAGACTGTGGCAGTGAAGGTGACACCTTGGCCATGAACCGACGGATTATGGTTCGACGTGACGGCGGTCGACGTGTTCGCCACGTTCTTCAGGTTGAAGGTTACCGTCGGCTGACCCGCGCCGATGGATGCGTTCGCCGTATAGCTGCCGACCGAAGTATTAGCCGTCAAGACGGATGCAGTGGCGACGCCGCTTGCGTTTGTGACGACTGTCTCAGTATTGGTTCCCGAAGATTGGAACACACCGCTAGAACCGCTCGCCGGTGCCGTGAACGTGACCGAAATGCCGCTAACCGGATTCCCGGCTTCTGTTACCGTCACCTTCAGCTGCGTGCCGAACGCCGTGCCGACCAAAGTCGTCTGATTGTTTCCAGCCGTCGCCGAAACCGCGTAGTGCGCTTCGAACGCTCCGATGTCGACCGTCGTATCAGCGATACGGGCAAAGCCGGTGCCCCGCTGATCGGAACTTAGGCCTGCACCCGTCGCCGCCGCGTTATCGCCCGCGTTGATCGCCGCGCTTGCCGGCGAAAGTGCGTGCGTACTTGTCAGGCCGCCGTTATTCGCAAGACCGATCAATCCGGCGGAAATTCCGATCAGGTTGTTGCCCTGATCCGTGTAGCTTCCCGGGGTAATGTCGACATTAATCGGGGCGACGTTGCCTGAGACGATGCTGTTCTTGATGTTCGCGACCGGGACCGGATCGCCCACTAACACCTGCTGGTTATGTATCCCGCCACTAAAATCGACGGCGGTGTTATTTGTGACCGTGCTGTTCAGCAGGTTCAGAGTGCTGCTCTGATTTGAGATGCCGCCTGCCACCTTGGCATTGTTTCCGGAGATAGTCGAGTTATATACATTCAGTGATGCCCCGTCCTTGACCTGTGCGCCGCCGCCGATCGTACCTGTCGCGCTATTGCCGGTCAAGAGCATGCTATTCAGCGTGACCGTACCGCTCTGTACAAGCAGTCCGCCGCCGCCCAAAGTAGATTCGTTACCGCCGCTGATCGTAAAGCCGCGGAAAATAGCAGACGTCACAGGGCTATTCACCTGGAATATCCTGAACGCCCCGCCGTTGCCGTTTACCGTCACAGGGCCGTTCGTACCGCTCAACGTATTCGTTATCGTCACGTCCTTGCCCACCACCATCATGCTCGCGGTCGTGATCGTATGCGGGCCGACTCCGAGGTTGAAAGTAACGTTGTTATTCGGCGCCGCACAAACGTTCGCCAGTGCGTAACGGAGATCGCCGGATATATTCGTGTCGGTGATCAGAGTTACTATCGGATTGCTGAGGCATGTGAAGAGCGTATCGCTCGCCGGCGCCGAAACTCCACCTCTTGTCGAATCAACCGAGACCGTATTCGTTCCGTTCTGTGTCGCAGTCACGTTGACCTGGACAGTGCACGAGCTGCCGGGTGATGCGCTCGAGCCGGCCGCCAGGGCTATCGATCCCGAACCGGATGTCGCACCGGTCACGGTTCCGCAGGTGGAACTTAAACCCGGCGTCGAAGCGACCGTCATTCCGGTAGGAAATGTGTCGGTAAACGCCAAACCAGTCAGCACGCCCGGGTTTGAAGCCGGATTCGTGATCGTGATCGTCATCTGCGACGGGTCGCCGGGGTTAACATTGGCCGGAGAAAATTGTTTGGTAACGGTCGGCGGAGCAAAGACGTTGAGCGTGCCCGAAGCCGTGCCGCCCGTGCCCCCTTCGGTCGATGAAACATTTCCGGTGGTGTTGGTGATCGCGCCTGCCGTCGTGGCTTTGACTTGGACGCTGATAACGCATTGATTTCCCGGTGAGGCCAACGCTCCGCCGGTAAGTCCGAAGCTGGTCGAGCCTGTTGCCGTACCGGTCAACGAACCGCCGCACGTATTCGTCGGACTCGGGCTCGCGTCCACTTCCAATCCCGCCGGGAACGGATCAGTAATCGCAATGCCAGACAGGCTGCCCGCGTTACCGGGCGGGTTAGTAATGGCGATCGATAGCCGCGCCGTACCGTTCAAGTTGGTATTATTCGTATTTCCCTGCGCCCCGTTCACAAAGAATTTGCTGACCGTCGGCGGTGCGAACACCGCATGGGACGCCGAACCTGAGCTTCCGTTAAAGTTCGCATCGCTGCCGTAGGTCGCCGTCAATGTCTTCGATCCCTTCGTTGTGCTGGTCAGCATACATGATACTGCCGGCAGTGTGATCGTACAGCTATCCGTACCATCGCTGACGGTTATCGTACCCGTCGGGGTACCTGAGCCGGGCGAAGTGACGCTAACAGAGGCGGTGACCGTGTATGCCGTGTTTATCACTGACGGGTCGGGGGTATCGGAACTAATGGCGGTGGTTGTATTTGCCTTGTTTACGGTATGAGAAGCCGGAGACGAACCAGGACTTGCGTTGAAATTAGAATCACCCTGATAGGTCGCGACAAATGAGTGGACTCCGGCGGTCGTAAGGCCGGACGAGCAGGATCCGTTAGCAATAGTGTCGGTACAGAATGGATTTCCGTTGTCAGTGACAACTACGTTGCCAATCGGCGTGCCCGCTCCGGGCGAGGCGACGCTTACGGAGTAAGCAACCGTGACGCTTTGTCCGGTGACAGAGGGATCGGGATTGTCAGAGGTAATAGACGTTGTCGTATTCGCTTTGTTAACGACTTGGCTCAGAATCGGCGAGGCCGGACTTGCATTGAAATTCGCGTCGCTGTTGTAAACAGCCGTAATTGGATGCGTCGCAACCGAGAGATTGTTCAGAGTGCAAGTGGCTGCGTTCGACAGAACGTTTTGCGCCGTACACGTCCCGATTGAGACGCCGTTATCCTGGAACGTGACGTTACCTGTAGGCGAACCAGCTCCGGGAGCCGATACGGTTATCGTCGCAGTGAATGTTACGGATTGACCAAAAACGGAAGGATTGTTCGGATCGGTAACAGCAACGGTCGTGTTGGCCTTAATCACCAAATGCGACACGCCCGACGATGCAGGGCTCGCGTTAAAATTTGCGTCGCTTTGATAGGTAGCGGTTATCGTTTTCGCACCGGCGGTAAAGGACGCGAGCGAACAGGAACCTGCGGCAACGGTTCCGGTACATGTATTGGTGCCGTCGGAAACCTGCACGTTACCGGTGGGAGCTGTCGGGGAATTTCCGAAAGCGCCCGTGACTGAGTATGCTACCGTGTACGGCTGTCCGGTGACGGTTGCAGTGTTCAGGCTACTTGTGATGACCGTCGTGGTATTCGCTTTGGTTACGGTGATCGCCGCAGTATTTAAGGACCCACTAGAAGGGAGATTGTCCACGACAGCCGTTCCGCTATGGGTCCCGGCGACGCCGGTCGTTTCGCTGTACGTGGATGTCGCGGTCCCAGCTGCTTGGATCGTCGTCTGCTGCGCGGAGAGATTGCCGCCGAGGCTGCTCCACGTTACCGGCAGCCCGATCAGTCTGCTTAGATTGCTTATTGATACTGCGGTGCCGGCGGAGTTGGTAAGAAAACTGGTTGACAGCGAAGAGGTCTGGTTTGTGACGATAGTGCTGGGACTGGCCGTCGTTCGGAGTTGCAGCCAGGTCGAGACGTCCTGGGCTCCACCGGTATTATCATATTTGGCTGCCTTGTCGCAGGTGCCTGCTGCGGTTGGACCTGTATCACATCCCCACCAATTGTCTTTCGCATCGACACTGCCCTGACTGCCACCGCTTTGAAAGATTCCTGTAGGCCCCATCGCAACGGTATTATTTACAATCCGGTTGTAATTAAAATGCCACGTGTTGCCAATATCAAATGAATTGGTCACGGAGATAGCTCCGCCGCCGTTTGTAGCACCAATCGCTGAATTATTGGTGAAAGTATTTTTTGAGACGGAAACGGCTAAGGTAACACCAGGAGTGATAATACCCTGGGCAGCTACTGACAACGCACCTCCGCTCGCGCCACCAACTCCACCAACAGAATTACCGGTGAATGACGAATTAGTGATGCTTAGCGACCCGTTCCCGGCACTTACCAAGTTCTCCAAAAAATAACTTACTGCACCACCTTCTCCGTTTGGACTCGAATTATTTATAAACTGACAATTATCGATTATTAAAGTCCCACCGCCATTATATCGGACTGCACCACCAGCATTTGGACCTCCAGTATTAGTCGCAGTCGGACTGATCGAATTATTTTGAAATATACAATTCGTTAGCGTTAAGCTGTTTCCAGGCCCGCCGGCAATGATTGCTCCGCCACCATAAATGTCACCGGTTAATACGCCGTTGGTAAACTGAACGCCACTAATCGACATGATCATATTCGGCTGCGTGCCGGTAGTGCCGACGAGCATGATCCGATTCTGCAGCGTGGCCGTCATATTAATGATCGTCGTCGCTGCTCCGGCACCGCTGATGGTAATATTTTCAGCAATGTCGTTCATCGTGATCGAACCGCGCGTTAGGTTATATGTCCCGGCTGGCAGATTAACCGTATGCGTCCCACCCAAAGTATTTGCCGCCTGCAGAGCCGACCGAAGCGATACCGAACCAACGCTCGTGCCTGCGGTAATAGCTCCGGTTGTATTATCTATCGCCGTATATGCGGGGTCGGAAAAGATGGTAGGCGCATAAATATTCGAAGGGCTATAAGGTTGACTGCCAACTTCTTCTTCACTAAAAGTTTTGAGTTCCGCCACATTTGTGCCGCCAGATCTAATTTTAGTCGAACGCAAACTCATCGCTGCCGCCGTCGGCTTGACTGCAGGGCTGGCAGCCACGTGGAAGCCAAAATACTGTTTAACCGACTCAACCGCGCCGGCACCAGATACGGTCACCGCCGCGAAAGCAAAAGTTGAGATCACCAATACTGCAACGCCAGTAATAATCAGTCGAAATGATGGTAGGGTTTTGAACATAGATTAGGTTGGATCCTCTAACGGATCTACGAGTTCTCGGCTTTAGCGACCTACGATTTGTTCTCGAGACTGAATTTGAGTGTCGAACAAATTGTATTGGAACTTTTAGTGTGGCCAGATTTTACGCTAAAAGTTCAGTTGTGGTCAATATAAATCGTATCTGGCGGTGGAAAACGACAGCTCGAGGGTTCCGCCGCCTGTACTCGTTGCAGTTTTCATGGAAACAACTGCCTCTGATTTTTTTTATTGACAGCTCGGGCAGGAGGGGTAGAAATGGTGATGCCGGGCGGATTCGAACCAACGACTCTTCTAATATGGAAGGCTAAGGTGGCCGATTTCCAGATTATGTGGGCGATCAATAACAACGATGTGACTATTGACCTTTGCTACGTTCGTATCCCTTTGACTATCGGGTTTGGTCGTTACTCTAAGCGCTGATTCGACGTCGATCCAAATAAGGAAAGGGGGTAATCTCATCGTCTTTGTTCAGTCACCACGAATTGACTAAGGCACATATTTGCCGGAACTTGCCAATTAGTAATATTTTGTCCCCAAAAAAGCATCGCTTCAACTGCACGCGGCATCTATCGGAATTGGATTACCTGTGGGTCGGCATACTGCGGATAAACCGCGGAGAACGCTAATTTTACCGCACAATTTGTGGTCCAAATATTCCACATCAATACTACTAACGTAAATGTGTCGCAAGCACCGAGAGGCCGAAAAGATGGGAAAAATGATTAAGTACTGCGGTTCGTGTGATGAGAGTTTTGTTAAGAGGTTCGGGTCTTGCCCGAACTGCGGGGCAGAACTCCTGTCATTCGAGCTATATCCCGTCGAGGTCGCGTCGACTGAGCCTGCAATTGAGACCGTGCCGCCTCTCACCGCCGCGAACTCGATGCCGATCAAAGCCACTCCAGTGTCTACTGTGACAAGGGCGATCGACGTCGACAAAAACCCGACGGTCGTGACGGCAGAGGATGACGATTTGCCGGAAACTGACAATGGTTTCCATGTCACGGTGATCGAGGACAAAAACGTCGCTACCCGAAACGGCTTATTGCTTACGACCTTCGGATTTATGATCTGTGCACTTCTTTTAGGGGTGGTTGTCAGCATATTCGGCAAGGACATGGATATCGGTGCTATCAACGATGATCTTTTCAACTCGGTGATCGCGGACACGACGCCAATGACCGTCGAGGAAGAGCATATAAATAAGGAAGACGCCAAGAAAGGTGGCGGCGGTGGCGGAAATAGCGATCTTAACCCAGCGTCCCAAGGCGTTCGCCCACCAATGCGTAAAGATCCTGGAATGGCTCCGTCCACGTCGATGGACAGGCTGACGAATCCTTCGATTCCAGTACAAATGGCGATCAAGGGTCCCATCGACGAAGAAGATACGAACAGATCACAGCCGTATGGTTTGAAATACGGAAGTTTGACTCTCTCAGACGGCCCCGGCGGTAACGGTGGTATCGGTACCGGTCGAGACGGCGGCGTGGGAGATTCGACTGGACCGGGCTACGGTCCGGGAAAGAAGGGCGGCCTTGGTGGCGGACCGGAAGGTGGTATGGATTCAAAGAGCAATGTTGTCGTCGGCCCTCCGCCGCCGCCCGTCGGCGTTACCCAGGCAATGAGGATTATAGCTAAGCCACGTCCGTAGTAGACCGATGATGCGCGGCAGAATTTGATGCAGGGAACGGTGATCTTGAGAGTGACCTTCCTCGCGAACGGATCGATCGGAAGTATCTCGCCTGTCAAGGGTCTCCCTTACGGTTTGACCGAGCAGGCGATCGCAGCCGCACGATTAATACGCTTCGAGCCAGCCAAGGTAAATGGCTCGAGTCAAACGGTGACGAAGCAGGTGGAATACAACTTCTCGATCTACTAGATCTTGTGAACGACGAGTAAAGTAAGTAGGACCGACTGCCGTTCAGACCGGCTTTGCTCTATCGACCATCCGGTTTGGGTGAATGAAAAGGCACAAACGCTAGACGATTCTCCGGCCAAAATTGTCAGGGTTAGGGTGATAAGTAACCCTCTTTCGCTAAAAGTGCAGAACGGAAATAGAAATGGTGATCCCGGGTGGATTCGAACCACCGGCCTTTCACTTAGGAGGCGAACGCTCTATCCAGCTGAGCTACGGGACCATTTTCGGTGGGAGTGAAAGCGGGGGCCTCACTTTCTAAGAATCATATCGTATTAACGAGCGAACGTCATAGCCGTCGAACTTGTCGCGGCCTTTAAGGAAGTCGAGCTCGATGACGAACAACAGGCCGACGACTATGCCGCCCAAGCTTTCGACGAGATCCACGACTGCACGTGCCGTGCCGCCAGTTGCTAGAAGGTCGTCGACGATCAAAACTCGGTGGCCCTCGCCGATGGCGTCGCGATGAACCTCGAGCGTGTCCTGGCCATATTCCAGGTCGTACGAGATCGAGACCCTATCGGCAGGCAGTTTCTTGGGCTTTCGGACCGGAACAAAACCGGCATGAAGCTTGATCGCAAGCGGCGGTGCAAAGATAAAGCCACGCGATTCGACGCCAATAACTGTGTCGATCTTTTCGTCCACGCAGAGTCCGGCAAGTGCCTCGATCGTGTTGTTTAGTCCGTCGGCGTCCTTTAAAAGAGTCGTTATGTCGTAAAAATTTATGCCCGGCTTCGGAAAATCGGGCACCTCGCGAATTAGTTTTCTGAGATGTTCCATTCTTATCGTTCGATCCTGAAATTTGAGTAAAGCCCAGTTGGGTCTATCACTAGTTCCTCGATCTGCTGGACGTGTGACTGCTTTGGCCCAGCGGCGAGGTCCATCTTAAACGCTTCGACGTCGGTTGGCGATCCCTCAACGTGTGCCTCGACCCGACCGTCTTGCAAATTACGGATATACCCACGAACCTGATACCGTGCGGCAGATCGCTGGGCGAAAAAGCGGTATCCGACGCCCTGTACTTCACCGCTGATAATCAATACGCGAGCGATCGTCATCAGCCGAGTGAGTCCAGACATTCGATCAGAGGCCGCTGTCGGCATGTGTAAACCGGCATTCCGCGAACCGTTAAACGTGCCGCCGTCGTTTCACGCAGTTCCTCGGCGAGAGCAAGAAACGCCTTTGGCTCATCAGTCTCGAAGGTGATCAGGTAATCCTGTTCGCTAAAACCGAACGTATGCGTAAGGTGGATCTTAATATTCGGAAATTTCATTCCCACCATAAAATTTTCCTCGATCATCGCATCGCGCTCATCCGCCGAATGCCGCATCCACTCGACCTGCTTAGTGCAGGGATAAACGAAGTGATATTTTTTCGAGCCGGCGGTGACGCGTTGTCTGTCGTCGGACTCATAGCCCACGAACATTCGCCGTTTGGTTACCGAGAGATAGTTGTCCGCGGGCTCCAGAAAGCTGCCGAGCTGCGTTCGGTAGAGCTGGCCTGTCATATCCTGAATGATGTCGAGCGACGAGCCTATTCGCCAAAACATAAGGTCCGCCTTCGAATCAAAGCCGATCAATGAATAGCTGAAAAGAAGTAATTCATCGCCAAATCGGTCGTAGACCGAAATAAACTCCTTCTTAAATTCGGCTTTCGACTCCGCATCGAGCCGGCGCCACGTTGGATCAAGGCGAAAGAATGTAAAGTTTACGAATTGCTGCTCGACAGCGGGCAATTCGATATCGCCGGCGGCTCCGGGCACCAGCCTAAGACCACTCTCATTCTGTTCTTTTTGAAAGTTTAAAATGTCCACGAAAAATGACGACGTCTTGGCTTTACGATAAGCCTTTCGACCTCGTCATTGTGACAATTTTTGCCTCATAAGTCCAAGTCCATGCTCGTCTTTAAGTTGTGGCAAATTAAACACGTTGACCACCACCGCGTTTTCGAATAAGCTACTCGGACTATTGAATCGTTACCTTTTTTGGCTTTCAATGTCAGGACGCATTTGGATTTGGGAGAAATAATGAAGTTACGAACTATCGTTGTCTCGGTCGTCGCGATCCTATTCACAGTAAGCGGCGCACGTGCCGAAACGCTGTATGCAAATTTGAGCGGAGCTCAAGAGGTGCCGGTCGTTTCGACAAATGCGACGGGATACGCCCGAATCGTCATTAACGAATCGGCACTTACGATCACTTATACGGTCGTCTTTTCGGGACTATCGAGCGCTCAGACGGCATCGCATATTCACGCGCCCGGAGCGATAGGGGCAACCGCGGCGGTTGCAATTAACTTCAGCGCCGTCGGGGGAACAAGCGGTACCATTTCCGGCACAGCTCCTATCACCGCGACCCAGATCGCACAGCTAAGGGCTCATCTTGGCTATGTAAATGTCCACTCTACCATTTTTTCTGGCGGTGAGATCCGTGGACAACTTGGGAATCGACGACCTGTCGATTTTGACGGGGATGGACGGACGGATTTCAGCATCCTACGCTTTCCCTCGGCGACGCCGCCTACACCCGCTCCTATCACTTATTACAACATGAACTCGACCACTGGATTCCAATCGGTCCAGTGGGGCGATGCCAATTACGATTATCCCGCGCCTGGCGACTATGACGGCGATTTCAAAGATGACTTTTGTCTTTATCGGAATTCGCCGACGGGATTTCAAGCTTACTTCTTGATATTGCGTTCCAGTGATTTTGTTTTTCAGCAGATAGCATGGGGCGCGGTCGGCGACACTCCGGTTGCTCGGGATTACGATGGCGATGGACGGACCGACGCCGCAACTTATCGCCAGGCCGCTGTGGCAGGAGGACAATCTTACTTTTACATACTCCAGAGTTCAGGATCGCAGCTATACGTGCCCTGGGGTACGACGGGTGTCGATAGCACACAAGACAGGGACATCCCCGTTCCCGCCGATTACGATGGCGACGGTAAATGCGACGTCGCTGTTTATCGCTCCGGAGCCCTCTCGCCGGCTAACACATTTATCATTCGACGAAGTTCGGACGGCGTAGCAACATTCCAACAGTGGGGCAATTTCGCATCCGACTACATTCTTCCAGGTGACTACGACGGTGATGGAAAGGCCGATTTTGCCGCTGCTAGAACCGGCGCCCTAGCATCCTCGCCTTTGGTCTGGTACATTCTTCAGTCTTCGAACGGACAGGTTCGATATCAAACTTTTGGGGTATCGGACGATCTGCCGGTCCAAGGAGATTACGACGGGGACGGCCGGACCGACCCGGCAGTGTATCGCCGCGGAGCTACGACTAGTTCTCAGAGTTTTACTTACGTTTTACAAAGCCTCAGCGGCTCCGTGCTTTATATGCCATGGGGTGTGCGAGCCGACTTCCCGGTCAATACTTTCGACGCTCGTTAATTTGACGTATTTCCTCGCAAAGGCCTGTTCGGCCGACGTAACTTATGAGAAGTTAGATTTACAGCGGCGTGACGAAATGATTTCGCCGTTGTAAATTTAAGGTAAACATATCGACGATGAAACACTCGATCCTATCAGCCATTATTGCCCTTATTTTTGCGATTGCGGCGTCTGCACAGCAGCGGCCGCTCCTGACTGATGATATCGATATTACGCCGCCGGGCTCCATAGGAGTTGGGATCGGCGTGGACTTTTTTCAAAAGGCTAAATTTCCGCTCTCTGGCATAAACGGTGACCTCACAAGAGTCGGCGATCTTCGGGTAAGAATGGGATTTGCTGCGAACGTCGAATTCCAGGTTGAGGGCTCGCTTCAAAATTTTATCGCCATCAACTCACGCGGGCCGTCCGCGGTTCCGCTTTCGATTACAGGTAACTCGGCAAACGATTTCGACGATTTTACGCTCTCGGCCAAGATCAAATTAATGAACGAGACAAAACACCTTCCGGGTTTTGGTTTCAAGGCCGGATTTCAGATGCCCAACACCGATCAGGCTCGGGGAGTGGGTACGAACCAAATCAACGTTTTTGGAAAAATATTAGTGCAGAAAGGGTTTGGAACCCTGATGGGTAAAACGGCGCGGTTTACGGCGTACGGCAATCTCGGCATCATGATCATGACTTCCCCATTGGAGTCATTTACGCAAAACGATGTTCTGATCTATGGACTGGCCGGAATTTACCGCGTCAACGACAGGATAAATCTGGCAAGCGAGGTCAACGGCCGTATCAGCACCCGCAACAAGCCCGCTGCACTGGGCACCGAGAGTATCGGTCAGTTTCGCTTCGGAACCCAGATCAAAGCATCGGGATTGCGGTTCGACACAGCGGCGGCTTTTGGCCTAACCAAGGCGAGCCCTCGAACTGGTATCATTTTCGGAGTCACGTACCAATCTCCGACCATATTCTCAACGGCGAAATAGCATGTTCGCCCCCGTTGTCCGGACTGTTCGGGAGTGTGATACCGTTGGAACGCCGTGAACAGTCGTCTTTACCCATCCAAGTTTATCCGGCACGCCGTCAAGATCGCTATCGCATTGGCGGTATTTACCCCGCTTTTTGTAAACGAGTTCAACCGTCCATTATCTCATCCAGCTTTCGCAATTGAGCAGTCAAATACCCCAAGCTCAACCGAACCGCACTACAGTGAACAATTCATCTCGGACGTGGAATCGCCCTCTATCATGGTCCATAGTGCTACGATGGCGGAATTCGCGGACCATCAGCTACACGCAGTTTGGTTTCAAGGTTCCCGCGAGGGCGGTGCGGATGTTGCTCTGTACACGTCGGAGCTCGATCGCTCGACCGGAAAGTGGAACGCTCCGAAGATGCTCATCGAACGCGAACATGCATCTACCGAGATCGGACGCAGATTGAAAACGCTAGGTAATCCAGTTCTATTCACAGCGCGAAACGGGCGAACTTGGCTGTTTTTCGTTACGGTCAGTCTATTTGGCTGGTCCGGCGGAGATGTTAATTTTCAATGGACTGACAATAGCGGCGAGACATGGACGCCCGCGAAGAGGATCAACCTGTCACCGATCCCACATTCCGGAACGCTGGTCAAAGGTAGCGTGCTTGAGTACGCAGATGGAACCCTCGGATTGCCGGTGTATCGAAGCTACGACCAGTATTCGTTCGCCGAATTCGTCCGGTTGGACGCCAGCGGGGAGGTCCTTCGAAGCGTGACTATGTCAAACGGCAGCCGTGGAGGCCTGCAGCCATCAGTTGTTCCGTTGAATGACAAGACCGCCGTGGCGTTCATGCGCTATAACGGCGACGATCCCAAACGAATACTGCGATCCGAAACGGACGATGCCGGTCAGTCGTGGACGACACCGTCGAAGACCGATTTGCCCAACCCGGATTCGGCCGTTGCCGCAATTGGCCTGTCGGATCACTCGATGATCATGGTTTTCAACAATTCGACCGAGTATAGAAATGTCCTGACTCTGGCAAGGTCCACTGACACGGGTGCCACTTGGAAGCTGATCCACACATTTAACGAAGCCGAGGCCGGAACCGATGGCGTTAGCGATGAAAGGTCATACCCGAGCCTGTTGAGAACCGAAAACGGCGACATCCACCTCGTATACACTTGGAAACGCCGAAAGATCAAGCACATCATATTCAACGAATCGTGGATAAGGACGATCGATGAATGAAAGCCTAGATATCGCTATTTTTGAGTGGTTTGCGACGTTTCTCATTCTGGCGGCGGTCGCCGCCGCTGTGTTGAAATTAAGGGGCCGGAGTCGTGCAGTCCGCGGTTGGATACTCTGGCTCTGTGCGATCATTCCACTTTTTCCTTATTCGGGCCTTTTCGCTTTCCAGTATTTGCTGACTATCGCCGGACATATTAGCGTGACTGCCACGCTGCTGCTTACAGCGTTCGTTTTGCGGGAAATAACCGGACAGTCACTGTGGAAACGGGGCGAGCGGCGGTTGATCCTAGCAGGCGTGGCAGTCGGAAGCGCCGTTGTGCTGCCGGCAACTTTTGGATTGACCCGATACGACGGCTACCAGTGGGGTTACGGATCGCTGCCGTTCGCGATAGTCTTGTTGCTGCTTCTGATCGCGGCTGCTGTGTTTCGGCGGAATCTGGCATTTGTTACGCTGGCTGCCGCAGTTGCTGCATTTGAGCTTCACCTACTTGCGTCAAATAACCTCTGGGATTACCTGATCGACCCATCACTGACGATCGTTGCATTTACGGTTCTTATCTGGAATCTAGTTCATTCCATGTCCTCCAAATCATCGTCTACGCCTAGTTCCGCGGAAATCCAATAGGCGAACTGCCATTGCCAAGGTTGGTCGGCGTTCGGATCGCACGATCCACATATTCCTTGGCGATCCTTACGCTATCCACCAGCCCTCGTCCTTGAGCCAAATTCGCCGCGACTGCGGCGGCAAGCGTGCATCCCGTGCCGTGGGTCGCGGTGGTATCGATGTATTCCGCGTCAAGATAGAGCTTCCCGTTACCGGTATACAAGCGATCGCGTGCGATACGCAGGCCGCCCGCCGTTTGATCACGGTCGAAGTGGCCACCCTTTATAAGCACATTTTTCGCTCCCATCGAACGGATGACGTCCGCCGCATCATCGAGATCGATCTCACTCTCGATCGATATTCCGGTTATTCGTTCGGTCTCCGGTATATTTGGCGTCACGAGGTTTGAAAGCGGAAAGAGTAGACGGATCAATTCCGACAGCGCCTCGCCATTTATCAGGTCAAATCCGGATGTGGAGCGAACGACCGGGTCGACCACGATGTTCCGAAGGCGATTGTCCGCGATCAATTGCGCCGTTTCAACGATCACTTCGACCGTAGGCAGCATTCCAGTTTTCACAGAATCCACGCCGAGGTCTTCGATGACTGGCAGCACTTGTCGCCGGACGCAGTCCGCCGACTGATGTTCCGCCCCAAATACGCCGACGGTGTTCTGATAGGTCAGCGATGTAATCGCGGCCGTACCAAAGCAGCCGAACGCAGTGAAGGTCTTTATGTCGGCAATAACGCCCGCTCCGCCCGAAGGGTCGAGGCCGGCGATGGTCAAACAAACCGGTAATTTTGCATTCGTCATTCCGGTATCACAAACGGTGGGCGATCGACCGGATCACGTCCGGGTCGTTCAGAAATCGTATTGCGGCAAACCCCGCGCCTCCAGCCTCAAGCACAGAGTGGTAGTTTTCACCATTCACCCCGCCCAAACCGACGACTGGAACGTCGCTTAGGCTCGCACACACCTCTGAAAGCCGCTCCAGCCCAACCGGTTCGGCCTTGTCGGGAGAGGCGAATAGTGGGCCAAATACGACGAGGTCCGCGCCGCCCTCGCGGGCGTCGAGCGCCTCTTGCAGCGTATGCGTCGAAACCGCGACCAAAAGTTCGTTTCCGAAGGTCTGCCTGATCACTCCAACCGGAAGTGAACGGGTCGTCAGATGGACGCCGTCGGCACCGGCGGAAATAGCTACATCCACCCGGTCATTCACTAACAGTCGCGTCCCGGATTCCCTCGTGATATCAGCGGCTGCCGAGACAAGTGAAAAAAGTGATCTCGTGGAAATTTGCTTCTCGCGGATCTGAATGAGCGATATGCCGTTCGCCGACGCGGCGCGTACCGCGTTTAGAATGTCGGCCTGCTTTTCTTCGAAATTGTCAGGCGTCGCATCGCCAGGCGTGATCAGGTAAGTGATAGGCCGAGTATGGCTCTTGATCACTTTGATCTTGTCTCGGGCTCAGCGTCCGGCCCCTGCAGCAGTCGGACGCTCGAGTCGAAATGTGCCATCTCCCAAAATGCGATGACCATATTCAGCACCCCGAGGCCGGTAACTCCGCCGCGAAACCAATTGGACGCAACTGCCTTTTGAATGATCGGCGTGCCGGCCTTGTCAGCCACAAATGCAAGCAGGTAATTCTCACCCCATGGGCCGAAGATAGCATCCCACGGCGCAAGGATCAGATAAAATCCGAGCAACATGCACAGGGCAATGAAAAACAGGACGGTCAGGCGTTCCACCATACCGTCGAATTATAGACTTTTATTTTGGGGTCTATCAACCGCGTTGCGGCTAGTTGCCGACCGCCAATTGGCGAACGCGATCGGCAACGTCGCGAAAATCAACATTCTCGGCGTAAACCCGCTCGAAATATTTAGCCGCATTCTCAACATCGGAACCTGCCTCAAATGCACAGGCGAGTTCGTACCACAAGCCCTGATATTCATGGTCGTTAAGATCGGGCGTTTCGAGTGCCCGCTGAAACCACGTTACGGCAAAGTTCGACATTCCATTCTGAAGGAAACAGTGGCCCATCAAATTGGCACACTGAAAGAATCGCCGCGTGCCGTCTGTCGGTGACACAAGATTGATCGCGTCTTGATATTCCTTGATGGCCTGTTCCATCAATCCCATTTCCTGATACGCGACGCCCATTTGATAAAAAGTATCGTAATCACCGCCGAGATCGCTGCTGGGCTCGGTTTCCTCAAGGCCGAATTCCGTCCTTATTTCGTCGATGCTCAATGAATGATTGTCAACGACGGTCGCGACCACGTGGTCGAGTTGTTCGCGCAATTGCGAGATAAGCGGCCTTTCGCCGAATTCCTCTGCGAGTTCTGAAAGTGCCTTTTCCGCGAGGTCGCGATATCCGTTCTCGACATAAAATCTTACGCTCTCGATCTCTTTATCGAAACGCTGTTCTTCGGCGTGTTCCGCAGGTGTCTCGATCTCTTTGGCGACGACAATGGTTTCAGGATCTGATTCGTCAACGACAGCGGGAGCGAATGCGAAATCGGTCGGCGCTGGGGTCGTTTCATCGGATATGGTCCCAGAGCGTTCCACTTCAAAATCATCCGCGGTCCGAAAACCGGGGCGTTCGACGACCGAAACTTGAGCTTCGTCGTTGTCGAACGACGCCGTTTCAGTCGCTCGGAACTGAGCCTTGACGAGTTCAGCGTCAACCGGCTCTGGCTCGAAGCCGTGCGTCTCGTTGATCTCCGCCAGCCGCGTTACATACTCCGTCTGAAACGGCCTGGTAATGACGAGATGGGACAGAGCAAAACGCTCGTCCTCGGGTGAATCAAGCTTGTTGGCGGCTTCGGCAAGACGTGCCAGGGCCGTCGAATAAGCCGATTCGTCTTTAACCCACGAACAATATCTGACAAGTAGCCCAAGAGCGCTCAAATGATCGGGATCACGCTCGAGTATCTCAGTTATCCAACGCTGGCATTCCTCGCCTTGCCCTGCGGCCAACAGATACTCCGAGGACATCGAAAGGATCCTCGCAGCCGAATCGGTGTCGTCAGCGTTCAGATAGATCCGTATAAGATCGAGCAGCTTCGGGTAATTAGCCGGCTCCATCGCGACCAGCTTGATCACCTCTTTTTCAGCGCCCGCTGCGTTCTGGGCGTCAATGTGGCAATCGATCAAAAGATATAGAACGTCGCGGTTATACGGCTCCTTTTCGAGTATCTCCTCGAGAATGCGAACCGCCTTTCCGACGCGGCCCAGTGCCGAATATGCGTGGATCAGACCGTCGAGGATCCGAAGGTCCGTCGGCCGAATATCGTGACCTTTCATCAGCGCCGATATCGCCAGTTCGTTCTCGCCCTTTCGGCTAAATCTCGATCCAGCCTCAGAATATGCCTCTGCCGCGTCGTCCCGATGGCCTTCGCGAAGATACGAATCGGCGAGATTCATGCAAACGTCGGTGTTGTTGGGGTCGAGCAACGCGATCTGCTTCCACATCGCGAGGGCCTCGATCCTGCGGCCGGCCTTTTCATAGTGTTCGGCAAGCGCCGTGTAATGCGACCGGGCTTCGGCAAGCGAACCCTTGACCGTGTACAATTCAGCGAGCTTTGTCGAGACCTCGATCGATTCGGGCTGCAAACGCGAGATCTTGTTGTAGATCGCGATCGCTTTTTGGGCAAATCCCTGCTTACTATAGTGCTCAGCGACAAGCATATAGCAATCGACCGCTTGGCGTTTCTCCGAGCTTTTGGCGTGCAGGTCGCCCAACATGTTGAGCGTGCCGATGTCCCGCGGATCATTGTCGACGACCGCACGATATTCAGCGATGGCGGATCGGATCTTGCCTTGTGCGACATACTTTTCAGCATTCCGCATGGCTTTTGTCTTATCGAAACTCATTGATTGAATATTACCGAGCGAACTGCCGGCGTCGAGCCAGCGATGGAAGTAAGAGTAAGAGAAGGGACATCATGGGCCGATCTATAAGATGCCCCTGTGATTACAAAACTACCATATTGACCGAATCAGTGTCAACGATTTTAGTAATTGTTTGTCATTGTTTGACGCTAAACCTTCTTTGATTTTTTATGGCGCATTACATAATCTTATTGTTTGGAATCTAGTCGCCATAATTCGATATGCAAGCAGTAATTCTGGCCGGTGGAAAGGGCACCCGCCTAAGGCCGCTGACCGTCTATACGCCCAAACCGATCGTCCCGGTGATCAATCGGCCATTTCTTCTTTACCAGCTCGATATTCTGAAGAAGGCGGGCATCGTCGACATTACACTTTCGCTCAGTTATCAGCCTGACAAGATCGAGCTTGTTCTGGGCGACGGGTCAGAATTCGGCGTTAACCTGCGCTTTATCACAGAACCGAACCCATTGGGCACCGGCGGAGCATACCGTTTTGCCGCCGACGAACTCCGCGAAACCACAGTCGTTCTCAATGGCGACGTGCTGACCGATTTTGACTTGTCAAAGATCTTGGCGCAGCACGCCGAAAGCAAGGCGGAGGCGACGCTGGCCCTGATGCCGGTCGAGAATCCGGCGGCATACGGCCTGGTCGAGACCGACAAGGAATCGCGCGTATTGCGTTTTCTCGAAAAGCCCAAGCCCGAGCAGATCGCCGAACTCGGGATCAATACGATCAACGCGGGCATCTACATTCTCGAACCGACGATTCTCGACCTTATCCCGAAAGGCGAGAACCGTTCATTCGAGTACGACATTTTCCCCGAGATCCTCAGTCACAAAAAGCCATTTTTCGCATACATTATGAGCGGCGAGTATTGGTGCGACATCGGCACGCCGACCAGCTATCTCGCTGCCCATCAGGACTTTTTGGACGGCACGATCGACGGATTTGAGATCGATCGTTCGCAGCACTCTGACATTGCTACGTCGGCCGCGGTCGATTCGCGTTCGGTGCTTGGCGAAGGCTGCGTTATCAAGCCCGGAGCCCGCGTGACCAACTCTGTGCTCGGCCCTGGCGTCCAGGTCGAAGAAAAAGGTGTCGTCGAAAACTCGGTCGTTTGGGCACACACGCGTATCGCGTCGTCTGCGGACATCAGATCGGCGATAATTGGGAGAAGCTGTCATATCGGCCGTAACGCCACTGTCAGTCCCGGGGCCGTGATCGGCGATAAGACGACGCTGACCGATTACACTCGAGTTTAGACCGATATGCCCGAACTGCCCGAAGTCGAACTTGTTTCCCGCTCGCTCAAAACGCTTGTCAGCGGCCGTATGATACGCTCGGCCGAGCTGCGGCGTGAGCGGCTGGCACCGGACTCGACCCCTGCGGAATTTGCCGCTAAAATCGGCGGCGCGACCATCGACAACGTCGGCCGCCGCGGCAAGCATATCCTCGTCGAACTCGACAATGGCCGCACGCTCATCGTGCATCTGAGGATGACCGGCCGATTTTCGCTGCTCGCAGCCGAGAGCGAAGACCCAAAATTTTCGCATGCCGTTTTTCATTTCTCCGAATACGAGCGGCTTGTCTTTGACGACCAGCGGCACTTTGGCCTGATGAAGCTTGTCGAAACGCGAGAACTGTCTGCCGCGAAAGAGCTTGCGAAACTTGCCCCAGAGCCGTTTTCCGACGATTTTTCGCTCGCTTATCTTCGCACTGCACTTTCCGCTTCTCGCCGCAGCCTCAAGGAATTTCTGCTCGATCAAACCAAGGTCTGCGGCCTCGGCAACATCTACGCGGCCGAAGCGATGTTCGCCGCCCGCATTGATCCACGGGTCCCGACTGGCAGCCTTTCAGCAAAAAAGGCTGGTCGATTATTTGATAGCATCCGGGGCGTCCTAGGCCAAGCTATGGACGAAGGAAGCGTTGCCGCGATCGACCCGGAAAACATCGACGGCCGTTATATTAGCGGCTCGGGCGAACGAGGATGGCTGGTCTATGGACGAAAGGATCAGCCTTGTGTAAACTGCTATTCGCCGATCGTCAGGTTAATACAAGGCGGCCGCTCGACGTTTTATTGCGCAAAATGCCAACGTCCATAGCCGTTCCTCGATCCTTTCGCTGAACGGACGCCTCAAGTTAAAACTACTCGTTTTGCTCCACATTTATGAAGATTTTCACTCGATCCATAATTAAAGTTTCGTTAATTTCTGCGTTTATTGCCGTCTTGTCGATTGCGAATGCGGCTCAAGATAGGGCTGATAAGCCGAAACTCGACTCCGAAGCAAAAACAGCCCGAGATCAGAGTCTCGGAATGCTCGACGAAATGAAGGATATCCTGAACGAATTTTACTATGATCCCAAAATGCACGGCATTGACTTGCAAAAACGTCTTGAAACGGCAAAGGCACGCGTAAAAACGCTGCAATATAACTGGCAGATGTACAGGGTGCTGGTTCAAGTGCTGATGGAATTTAACGATTCGCATACCCGCATGCTTATGCCGCCGAGAACCGACCACTTTCAGTATGGACTGGTGTGGCAAATGATCGGCGACGAATGCTTCATAACCTCGGTAGACAAAGAGAGTAACGCTGCGGCTGAAGGAATCGAACCAGGTGATCGGATCGTGACGATCGGTAAATATCTTCCGACACGGAACGACCTGTGGAAGATAAATTTCCTGGTATACAAACTCGATTCCGCCGATACGCTTGACCTCAAGATCAAAAAACCCGATGGGACGGAAAAGGCTCTGACTATCAAGGCGAAAAAGCAGACCGAAAAGGAGTTTCGTGCTGAGTTGAAGGCGAAAAGAGAGAAAGCCAAGGACAAGGACAAAGATAAAGATAAAGATCAAAACGAGGATTTTAAGTGCAAAGAAGTTAGCAAAGATGTAATTGCGTGCCACCTTCGTACCTTTTCGACCGACAAAGGAACGATCGATAAGATGATGCGACAGGTAGCAAAATATCCTAAATTCATCATCGACCTTCGTGGCAACGGCGGAGGATTGGTCGATACCGAACAGTATTTCCTGAGCTACTTTTTTGACAAAGAGACAAAGATCGCCGATCTGATAAGCAAAGATAAGACCGATATACGAAAGACCCGAGTTCTGAATCAGGACAAACAATACAAGGGCGAGGTCGCCGTACTTATCGATTCGAATTCCGCTTCGGCGTCGGAGATCTCGGCAAGGGTCCTGCAGATCGAAAAACGTGCAAAGATCTATGGCGACTACAGCAGCGGCAGCGTTATGACAAGCATCGCAGTTCCCTTTCGCAGCGTAATGGGTGCTCTGGCTGTGTCGGCTCTCATTCAGGTCGGAATGAGCGTGACGGTCGCAGATGTCGTCATGAGCGACCGATCGCGACTCGAACACGTCGGCGTTACTCCCGACGAAGTGCTCCAGCCCTTGCCCGCTGCCTATAAGTTGAAGCTCGACGCGGTGCTCGCCTATGCCGCCATGAAAATGGGTGCCTCGCTTACGCCCGAGGACGCCGGGAAATTCTACTTTATAACGGAAAAGGACGAAGATGGTGATGACGATGCGGCGTCGGCAAAGTAAATACCTGATCTTCGCTTGACACTTTTTATTCGAAGCGAGCATTATCATATTTATATTCGTGGTGAGTTAATGCGACTTGCGACCACGTTAAATAAACCGCTAAACAGCTGAAAAAGACGCTTCTCAAAAGACAAGTCTCGCTGTTTTGGCGAGGCTTTTATTTTTGTCGGCCGGCAACCGGATTTCAGTGGTTTATCGGCCGGAGTCACGCAAATGAAAAACTTCAGAGAATTGCTCTCGTCCGGCGGCGTCTTCGTTTTTGACGGCGCGATGGGCACGCGTTTATACGATAAAGGCGTCTACATCAACCGCAGTTACGACGAACTCAACATCGCGGCCCCGGACCTCGTGCGGGATGTGCACGCCGAATATGTCGCCGCCGGCGCCGACATCATCGAAACGAACACGTTCGGTGCTACACGTCACAAATTGCAGCCGTACGGGCTCGAGAGCAAGCTCCGCGAGATCAACATCGCGGCGGCAACGCTCGCACGCGAGGCCGCAGGCGAAAAGGTCTATGTCGCCGGTGCGATCGGCCCTTTGGGCCTGCGTTTGGAGCCGTTCGGACCAACATCGTTCGAGGAAGCACGGGCGATGTATCGCGAACAGGCCTCGGCCCTGATCGAGGGCGGCGTCGACCTTTTTGTGCTCGAAACATTTTCCGAGCTGCCTCTGATCGAGCAAGCTATCAGAGCTGTCCAGGAACTCTCAGACCTGCCGATCGTCGCCCAAATGACCATCCAGATGGACGGCAAAACGCTCTATGGCGACCTGCCGGAGCACTTTACTCAGAAGCTCGACGAGCTGGGCGTCGACGTGATAGGACTCAATTGCGGTATGGGCCCGACGCATATTCTTCATGCTCTCGAACATATGCGCGAGGTCACGTCCAAACCGCTGTCCGCCCAGCCGAACGCCGGACTGCCGCGTGACGTCCAGGGACGTCAGTTTTATATGGGCTCGCCCGAATATATGGCGACGTTCGCCAAGCGATTCGTGCAGGGCGGTGCAATGTTCGTCGGCGGATGCTGCGGCACGACCCCGACGCATATAAAGCTCATATCGGACGCCATTCGCTCGATCAGCCCGCGGCAGCTGCACGCTCAGCCGAAACATCACGAGATCTCAGTACTCGAGCTCAAGCCCGAGGACGTGAAGGTCGTAGATCCTGTCGACAGGTCACGCTGGTCGGCCAAGATCGCCCGCGGCGAATTCGTTACGTCCGTCGAGGTCCTGCCGCCAAAAGGCTGTGACGCGGACGCGACACTCGATTCGATCCGATTGCTCAAGGAAGCGGGCGTCGACGGCGTCAACATCCCGGACGGCCCGCGTGCTCAGACCCGAATGTCTGCGCAAGCTACGGCCGTCCTCGTCGAACGCGAGATCGGCATCGAAGCCGTGCTCCACTATTGCTGCCGCGACCGCAACCTGCTCGGAATGATGTCCGACCTGCTCGGGGCCGCCGCGTTGGGGCTGCACAACCTGCTTTTGATCACCGGCGACCCGCCGAAGATGGGGCCCTATCCTGACGCGACGGCCGTCTTTGACATCGACGCGATCGGATTGACCAACATGGTCAACAAGCTCAACCACGGCCTAGATCTCGGCAACAATCCGATCGGCAAACCGACCGCATTCTCGATCGGCGTCGGCGTCAATCCGGGTGCCGTCAACCTCGACGAAGAGATCCGCCGATTCGAGTGGAAGGTTGAGGCCGGAGCCGAATACGCGATCACTCAGCCGGTCTTTGACACTGCCCAACTCCGAGTTTTCCTCGACCGCATTTCACACGTCAAGATACCCATCGTCGCCGGGATCTGGCCGCTTGTCAGCTATCGAAACGCCGAGTTCATGCACAATGAGGTTCCCGGCGTTAACGTCACTCCCGACATCCTCGAACGCATGCGGATCGCTTCAGACAAGGGCAAGGAAGACGCCCGCGAAGAAGGCATATTGATCGCCCGCGAGTCCTTGCTAGAGGTCCGTGACGTCATTGCCGGAGTGCAGGTCTCGGCTCCGTTCAATAACGTTAAGTACGCACTACAGGTGTTCGAGGCTCTCGACGAATTCGGCGCGGTAAGGGGCTAAGCGTAACCTTTTAGATCATCGATCGCTGTCCCAGTGATCATTAAAGTGGGACAAAAGGTGGGACAGGTTAACTGTTGCACTGACACAGGTTGTTCGCTTTGTCCCACTGTCCCGCGTATTTTCCCTGTGACCGCCTTTTCCACATATTTCATTAAAGTGGGTTACAAGGTGGTAGAGGTTAAATGCTGCAACTAAACAATATGCCACGGATAGCCCAACTGTCCCACAATTTTTTAGCGTAGATCTTTAGATATGTGCGTAGTGACTCGTGACTCGTGACTGACTCGTCCTGAAATAAGTTGACACTTTTAGAAGTTGGCCTCCTTTCAGAATACGATTTCGAGCTATTTCTAAACGCGGGTTTCACAATTTTTTTGAGGACGGATCGCACACACCAATCTAACTTGTTTTTCAAAGAACGGACCGGTCTGTTCGAACGGCACAATCTATTATATCATCGTTGCATTGTTTACGATATGTATTAGTGATGACACAAAGAAAATAAATGGTCCTGTGAAGGCGACCGAAGCGCACATTCCCTACCGGTCGTGCTTCCGCCTATGGGATCAGGACGATCTTTCCGCTCGCTTTGTCTTCGATGACGGCGTGATGGGCGGCTGCGGCCTCGGCGAGGGGGAAAGTGCGGCTGATGATCGGCAGTAAATAGCCATCTTTCAGGCCGTCGTAAACTGCGGCGTGGATCTCGTCGAATGCGTCCTGTGGAGCGTTGTAGAGCGCCATTCCGTTGACGGTAGCGTCCTTGCCCATGATCACGCGTGGATTGAAATCGAGGCTTCCGCGGTTGCCGACAACCGTTATGCGGCCGAACATCGCGAGCACCTCGAAATCACGCTGGAGATTGACGTTCGCGAGCATTTCGATGATGACCTCGACTCCCTTGCCGCCGGTCGCGGCCTTGATCTCGTCGAAATAGCCTTCTTTTGAGTGGTCGAAGACGTAGTCCGCTCCCTGATCGGCGACGAGCTTTTTGCCGTCATCCGAACTCGCCGTTCCGATCACGGTCAGGCCTCGATTCTTCGCCCATTGTACGCACGCGATGCCGACACCGCCCGAGGCACCGTGGATAAGGACAGTTTCGCCGCCTTTTGCCTCGGCCTTTTGAAACAACGCTCGGTAGCTCGTTGCATACGGAGTCCAAATGCCCGCACCTTGGGCAAAATCCACGTTGTCAGGCAATCGACCGAGTTCATTTTCTTGACAGATCGTAAACTCTGCGTAAGTGCCGGTGACGGAATTTGACGTGTAAACGCGGTCGCCTGCTTTCCATCTTGTGACGCCGCCGCCGACAGATTCAACGACGCCCGCCGCATCCTTGCCGGGCGTGTACGGCAATTGCGGCGTACTCGCATAGTTTCCGGAGCGAATATAGGTCTCAACCGGATTGACGCCGACCCCATGGACGCGCACGAGGACCTCGGAGCCTTGTGGTCGAGGTATCGGAATTTCCTCGAGCTTCATGACCTCTGGAGCACCAAATTCGCGAACAAGTATTGCTTTCATAATAGTTACCTCATATGAAAAGGGAAGTAATTCAAGTCGTTAACGACTGCACTACTATGGAACGCTAAGAGATCTTCTGCATGGCTTTGGACATCGCGGCATCGAAACTTTTTATAAACTCGCCGCGGGTGATCGCGTCATTGCTCGTGACACCCTGACCGGTCGGCTCAAATCGAAAAACGCCCTTCATAACAGTATAGAACTCCTTTTTGGTGACCGCACGGTTTGCATGAAAACTATAGTCGGTATCCAGAAAATCTATACCGTAACGCTCCATCAGGGATTGCAGTGGAACCCTTACCTCGTCTGATTCCTTGACGTCCGGCACCTTTGAAACGCTGATTCCATGTTCAAGATTCGTCGTGTCGATATTTAGACGATTTAATGAGTAACCGGAGTAAAATACCTTGCCGCGGTCGGAAACATCCGCAGATGCTGATCCAACCGACAGACTTAGGTCCTTGTTTTTCGCCTGGACGGCGTCAACTAATTTTGCCAGTCCGGTTTCTAAGAACACGGCAAACTGCTCCTGGGTGAGCGGCAAGTCCGCATGGAACCGCCCGTCGTCGTATGCATAGATATAACCGTGCTGATCAAGCATGTCCTGCACAGCAGCATAATATTCGTCCGACGCTTTAAGGTCTTTCATCTGCGCGGCGCTCGTATAGGCTGAGGCGTAATCGAGCTTGGGAGCCGGCTTAGGGTTAGTTACAGGCAACGGCGCCTTTGCGGGGAGCTGCTGCGCCCGATCGACCTGGGCACCAAAGAGAGCACAGATCCCGATTGCGATCACTACAGTGCACCACAGACGTAATGAAACGCGTGGGCCGTCAACAGATATTCCAGCTATAAATTTTTTCAGATCCATAATTATTGAGCGAGACGGTTTTCGAAACGGTTTGTTATTCCACAGTCACCGATTTCGCCAGATTTCGCGGTTGGTCTACGTCGCAGCCACGGCGGACGGCGATGTGGTATGAGAGCAGCTGTAAGGGCACGATCGACAGGATCGGGCCGAGCAGGTCGCTGGTCTCGGGTATCTCGATCACATGGCTTGAGACCTTGCTGCTCATGGTGTCGCCCTCGGTCAGGACCGAGATGATTATGCCGTCGCGCGATTTGACCTCTACGATGTTCGAATGCGTTTTTTCATATCGCAGTTCGCTCGACGCATTTCCCTTTTCACGCGTATTGATCACGACGACTGGCAGCTTTTCGTCGATAAGGGCATTAGGGCCATGCTTCATCTCGCCGGCCGGATAGCCCTCGGCGTGTATGTAGCTGATCTCTTTGAGCTTGAGTGCACCCTCGAGAGCGACCGGAAAATTGATGCCGCGACCGAGATACAGAAAGTCCTGGACGCGGAAAAATTCCTTCGACAGGTCCTCGATCGAGTCAGCGTCGTTGAGGAGCTGTTCGATCTTGAGCGGCAATTCTGCAAGGTCCTGAGCGAGTTTTTTGGCGCGCGGTTCGTCGATCAACCCGCGAACCTGGCCAAGATATAGCGCGAACAAATATAGTGCGACCATCTGCGCCGTAAACGCCTTGGTCGATGCCACGCCGATCTCGGGGCCGGCATGCGTTAGTATCGAACCGTCGGCCTCGCGCGTGATCATCGAGCCGTGGACGTTACAAATTGCAAGCACCTTACAGCCGGCCTGCTTTGCCTCACGCATCGCCGCGATCGTATCGGCCGTCTCGCCGGACTGTGAGATCACGATGAGCAGATCGGTTTCACGCAGAACCGGATCGCGATATCGAAATTCCGACGCGTAGTCAACGTCGACGGGAACGCGTGCAAGCGCCTCGATCATGTACTTGCCGGCGAGGCCCGCGTGCCACGACGTGCCGCACGCAGCTATCTTGACGGACGTCAGGCCGATCAATTCCGTCTCGGAAATGTCCATTGGGTCGAGATACACCTTGCCCGTGTCGAGCGAAACGCGTCCCTGGACGGTGTCCCGGACGGCACGCGGCTGCTCGTAAATCTCCTTGAGCATAAAGTGCTTAAAGCCGCCCTTCTCCGCCATGATCGGATCCC
>JBDTZO010000135.1:0-13058 GCA_040005135.1 Acidobacteriota bacterium | reverse complement strand
GGAAAAACAACACAAACGTCGTGTCGATCGAAAAACTATCGCGAAGGCTGATGCCCGTATTTCGTGTCATGTGTCTATCTCTCGTGAATGGTGTCTAAATGTCCAATACCTGCCAAAATCCTATTTTCGTTTGCTGAACTGTTGATACGCCACACGAAACAGCTCAGATAAAGCTTCGGCCGTTTCGGGCGTAAGCTTACGGTCCGCTCGCAAGTGCGCCTCAACGATCTCAGGCGTCGCTTCGTGCGGATAATAGATCACCGGCTCGACCGAACCTTCCGCATGTGACATCAGCCGATCTACCGGCATGTCCAGCCACTGTGAAAGTCGGGCGATATTGTCCGCGTCCGGTCGTCCTGTGCCGTTCTCGATCCGCGAAAGCGTCGAAGCCGAAACGGATGTTATGTCCGCAACATCACGCAGGCTGAGCTTCAGCTCCTCGCGATGTCGTTTGATTGCACGGCCAAGTTCGACCGTGTTGATTAAGCTTTCATTTTTGAATCCCATTTTATTTTTCCTCCATGTTGTATGCGTGCCAAGGGTGCCAAACGCATTTCATGGATAAAACATAACACACGTTTTTTTTAAATGCAACACCTCGTTGCATACTTGCAACTACAAAAATATTATAGTACATTGTTGCATGAATGCAACGTACGGGTAGCGTGCGGAACCGTCCAATTGGCAACGCAACTGAGTCGTGACCGCCTGATCACGGCGAACAGGGATCAAACCAGAAAGATATTTAGCCAGATTTTCAGGCAGGCTGGCTGACGACAACATTCTTTTCGGAACGATCTTCGGAACACGATAGGAGAAATTTACATGAAACAGTTAAAGAAGGAAGAAGCCGTTGAGATGGCATCGGATGTGAACGAAATGGATACAACGACAAATAACGTTCTCGACTTTTCATCGACTCTGCGCGAACTCAAGAGAAGTGTAGATCCTAACCTGGTTCGCCAGAGGGCCGCTCATCGCGGCAGCGATGGAAGCGTGCACATGGTCGACTATGTCGAGTGGCACACAGTCGCCGACATTCTCGATGAACATGCGGCGAACTGGTCGCATACGGTCAAAGATATACGGCCGATCGGGGAGATCATAACCATTACGGTAGCTATCACGATCGACGGTATTACGCGTGAGGGCATCGGAACCGGCCGAGCTAATAGCGAGACCGGTATCAAAAAGGCCGAGCACGATGCGCTTAAACGAGCGGCGGTTAAGTTCGGGATCGCCCGCGAGCTGTATAAACGCGAGTTTGATACTGTCGAACAAGTGATCGCCGTTCCCGCTGCGTCAGAAACGGGTCCGCAGATCGTGGATCCGGTCGCCAAGACCCTGGGCGATATGGTGACGGCTCGTCAATTGGGAATGATAAGGGCTGTCGCGAGAGAGACCTCGGTCGAGGCAGACGCAGAATGCACGGCGTTTCTTGGCTGCCGCGTGGACGAGCTTTCGAAACGTGCTGCTTCAGAATTTATCGAGCATTTGCAGGGCATACAGCGAAACATATGTTCCGGTGTCGCCCTTCCGATGCGTCGAGCGAGCTAATCAATAGGTTGTTTTGAGCTGCTAAACGACCCGTCCGGATTTTACTCCATGAAGCCGGAATTCTCCCGCGAGCAGTTCAAAACTCCCTTGGCGGCGGTCTGTGAAAAGATCGCAGGCCGCCGTCGATTCTTCGAGGTGCGAATTTCGTAAGAATCTCGCGAAACCGGGGTTATAATAGCTCCATTCCAATCAGGAGGTAATTGATATGTCAGATCACGCAAGCGAAATGGCGACGCAGGAAGTGCCCGCTCGGGGCGAGTTCGTTTGGTCCGAAATCGCGAGCACGGATGCCGAAAAATGCATTCAGTTCTATTCGAATGTATTCGGTTGGCAGTTTAAGCGAAGCAATGCAACACAGGACGGGATGGACTACCGTGAGTTTTCGTACTGCGGCGAGTATCCAAAAGGAGGACTATATCAGATCGATCCCAAATGGTTCGGCGGCAACCCGCCTCCGGCGCACATTTTGAATTACATTGCCGTCGACGATGTCGACAAGGCCGCAAAATTAGCGGTCGAACTCGGTGCGAAGGTCCATAAGACGATGGATATTCCAAACGTCGGACGGATGAGCATTATCGAAGACCCAACCGGGGGAATGTTTGCTACCTTCATGGTAAAAATGTAACGAGGAGAAGTAAGATGGCTGACTTTCAAATACCAAAACATGGAGAGATCTGTTGGTACGAACTCGCAACGACCGATCTGCCCGCAGCGGTCGAATTCTATTCCAAAATGTTTGGATGGAACATCGAAAGATCTAAGGTGACGCCAATGGATTACAAGGAGATCCTCTTGAAAGGAAGGGCACGCGGCGGGATGATGGCGATCGACGAAAAATGGGGCCCAGCTCCCCCACCAACGCATTGGAGCACATATATTGCCGTCGATAACGCCGACCTGACGGCCAAGCAGATCGTTGCGAACGGTGGAACGATACGCGTACCGCCATTCGACGCTCCCGGTGTCGGCAGGATGGCGATGGTCGCCGATCCGTCAGGCGCAAATTTTGCGATAATACAGTTTGCAATGGCCTAGAGGTCGCGGCAAATCACATTAATAAGAGCGAAGCGGGATTGACCTCACTTCGCTCTTTCTTGCTATATAAAATGACGGATAGGTTAAGAACGGGTTCCGGAAAACGGCAGCGGCTCGGGCACGATCGGTGCTGTAAGAGTTCCGCTCATTGCGTTGCCGTCGATCTTTCCGACGATCGCAAATTCGATCGGCTGTCCCTGCATTTCTGCGTTAGCTGTTGCTGAAAGCTTGTTGCCTGAAACAGTTCCGTCTGCGATCTTCCCGTCGCCGAGCATCGTCTCGAGGACACCAGTCACCGACTCGCCGTTTTGTTCGAGTGTAAGCGACACTGGTAGTTGCTGGCCTTGAAAATCAATCGACAAAGCCCACTTCCCGGCCACATCAGCAGTCGATGCGTCGGCCGCATTCGCATACTTCGCGACGTCCTGAATGTTGCCTTCCGTGTCGAAGACCTCAACCGTCCCGGCGTATTCAGACGCCTGCGGCAAAACCTCTTCGGCATCACCAACGATCACGATCGCCATTTCGTCAGGACGAAAGTGTTTATTAGCGACGCGACGCACGTCATCGATCGTTACGGCATCCACATTGTCCCTGTAGGTCTGCAGATAATTTTCAGGCAGTCCGTAAAGATATTGGTTCACGATCAAATTCGTCAGGCCTTCCTGCGTCTCCGCCCTGATCGGGAAAACGCCGGTTAGAAAGTTCTTGGCGTCGGCAAGTTCATCGGCGGCGACGTCCTCATTCCGAATTCGGTCGAGTTCGTAAAAAAACTCTTTGAGGGATTCCCCGGTTACGGCCGAACGTACCTCGGCCGTCGCTTCGACATCGCCGGCAAGCCTCTTGAAATCGACGCGTGTGTACGCACCGTACGTATAGCCCTTTTCTTCGCGAAGGTTCATGAAGACGCGCGAAGAAGCTCCGGCACCGAGCACCTGATTCATAACGATCAGCGGGAAGTAATCGGGGTCCGAGCGATCAACGCCGAGATTGGTCAAAACGATATTCGACTGAGCCGAGCCTGGACGATCTACGATCGTTAGGCTACGTTCCGATCGTTTCGGCGTGGCCCGAGCTACCGGTGCTGGTGCAGTACCTGGCTGCCAATCGCCAAATAGTCCTTTGATCTCCGAAACGATCTCGTCGCGTTTCACGTCTCCGACGACGATGAATAGTGCGTTATTGGGAATTATGGACCGGGCATGAAACTCAACGAGCGATTCGCGGGTCAGCCGATCAATGTCATCCGCACGGGGTGATACCTTAGAATATGGATGATCACCGTAGATGAGCCTCGCGGCTTGTTCGCCCGCCAAAAAGCCCGGCTGCGATCGCTGAAACTTGAGATGCTCGACCGTGTTTCGCCGGTAAAGGTCCAATTCGCTTTCAGGAAACGTCGGACGCAGCACTACCTCGGCCATTAGACGCAAGATATCCGAACTGTAAAGCGACAGGCTCGATGCCGACACGATCGTGAAATCATACGACGAGCTTGCCGAGATGCCGGCGCCGAGACGTTCGGTCTTTTCGGCGAGCTGCAGGCTCGAATACTCGGCAGTGCCTTCGCTCAACATCGACGTCATCGCACCCGACAGTCCGTCCCAACCATCCGGATCGTTAACGTCACCGCTATTGAAGGCAAGCCGGAAACTCACGAGCGGCAGCCTTTCGTGCTCGATTACGATCAGTCTCAGACCGTTCTCCAACGTCGTCTGAAATGGTTTCGGAATCTCGAACGACACGGGTTCGAGCGGTTCGGGCGGCAATTTTCTAAAATCTGTTGTCATAAAATTATGCTTACCCTTTCCCTGCCGGAACGACATCCAGCAACGCTCTGTTCTCGGTGTTGAGGTAATGCGCCGCGGCCATACGGATCTGTTCAGCGGTCACGGCCAGTAATTCATCGAGCTCGGTATTGATAAGCGTGGGATCGCCGTCGTAGAGGGCGAATTCGGCGAGCTGCTGAGCACGCGACATTGATGATTGACGCAGGCGGACGGAATCGTTCAATAGTTGATTTTCGATCTTTTCCATCTCCTCGGCCGTCGGGCCGTGGGTCGCGAGATCCAGGATCTCTTGCATTATTGTTTCTCGGATCTTGCTGAGGTCTTCCTCAGGTTTGGGAATGGCTCCGATAAAAATACTCGACGGTCCGCGCCGCTCATCGGTGAAGCCGAACAGCTGGATCACTGCCTCCTGGCCCTTGACCAGCTTTTGATACAGACGCGAGCTTTCTCCGTCGTACAGAACCTTACCGGCGAGGTACAATGCGTGAAATTCAGGAGTTCTTCTCTGCGGTATCTTCCAACCGATGAGAAACGCCGGAAAAGGAGCGAGTTTGTCCTCCCACTCCTTGTAAGTCATTGCCACCTCGGGCGGTTCAGTTACGTCGAGATCAGGCGGAAGCGGCTGCGACGGTATATCGCCAAAATAGGTCTCGATCAAACTCTTTGCATTAGCGCTTTCAAATGCACCCGAAAGCGTGATCACCGCATTATTCGGCGCGTAATAGATACGAAAGAAATCCTGCACATCCTCGACAGTTGCTTCATCGAGATGTTCCATTGAGCCGATCGTCGAGTGCGAATTGGCAAAATTCTTGTAGATCATCTCGTTGATCAGGTCAAAGATCTGGCCATACGGCTGATTGTCGTAACGGAGCCGCTTTTCTTCCTTAACAGCTTCGCGCTGGTTGTCGAGATTCTCCTGTGTGACGGCCAGACTTTTCATCCGATCGGACTCAAGCCATAGCGCGAGTGGCAATTGGCTTGCCGGCAGCGTCTCGTAATAGTTGGTACGCTCGCTCGACGTGGTGCCGTTCATGGTACCGCCCGCTTTCATAATATGCTGGAAATGGCCGGCTTTCGGCACGTTCTCAGAACCTTGAAACATCATGTGTTCGAACAGATGAGCGAAACCAGTGCGGCCATCCCTCTCGTTGCGGGAACCGACATTGTAATAAACGGCAATCGAAACTACGGGGATAGCGTTATCCGGATTCAGAACGACGCGAAGCCCATTCGCCAGCTTATATTCCTCGATCTCGAGCGGTGGCAATCTGAATGTGTCTGTCATAAATTTCTATTTTTAATGAGAACATTTTGGACTGTAAAAATCAAAATGGAAGGCTACCAGGCCGCCTGTTCGTACCTTCAATCGCGGAACGTCAATCTTACGCAAATAATGTCTCTGACCGTACAACAAGTACCTGGTTTGGGTATAAACTAAGTTACAGACAAAAAAGACTGACCGGAACTAATACGGTTGCCTTAATTGAGGAGAAAACAATGACCGATCAAAACACGAACGACATCGATGACGAAAAGCTCGAGCGTCAGATCACCGACCAATTTGCGGACCTGCAGGACGAAGGATCAGCTGGCCATGAACAAATGGTACATAAGCAAAGCGAATACACCGACCGTTCACCGGAATTGTCGGGCGGTGACGTCGATGCAGCTTGGGAGGATTCGGATGTTGGCGAGGAGTCGGTGGGCGGAGAGAACCCGACGCCCGATCAAAGCGTGGTCGAAGAACTTGGCGAAGCTCTAGGGATCACATACGAAGACGATGAACCGCTGGGGACGGAAGACAAACTTCTCGAACGTGACCGCGATCGATGGGAACTCGATCCTGCCTCAGCGGAAGATTTTAATGGCTGATGTGAACCCAAATAACCATATCTACGCTTTCTCCTGATTTTCGCGGGCGATCGCGTAAAGGGCGGACTTGACTTGGAACGGTGTCATGTTCGGGTATCCCTCGACCAAGCGTGCCACGATCGCACTGATGTGTGGACATGCGAAACTGTTACCCGTCAGATTGCGGTGGCCGCCGCCAACCCACGCAGTGCGGACATTCACACCCGGAGCGGTCAACTCAATGACCTGACCGTAGTGGAATCCAAAATTTAGCGGATCACGTTCTTCACTTTTTACGACAGAGACCAGCGACGATGAAAAGACCGACGGAAAGCTTGGCTGCGGCAAGTTGTTGGCGGCTGCGACGACAATACAGCCGGCTTGATATGCGCGGTCGAGCATGTCATGCAGCGGTGCAAAGAACTGCGGTTTTGTAGTACCGAGGCTGAGGTTGATCACCTTATACTGTTTTTTTATCGCGTATTCCAGCCCTGCGAGGAATACCTGCCCATCGCCGAGGCCGCCCGCGCTTAGCACCTTGATACTTGCGAACTTCGCGTCCGGTGCAGTGCTGCAGATAATCCCTGCGCATGCGGTTCCGTGGCCCGCGGAGTCTCCGGCAACAGAGGGTTCAAATACGACTCGGTTCCCTTCGACGCGAGCCTCGACCGACTCTATCACCTTGCCCGCGAGATCAGGATGCTCGGTATCAATGCCGCTGTCGACGATCGCAACTACGACCCCGCGACCTGTCGCCTGACGCCAATCGTGGCGCGGGGCAAAATATTCAGACATCGTCCCGAAAAATTGTGATTCGTCAACTGACATATTCGATCACACAGAGCGGTCAATAACTCAAATAGCTAATTTCGCCCTTCTCGTCCGAGTATCGAACGATGGCCTCAAGCAGTTCTCGAGCGAGTTTGCGTTCGGAGTCACCATGCGCCGACACTTCGCGAACCAAGACCGCAAGGTCGAGGCGTTCACGGTTTTCAGCAGAGCCCCGCAGATTCGCGAGCCATTCACGTACATCGGCAAAATCCACCGTTCCGCTTGCAGAGAGAACCCTATTGCTCAGATCGCTGAATAACTTAGCGGATTCGTAAGCGTTTACCATTGCTCCGATCGCGTCGGCGTAGACCGCGGCCTGATCCATTTCGTCGGGCGTGAACGGCCGATATGGCGGCGACCCGCGCCTATTAATGTATTCCAGGACGCCCACGACCTCACCATCGTAACGCAGGGGCGTCGCCAGAATTGTCTGGGTTGAGTAACCAGTCGCACGGTCGACCTCAGCGTAGAAGGTGCTCTCGCCGCCAACGTCTGTGATCGCCATCGGCTGGCCGGACGAGACGACAAATCCGGCGATCCCTTTACCCGCGGGAATTCGCATTTCGAGCAAACGGTCAGCGACCTTTCCGATAGCAGCCAGGAATCGCAGATCTCCGTTCTCGCCATCGCGAATGATCACGGACGCCTCATCCGAATCCAGCCCGGCAGCCGAGACAGCCAACAGACTTTTGATGGACGCTGTCATCGGGTCGGTCATTAGCCTGGCTATATCGATGGTCTCGATCAACTGCCGAAGCTGTTCGGTGAGACGGATATCATTCGTTTCGGACATACGTGCATTCTGGACGAATCCCAAGACTTAATCAACCGATGAGGACGGCCCCGGATTTATGGAATACGCCGCAGTTTCGTTATTTATCGAAAGCAAATATCGAGACTTGAGTTTTTTGGACCGAGCCGGAACGTCACAAGACCGCCGCGGCGCGAATACTCCGATTATGAAGCTTTTTCTGTGCTTTTTGTGCGTCGTGTCGGGAATTTGTTCCGTGGCCGTTATCGGGCAGTCGCCGTCATCTCCGATGCGATCGGGGTTGATCGGTTCCGAGCCGTTCTCAATTCACTCCGGCAGCAGCTTTGACGCTTCGTCGCCAAGTTCAAACGATATCAACCGTGGCGGATCGGCAGCGGACCGAAACCGTGTTCTCGATAATATTCGCGAGGCTGAGTCAATCATTAGCAACAACCACATCGATGGTTCGCTGATTGAGGCCCCGGCCATGACAAAGGCCGCGCTCTCGTCGATGCTCCACACTCTGGATCCGCACTCTAACTTCTTCGACAGCGGTGAATGGCGGGCGTTGCTTGACGAACAGAAAAGCGGCTACGCCGGCGTTGGGATGTCGTTCGCCGAATTTACGCGAAGCGGTGAAACGAACACATTTATACTTTCGACTTTTCCATCGACGTCCGCTCGTCGGGCGGATCTTCGTTTTGGCGACCGAATCGTTGCTGTAAACGGCATTTCAGTGGTCGGCAAACCGTCCGATTCCGTCAGCCGGATGGTTCGCGGCGCCGTTGGTACAAAGGTTCGCCTGGACATCGAGCGGGCAGATTCCCTTCGTATCGAATCGATCGAATTGACGCGAAAGATGATCTCACAACCTTCGATCCCCGATTTCTACATACTTCGACCTGGCGTCGGTTACATCGACCTTTCCGAAGGGTTTAATTACACAACCAGTGACGAACTGACAGCGGCAATGCGTCAGCTGCATCGCAACGGCATGACTTCGTTGGTTCTCGATCTACGCGGAAATGGCGGCGGGATCGTCGATCAAGCCGTAAAGGTCGTCGAGACATTTCTGCCGGCCGGATCGTTGATCGTTTCCCAGCGTGGCCGCAGCGTCGAAGATACACGTGAGTGGCGATCATCAAATCCCGCACCTGAGACCATGCCATTGGTCGTACTGGTCGATGAGAATACTGCGTCCGCTTCTGAGATCGTCGCCGGTGCTCTCCAGGATTCAGATCGGGCCCTGATCGTCGGCGAGAGGACGTTCGGCAAGGGCCTCGTCCAAAGTGTTATTGACCTGCCTGGCTCGACGGGTCTAACGCTTACTGCAGCACGCTATTTTACGCCAACCGGACGCTCGATCCAGCGCGACTATTCGCAGATCGGCCGTTATGAATATTTCAATCATCGTGACGAGGCGGCGGCGATCGATAAGCCATATTTTGAATCTCGCACAATCACAAACCGCAAATTGCTGGGCGGCGACGGGATCGCTCCAGACCTTGAGCTTCGCACCGAAGGCATGAGCGAGTCCCAGATCCGGATTCTCGATCCGCTTCTATTTTTTGCACGTGACCTGGTAAACCATCGCGTTCCCGGCTTTGAAAATTACGCTGTCCGCAACATTGCGTCTGCAAATGATCAAGTGCCCGCAAGAGCTAACGAAATACCTAGCTTGATGATGGCGAAATTTGAGGAATTTGCGGCAACGTCGAACTTTGCGGTGACTTCACAACTTGTAGCTCACGAACGCGAATTTAATCGCGATCGGCTTCGATATCTTCTGACATGTTCCGCGAGCGGTTCAACACTTGCAAAGCGAGAGCAGATCGCTTCGGACCGTGTCGTCAGTGCCGCGATCCAAACAATTCCGCGAGCCAAAGAGCTTTGGGACCTAGCGACCCGTCTAAATCGGTCAGCATGGAAATAACTCGAGGGCCCACAGCCATAGGTGAAGGCCCTCGAGTCGCAAATCTAGCTAAAAACTAAGCTTAGCAGAGACCTGCATGCGCCGTGACGTGTTGGTCACCGAATCGTTAATACGTCCGAAAATGGACGATGTTATCACAGCCGTCGGGTTGTCGAACGACGGATTATTGGTCAGGTTTCGAGCATCGATACGAAATGTAAACTTAACTGTTTCCGTGATGCCAAAGGATTTGGAAAGCGAGGCGTCGGTTTGGAAATACCGGGGTGCGATAAAGAAGTTTCGTCCGGTATTCCCGATCGTTCCCGGCGCGGGCGTACTAAATTGTGACCGGTCGGTCGAGTCGAACCAAAAATTGCGCCCTGATTCGAGTACGAGGCTGCCCATATTGCGAGTACATCCCGAACAGTCTGCTGTCGATTGAACTACGCTGCTCAGCGTATTGATACCTGAGTAGACGGTGAACGGCCGGCCTGACTGCCATATAACCGTACCCGCGAGCTGCCAACCTCCGACAAAATAATTGACCACTTTGTTTCCATTTGCCAACCATTTGCCTTTGCCGAAGGGTAACTCATACGTATATGTCCCCTGGAAAACGTGTCGGCGGTCAAAATCCGACCAAGCATAATTCAGTCGTCGATCACGCAGATCGAAGGGTGTGCTCGAAGCGGACTGGGACGAACCGGTCGTAACCGTACTAAGTGACGGGTCCCACGAGCGGTTGTCTTTCGACTTTGACCACGTATATGCCAATTGGAATCCCAAGCCATAGGTGATCCGGCGCTTAAAAATGAATTCGAACGCATGATAATTGGAATAATCGCTGCTGTCGAAGACATTCAGGCCGCCCGTAAATTGGGTGTAAGGTTGGAAAACAAAAGGATTTCCCGTAGTTCGCCCGATCAGCTGTACGCCCGTGGCGGAGCAGATACCGTTCGTAACGTCCGCCGATTGGCAGAGCCGCTGCGAGGTGCCCAGCGCAGCCGTCGCTACACTACCGTTTGCAATGGAGGCGGAGTTTAGTGAGCGGAACGTCGTCGTTCCGGCATTGTTTCCGACGTTTCCGGTGAACAAATAGTTGATGAGGGGACTATTATAACCGGTGCTGGCCTTGATAGCCTTGAATGCGTCAAGAAAGCTCTCTGATATGCCCGGAACAGTTGCGAATATGTTCGCTTGATTCACGTTATAGGCCCCCAGCAGATGCGATCCGTGCTTTCCGATGTAATTGAACTCGAAGACGTTATTCTTGAGAAACTCCCGCTGAAAACTAAACGACCACGAGTGGATCATCGGAAACTTGAGATCCGGATCGACAACGCTGATCGAACTGGTGCTGAATGCCGGCGGCTGCCGCAGAATGTCGGGCGAGTTCGTCGGGAATAATCCACCGTACACTGAACCGACATTTCGGTAGAGCCCACCGGCCTGTCCAAACGCCGAGTTGGTAGCGGACGTGTTATTGCCAGGTGTGCTCTGAAAAATAGACGATCCAAATAAGAATGTGGCGATCCGATCAGATGAAATACGATAGTTCGCCCTGATCGACGTTTTCCCGGATTTGAAAGGATCCCATGCGAACCCAATCGAAGGCAGGAATTTGCCGAAATCGTTCTTGAAGAGATCGCCCTCGACCCATTTCAGGGAGTTAGACGGCGCCGCTCCGATCTTGACCGGTTGATTCGGGCGAAGAATTGGCCGTCCGTCAACGCTCGGATTTAGCTTGGCTTCCCACCGCAGGCCGATGTCAAAAACCAAATTACGACGCGCACGCCAGTTGTCCTGAACGTAGACGTCATATTCGTTGTAGAAAGCTTTATTTATCCACCTTGTCCCGGCGGGTGCCCATGTGTTGCCGTTGGCAACAAAGGCTTGCGACACAGACCCGATTCGCCCGATCACATCGTTGATCGTATTCTGCAAACGTGTCAGATCAGTGGAATTGATGCTCGTGGAACCGGAAGCGGGTAAGTTGTATCCGGTATAACCGCCAGACCCGCTAAACGTTACGATCGGCTCGATCGCACTTCCCGAAACGCCGGAACGGTCATCGGTATGGCGGCCAAAACGGAAATTTATCCCCGCTTTGATCGTGTGCGGCGACAGGTCGAACGTCATGTTGTCGACGAGCTGATACGTCCGCAGAAACCGAGCATTGTAAGAGAAATTAGTATTTGCCGTCGCGACGTTAATGAAGGCGAACGGAAGCAATGGATCCGGCATTGGTGTCGCAAAATCGAAACCGAATCGGCTATCCCCAACGATTGCTTCGTTCGTGAATCGCGGTGTCGGCGACCAACGCCAATTGATCGCAAGATTTTTGGGAGTTCGGGCGGTATCTACAAAGTTGGGAGAATTTGGGAATATCGGCCGGCCGCCATTACCAGAATCACCAAAACTTGATTGACTGCCCTGCGCCCAACGAACATAGAACGCGTTCTTGTCATTGAGCCGAAAATCGAACTTTGTGGTCAGGTCGTATTGCCGTTCGCGCTGCGGCGAACCAAAATTGAAGCCGGCAGTATTGAGTCCATCACCGGTCGTGAAATTGTTCGGCAGCGGCATGGCGTTCAAATATGCCGAAAGCACGGGATCGAGTGATACCGGGGCCGAAGTCGCGATGTTGTATGCGGATATGCATGGACTGTTGGTCGGTGGAGTTCCGGTACACGCCGGAAGAATAGCATTTCCACCCGCATCAACAGACGCGGTAGACGAGCCGGACGGAGCGTTTGCTCTGCCGACGACATATCTGAAAAGTCCCGCCCGAGCCGAAGGTGTATAGACGGTGCGCGTGACAAGTGCCGTGTCTGCGGCATCGAGTTTTTGCAGATTCACGAAAAAGAAAAGCTTGTTCCTCAAAAGGGTCTTGTACGAATTGCCTTCGCCAATACCGAAGGTGGGAACGGGGCCGCCCAGGCTGCCACCGTAGATATGTTGGACAAACTGGTCCTTTGCGATGCCGGCTATCGTGACAGGATACGATTTAGCATTGAACTCCGGCGTTTGATAATACTCAAATAGGTTTCCGTGAAATTGGTTCGTACCCGATCGGGTCACAAAAGTGACCTGTGCACCACTGCTTCGCCCAAGCTCGGCGGTGAAATTACTGGTGACGATCTGAAATTCCTGGACCGAATCCGGATTGGGTCGAAGAGGTGTAAAGTTAGAACCGCCGGAGCTCGACTCGTTAATATCGATCCCGTCGAGCGTAAAGTTGAATGCCCGATCGCGGGAACCGTGAACGTTGACCGCACCGCCAGTATTTCCGCCAAAAACGACTCCAGGTTGAAAATTAAGTAGGTCA
>JBDTZO010000039.1:0-13104 GCA_040005135.1 Acidobacteriota bacterium | reverse complement strand
TCAAGGCAATTTTGATGGATTTCAACGGCGTCATTATAGATGACGAGGCTTTGCAGATGAAAGCTTATCGCGACGTTTTCGCGGTCGACAGCGTCGAACTTTCGGACGAGGATTATTACGCGTCATTAGGCATGGACGATCGGACGTTCGTCGCGGCGCAGTTCGCACGGAAAGGTAAATCCGTAACCGACGATCGGATCAGTGCAATCATCGAAGAAAAATCAGGCAAATGGCGCGAAATGGTATCAGAACGGCTGCCGCTGTTTGAAGGCATCGAGAATTTTATCGAAAAGATGTCACGCGAATTCGTCCTCGGGCTCGTTAGTATGGCGCGGCGTCACGAGATCGATCACGTACTCGATCGCAGCGGCCTCGGCCGATTTTTTCAGACGATCGTTAGTGCCGATGATGTGACCAATAGCAAACCGGACCCTGAATGCTTTCGCCTCGGCTTTAAGCGCCTTGACGCGATACGAACCGCGATGGGGCACACACCCATGGTTCACGGCGATTGTCTCGTGATCGAAGATTCGCCCGCCGGCATCCAGGCGGCTAAGGCAGCTGACCTCCATGCTCTTGGCGTTTCGAATTCAGTAGATGCGGCTGCACTTCGCGCGGCGGGAGCAGGTGCGATCGCGACGGACCTTCGCGACTGGATGCCCGACTCGATCCGCTTATTGTTCGTCTAAAACGCACGGGACGTCTTTCCCGCAGCTTAGTCCTTCGAATTTATATGTCAGATCTATTTGTTTCGAGAGAGCGGGCCGAAAACGACCTGCTCGCGGCGGCGGCCTATCTTGGCGAGCGGATACGGAGCAGTGACGGCCGTGCCGAAGCCATGAATGTGGTTGTGCCGATATACCTTTCGCGAGGCGAGGTCGATCTGGCGGCCGAGCTTGCAAATTCGCTGGCCGATCCGTATTCGCGGGACAAGCTGCTGACGCTCGTAGCCGAAAAATGCGCCGAGATCGATGACGTCGAGTATGCCCAGCAGCTCGCCGACGCTGTCGAAGACCACGGATTGCGGTCGCAGGCGTACGAACGGATCGCGCTTGCACGGGCAGGAAACGGCGACGCAGCCGGAGCACTCGAGATCGCCGAGACGATGGCGCATCCCGGATTCGTGATCGCGGCTGTCGCCGCAAAACAGTCCGAGAACGGCGATGACGCGTCGGCGCGATCGAGTCTCGAAACTATAGATTTTCCGACGGCACGCGTGTCGGCGGTGCAGCATATCGCGTCGACCCTGGTCGCCAGCGATCGCCGCGACGAATCGGCCGAGTGGCTCGCATCCGGGGTCGAATCCGCCTTGGAGATCGAGCACGACGAGGAAAAGATCAGAGCTCTTTGCGAGATCGGCAGCCTGTACGTCGACGCTAAGCGAAACGACAAGGCCGTTGAGACTTTCGTCACCGCACGAGAACTTACAGAGCGACTCGACAACACACTGCGAGACTTTTTTCTGGGAAATTGCGCTTTGGGTTTCTTGAGCGCCGGCAGCCCTGAGCTTGCCGATCAAACGCTTGACCTGATTACCGATAAGACACAAATGGCGTCGGCTCTCGTCGGATTTGCACGGGAATCATTTAAGAAAGGCGAAACCGTCGAAGCTATCGATGTGCTTGAGGAAGCGTATGCGATACTCCGATCACAGCATGAACGCGAAACGCGCGACAGCAAATCGCGCAATCGCCTGCTAAGCGTCATCGCCATTCAATTCGCCGGCTTTGGAAAGACCGAGCGTGCAATGGAGATCGCGGAGGAGAATATTGACGCCGATGAAAGGATCAGCGCATTGTCGCAGATCGCTCAGATCCTGACGCGGCAAAACGAAGATGATCTCGCCCGTCAGGCGATAAATATGATCGCCGACGACACCGATCGGATCTTCGCGGTGCTGGCCATAAGCGATGAAAAAAAATCGCTCGGCGACACCGCTCAAGCGATCGTCCTGCTCGACGAAGCCGCCGACCTAGCAAAAATGATCCCTCAACCAGCGTCCCGTTCAAGTGTTCTGACGGTGATCGCATCGCGCTATGCTGGCTACGGTATGGAGGAAAAGGTGCGCGAAGCATCGGTCGAAAATTTGCGTGTGATCTCCAATATTCGCGACGAGAGTAGTCAGGCTGCTGCCATTGCTCAGCTTGCCGAAGTATATGGCTCAATGAATTTGGAATTGAATGACCCCGAGAGCACGCTGCTCCACGACATGATGCGTCATATTTTATCTTAGATGTTGAACGACTCACGGCCATTAGGTGACGACGGAAGCTCTCCGGCTCACGGCGACGTGGTCGATTGCGGCCTCCGGACAGGACGCTGGGTCTTGGCGGCGGCAATTCTCGGTTCCGGCATAACGTTTATCGACGGAACGGTCGTCAATGTCGCTTTGCCGGTTTTGCAAAGTGAACTGGATGCGACGGTCGCCGGTGCGCAGTGGATAGTCGAATCGTACGCGCTGATGCTCGCGGCATTGATACTCGTCGGTGGTTCGCTAGGCGACCGGCTAGGACGCAGAAAAGTTTTCAGTCTCGGTGTTTTTATATTTGGCCTGGCTTCCATCTGGTGCGGCCTTGCCCCCAACTTAACCAATCTTATTTTCGCGCGGGCCGTTCAGGGGCTCGGAGCGGCCCTTCTGGTTCCCGGAAGCCTCGCGTTGATCAGCGCCAACTTTGCAAGATCGAGACGCGGCCGGGCGATCGGAACCTGGTCGGGTGTCACCGCTATCTCGGCCGGCGTCGGACCCGTGCTTGGCGGATGGCTCGTCGCTAATCTGTCATGGCGATGGATCTTTTTCATAAATATCCCGCTCGCCGCCGCCGCCATTCTGATCTGCTGGTTTCGCGTTCCCGAAAGCCGGGACGAAGATGTAAAGGGTCGAATTGACTGGTTCGGTGCGGCATCAGCGACGATCGCACTTGGTGGTATCGTGTTTGGCCTGATCGAATCGAACGCCGGCGGATTTTACTCGGCACGCGTTTTATGGAGCTTTGTAATTGGTATTGTGGCGGGTGTGGCTTTTGTATTTGCCGAATTGCGCAATGAAAATCCGATGATGCCATTTGGGCTGTTTCGTTCGAAAATATTTGCCGGAGCCAATCTGCTGACGCTTTTTCTGTACGCCGCTCTCGGCGGCATTCTATTCTTTCTACCATTCAATCTGATCCAAGTCCAGGGTTATGCTCCGGCGGCGGCCGGAGCCGCACTTTTGCCATTTGTAGTTACGATGTTCACGCTATCGCGTTGGGCCGGCGGCCTTGTGGATCGTTACGGATCGAAATTGCCGCTCGTCGTCGGGCCGACGCTGGCAGCCTGCGGATTTGCCATGTTCATTATCCCAGGCGTCGAGGTCGGCAGCTATTGGACGAGCTTTTTTCCGGCGATAGCCGTTATGAGCATTGGCATGTCGATAGCCGTCGCTCCGCTGACGACAACCGTTATGTCGGCCGTCGACGAACGCCATGCCGGAGTCGCGTCGGGGATCAATAACGCCGTTTCGAGAACCGCTTCCCTTGTCGCCGTGGCTGTTTTCGGGGTTGTGATGCTCGGGACCTTTGGAAACAGCCTCAACGATCAATTGACGGCGGAATCAATTTCGGCGGACGTCAGATCTGAGATTCTCATTCAGACGGGAGATCTGGTGAATCTAAAGATCCCGGAATCGGTTAGCGACGAACAGAAAGATATTATCAAAACATATGTCCGGAATTCGTTCGTTGCCGGATTTCGAAATGTCGCGTTGCTCGCGGCGATGCTTGGCGTTCTGAGTGCGATCGCTGCTTTGGCTTTGATCGATGGGAAGCCGGCGGGAACTGTCGCCAACTGATCGCAGCGTGACGAAGGTCCGTTGCTCAACAACTTGAACCGTCGCGACGGATTCGTTTGAAGTCGGGTTTCCCGGCCTACACTCGATCAAATGTTCAAAAGACATCGTTAGTTATGAGATCGTCAAAACTATCTCGCCTTCGAATAAGCTGAGCCTCACCATCGGCTTTGATCAAAACAACAGCCGGCAAGGATCGTCCGTTATATTGTGACGCTTGGGCGAGCGAATACGCTCCGCAGTTGAGCAGTGCCAAGACCTCGCCCGGCAGCACGTTTTGCGGCAGCAGACGATGATCGGGAAGCCGTCCCTCGCCTTCGATATCAAAATAAACATCGCCTCCGTCGCAGAGCGGGCCGGCGAGCTTGTACTTGCTGTCGTGACCGGATTCCGGCCGGTCGGCCGAGATCAGGTGGTAATACCACTTGTAGGTCTCCATCGAGAGCAGGATGTTAAAACCCGCGTCCGTGAGTAACCAATGATCAAACTCGGCGGTTGAGTCCGAGATCGGCCGGATCTTTTTATTGCGGACCGTCGTCAGGCAGATCCCGGCGTCCGCGATAACACTTCGGCCCGGCTCGAGCAGTAGTGTGAGGCCTTTTAGTAGTTCGATCGATCCGGACGTTTCTGCTGAGATCTTGATGGCCCTCCACGCCTCGCGAATGGCATCAGCCGGAGCGAATTCTGAACTAAATAGTTCGCCCTGTTCCGACGGCATCGCCGTCCGCATGGAGTCGTCACGAAGGTAATTTACAGGAAAGCCGCCGCCGAGATTAATATGTTTGAGAGTGATGCCGGTCTCGCTTTTAATGCGGACTAGGCTTTCGAACAGCATCGCCAGTGCCTCGGAATAAACCGCGGGATCAGGATTTTGCGATCCGATGTGAAGATGAACGCCGCAAAGAGCGAGATGCGGCGAATCTCGGTAGGTTCGGAACGCCGCGAATGCCTCGTCAGGCATCATCCCAAACTTTGAGGTCAAAAGGGCAGTCTGAAGGCCGTGATGCGTTCCGCTTTCGATCTCAGGGACGAGGCGCAGGCTGACATTCGCGATCTTGTTCAGGCGTTTCGCGGTCTCCTCGATCAGCGAAAGCTCGTAGAGCGAATCGACCTGTATGGCATAGATCTCCGCGTCGATCGCCATCTCAAGCTCCCAGATCTCTTTGCTGGTCCCGTTAAATATGATCTGGCCGCCGTCGAATCCGATCTTTAAGGCCTTCCACAGCTCGCCGCCCGAATTGACCTCAATGTCCGCTCCGGCGTCTTTGACCGCACGCAGGATCGCCATCGTCGACATCGCCTTTGCAGCGTAACAAACCTTTAGCGGCCGATCGATAACGTCGGCGGCCTTTTTCAATCGTTCGATGTTGTGACGAATTCGCGATTCACTGAAAACAAAGAGCGGCGAGCCGTATTCGCGCGCAAGTTCGGCGACGGGAACTCCGTCGATCTGCATTTGAGCGTTTTGGATCTCGAGGAAACCTTCGATCTCCCAGGCTTTAGTCATAAAGATAATGTAGACACGGTCAAGATCTGATAAAAACGCCGAGCGATATTCATTGCATTATCGCTTTATCATTTGGATACCGGTCCCGCGAGGATAAAGTCCCGGCAGCGAGATCGGCAGATGGCCTGTAATATCCGCGAATCCGAAAATACCGTCGAGTGTAGCCCGCTGAAGCGACGACATATCGCCGTAGCCGACAACATACGTTTTCAGCTGCGGAAGGCCATCGAGAATATACGGATTGCCGAAACTGACCCCGACCACCTTTTTGTTGCTCGCGATGAGTTCCCGAATAATATTGACGCCGACATCGGGCAGGCCGACGCTGTTCTTGGCGCCGGACCGAACGCGTCCGTACATCGCGGCGATCACGACATCGGCATCTGCCGCCATGGCTCGGGCGTGAGCGATCTGCTCCGGAGGCGTGTTGTCCTGGATAAGTGCGGCGGTAAACTTTATTCCTCGCTTCTGGAGCTGGCGTGTAAGCGGCCCGAGCGTCGATTGGCCGTCGAAGCCGTTCGATACCGCGAGGATCGCGACCTTTTTGCCTGGGTCGAGCGGCACATCATTTTCATCATTTCTGACGAGCGTGACGGCTTTGACGGCGATCTCATTGGCGAGCAGCGTCGAGTCTTTGCCGGAAACCGATGTGTCGATCAGGTTGATGTCGGTTAACTTGTTCTTGAACAATCCCAGCTCGTATTTCCAAGCAAGTATCTTTCGGACCGAATCGTCGAGACGCGTCTGCGAGATGCGTCCGGACTTTACGGCGTCGACAATGCCGCGGATCATCATGTCGCCGTCTGAGGGCTTTTCGAGAATATCTGCACCGGCAAGAAATGCTCTGACGCCTGCCTCGGCCTGATCGAAATAGAGCGTCAAACCGCTCATCGACATCGCGTCCGTGACGATCAAGCCGTTAAAACCGAGGTCGTGCCGCAGCAAGTCGGTCTGAACTTTGGCAGAGAGAGTCGCGGGGATCGTCGAACGCTCTTTGACGATCTCAGCACCTATCTCGGCGTCGCCGCCGGCGTACGATTTTAGAGGCTTGATCTCTTCGTTGTCGATCTGAGGCAGAGCGATGTGCGCGATCATTATCGATGCGACGCCTGCCTTAATGGCGGCACGAAACGGCACAAGCTCGGTTTTTTCGAGGCTCTCTCGCGAATGATCGATGATCGGCAGGCCGCGATGCGAATCTACGTTCGTGTCGCCGTGGCCAGGGAAATGTTTTGCTGTCGCAATAATACGCTGGCTCTGAATGCCATCGATGAAGGCGGTGCCGAATCGGGCGACGTCGTTGGGATCTTCGCCAAAACTGCGGACGTTGATGACGGGATTGTCGGCATTGTTATTAACGTCCAGGACTGGAGCGTAGACGTGCTGGATCCCGATCGCCTTTGCCTCGCGGGCAGTAATGACCCCGACGCGGCGGGCGAAGTCCGGTTCGCCGGTCGCTGCGATCGCCATCGCCCACGGGAAATTGGTGGCGTCCTCAAAACGCATCCCGATTCCCGTCTCGGCGTCGAGCGCCATCAGCAGAGGCACCTTTGCGTTCTGCTGCATGCGGTTGATGAGGACCGTCGTCTCATATATCGGCGCACCGAAGAAAATTATGCCGCCGATCTTGTTTTCGACGACCTGACGCTGGATATCCTTGAAATACTCGCTGTCCTGATTGGCAAACTTAGCGTTTATGCCGATATGGACGACCTGGCCGACCTTTTCCTCGACGGACATTGATCTGAGCATCTTGTCAGCACTTTTCCATGACCTTTCGGACGGCTGAAAATTACCCGGAATGGCCGGAAACGTCTGCGAAAATGCTCCAACAGGAACTCCCAGTACAAGCAGGAAAACGATCAAATACGATATCGAAACTCTCATTGTAAAATTACTCTTTCTGACTATTAAGACGCCTCAGCCGCGGCCACACTGGGCTTTGTCGGAAAGATCATGCTGACTATCAGTCCGACCGAAAAACAAATGATCGTGCCCGTGATCACGTACCATGTCCACGCGAGGTCCGTATATATCTTGACCGCGAGCATCGTAACCATCGACGTCAGCATTCCGACCACGACACCTGCCGAATTTGCCTTCTTCGTAAGAACTCCCAGCAGGAACGCTCCAAGCATCGGACCGTACACGAGCGAGGCTATGGTCAAGCCGACAGTGAATACCGAGCCCCAATTGCGTGCAAAGATCGCGATCGATATCAGGATAACGCCCCAGGCCGCGGTCAGCCATTTGGAAAGTTTGAGCAGAGATTCGTCGCTCGCTCCGGGTTTGATGAGCGGTTTATAAAAATCGATGACCGTCGTTGATGCAAGTGAGTTTAACGAGCCGCTTAGATTGGACATTGCCGCGGCGAATATTGCGGCGATCACAAGTCCTGAGATCCCATGAGGCAGACGCTCGACGATGAATTTCGGAAAGATCTCGTCGTTGCTGACGAGCCCCGTCGAGAGTGGAAAATATTTGTAATAGGCGAACAGCATTACACCGATCGTCAGGAAAAGGGCGAATTGAAACAGGACTACAAAGCCGCTTAAGATGATCGCTTTTTGGCTGTCGCGTTGATCTTTGCATGTAAGCAGACGCTGGACGAGCAGTTGGTCGGTGCCGTGCGATGCCATTGTTAAGAATGTGCCGCCGAGCACGCCGGCCCAAAATGTGAAAGGCAGATTCCACGACCACGCGAATGAAAATACCTGGAATTTTCCGGCCGCGGCGCCCTGAGCATAGATCTCGCCCCAGCCTCCGGGCACGAGTGTGACGAGCATATATGCGGCAACGAGCGAGCCGCCGATGTAAATTATCAACTGAATGAGATCTGTCCAAATTACCGCTGAAATTCCGCCTTCGAAAGTGTAGATAAGGGTCAGGACGCCTACAATGACGATCGACCAGAGCGTGATATTCGGAATGTCGGGAAGCGATGTTTGAAGCACCGCCGTCACGACGATAGACGCGGCGAAAATTCGCACGCCTTCGGCAAGGGCACGCATTATCAGGAATAGTGACGCCGCAAAATTTTTGACCGCCACGCCGAAACGATTTTCGAGCAGCGTGTACGCAGTCATCAGATCGCCCTTAAAATATGCAGGAATGAACAAAAAGCTGATCACGAAGCGAGCGATCACATAACCGATCACAACCTGAAGGTACGTATAATTGCCGCCCATTTCAGGATACTGATAATTTGCGTAGGCGATCGCCGGAACGCCGATCAGCGTCAGCGTGCTTGTCTCTGTCGCGACGATCGAGAGGCTGATGACGACCCAATTGATGTTCTTGGCGCCGACAAAATAGTCTTTGACCGTTTTCTGCGACTTTCGAAACATTATTCCGAAGATCGTGATGCCGATCAGATAAGCAAGCAGAACAACGTAATCGATCGTTGAAAATCCCATATTATTTATTTCGCAGCGACGCTATCGCAGCTTCGACGGCGTGTCCGCTTTTCGCGAGTGCGTCCTCGGCCTCGGTGCGCTCGACGCCGCATTTATTCATCACCAATGCGGTCCGAAGGTCAGTGCCCGCGGCATTCAATAGATCTTGTGCAGCATCTTCGTCGAGACCGGTTTCGGCCACTAGGATACGCACGCTGCGTTCCAATAGTTTGATATTGGACGAGCGGAGGTTGGTCATTCGGTTGCCGTGAACGTACCCAAGCTTGATCATTGCGGCGGTCGAGATCGTGTTCAGTACAAGCTTTTGGGCGGTCCCGGCTTTCATTCGCGTGGATCCGGTGATCGCCTCGGGGCCGACGACGGGAATGATCGCGACATCGACTCCGCTGACGATAGCCGAATCGGGAACGCAAGTGATACACGCCGTAAAACAACCCAGCTCGCGGGCAAACCTGACAGCTCCGATCGTGTACGGAGTCCGTCCCGATGCCGCAATTCCAATTACGGAATCTTCGCCGGTCACCCCGCGTGCTTTTAAGTCACGCGGGCCCGCTTCGCGATCGTCTTCGGTCGATTCGGTTGCCTTGTATAACGCGTCGTAGCCGCCGGCGATGACCCCTTGGACCAGATCGTACGAGACGCCAAATGTCGGCGGTATCTCTGACGCGTCGAGCACGCCCAGACGTCCACTCGTTCCTGTCCCAACGTAAAATAAACGCCCGCCGTTCTTCATTCTTTCGACAACGCCGTCGACGACCGCGGCGATCTCGGGAAGAACCTTTTCGACGGCAGATGCGACCAACTTATCTTCGTCATTGATCAGCCGCACGGCCTCGAGCGTCGATGCCAGGTCGATCGAAGCGGTTCTCGGATTTTCCTGTTCGGTTATCGGCAGCATTTTATTTTCGCGAGACGTTTCCATTCAACATAGCCATCAACGCAGCGGCATGCGAAGGCGGCATCTGGGGCGGGGAAAGCCGTGCCTTTGGTGCCGCGGCCCGTATCGTTTTTTCCATGATGTCGGTCAAAAACTGCCCTGCATTGAACACGCTCCCAACACATCCGACAGGGAAGGTGTCATTTTCGAGCCCCAATCTTTTGATAACGGCAACTGCCGCGGTCCCAAGTTCGCGGCCCGCATCATTTAATATTTCGATCGCGATCTTATCACCGTCCTCGGCGGCTTCGGTCACAAGCCGGGCAAATCCGGCGATGCGGCTGTTGTCCATCTGCGGGGCATAGATCGCGCCGATGAGATTCTCAACATTCGAAGCTCTAAAATATTCGGCGGCGCGGTCGCTCAATATTGTCGGAGCTCCGCGGCCGTCGGACGCCTTAGCGACACGATGGAGGGCCTCGCCGGCAATGCCGCGGCCGCCGCCTTCGTCGCCGGCGACCGGGCCCCAGCCTCCGGACATCGCTCGCTCACCTGCGTCATTGACCCCGAGACAGATCGAGCCGGTCCCGGCAATGACAACCAGCCCTGCCTGGCCCAGCGTCGTGCCGAAAAGAGCGATATCTGCGTCTGTGACGACATGGATATTTCGAATTCGATATCGAATGATAAAACTCTCGCGGACGCGCTCTCGAATATCGGCACGTCGGACGCCGGCAAGCCCAAGTGTGCCCGCAACGATGTCGCCGCGTGAAATATCGCCCGAATCGCATGCCGCGTCGAGCGCCTTTGCAATATTTGCGACAGCGGTCTCAACGCCGACCCTTAGCGGGTTTGACGGGCCGCCCGAACCTTCGGCGACAACCTCGCGGGCCTCGTCCATCAAAGCAATATTTGTCTTTGTCCCACCGCCGTCGACCCCGAGATAAAATTTGTACGAGCGGGTCTTTTTTCCGGGCTGGGATCTGGTCTTTGCCATATTGAGCCGAAATAAATTTACAAAAAAGCAATTCTATTCTTGGTCAAACTTGACATATAATCAAATTTAACGGATTTTATGTAGTCGATAACCTAATCTAATCGCTCCCTCGATTTGAAAGACTGTTTTTCAGTAAGCAGATCATCGTGAATTATTATGGAGATCAGACAGCTCAAGGCGTTCCTGGCGATTTCGGAGGCTAAGACATTTACCGCAGGAGCTCGGCGCGTGAACGTGACCCAGGCGGCGATCTCGATGCAGATCCGGCAGCTCGAGGATGAGGTCGGCCTGCCGCTATTTACCCGAACGCCGCGCCGAGTGATCCTGACCGAGGCCGGGGAATATCTGCTCGATCGGGCGAGAAAGATACTTCGCGAACACGATTCGGCTATCTCTGAGATCGCTGAGGTCGCGGGTGCCGAGCACGGCCGTTTGAGGATCGGTTCGGCGTCAGCGATGTTCGCGACACAGCAGCTGCCGGGAATAATGCAGGGACTGCTCAAAACTTTCTCTAATGCTGAGCTCCGCGTCAGTTCGGGCACGAGTCAGGCTCTTGTCGACAAGATCATGCACGGCGAGATCGATATCGCCTTCGTTTCGCTTCCGGTTGAGAATTCGAGTATCACGACGGACCTTTTATTCAGCGACGAGATCGTGGCGATCGGACATCCGAAACATCCGGCAGCAAAGGAACGTTTTATCTCGGCCGCCGCACTCGCAGGTGAAAAGCTGATCCTCGGCGAACGCGGCGGGAACACTCGACGAATGGTCGACGAGTTTTTCCATGCCGCCAATGTTCGGCCGAACATTGTGATGGAGCTGTCTCGTCAGGAGGCGATCAACCAGATGGTCGAGAACGATCTCGGCGTCGGTATCGCCGGTGCGAAGACGGTCGCAAAAGAGATCCGCGAACGCCGTCTGGTCTCGTGGATGATCGAAGGTGCCGAGATCCAGTGGGAGCTCGGACTTGCACGTCTTCGCGGTGGCTACTATTCGCCGATCGCTAAAGAGTTCGTCAGGCTGTGCAAGGAAAGCTTTGTAGAGCGCGAGAAAGGGTTAAAGGCGAAAAAATAGAATTTATCAGCTCGGTTCTTAGGTTAAAAAGTCTCTAGGAACTATCTAAAGTTAACCTTGAACTGTTTAGAGAGATTCCAGAATTGTTCAACGGTTCTGCGAAAGACTTATTAGCATCTCAGAACGATCTATTCGTACTCGGGTACGACTTATTTGTACGCGGGAACGACTAATTGGTATCTAGGAACGATTTATTTGCACTCGGGAACGACCGTTTAGTATCTAGGAACGATTTATTTGTACGCGGAAACGAGATACTAGTACTCCGGAATGGTTTATTTATCTGAATGAATGATTTATTTGTCTGCGGCATCAACATTTTTGTACGCGGGAACGATCTATTTGTCTGCGGGAACGATTCAGAGTTAACTTTTAATGGTTCTCGAACGTGCCTGGATCATATTTGAGCGTGATTCTCCCTGTTTCGGACATGATATGCGGGATTCCGTTTGTTGTGGTTAGAGCTATTGCCTGTTAGGAGAAAGTACCCGCAAAGTCGCAGAGACGCTAGCGGCGGAAGGGAGGAATTAACAGATGGAAAGGATCTTTGGGACCAATAATACCAACCTTATAGCGTCATTACCGTTTCCACACTTATTTAACATGGACCGATTGAACTTTGCTTTGCGACTATGCGTCTTTGCGGGAATTCTCGCTGGCTCGATCTTCGCACAACGTCTGCACGCTACTATCCCGCAGACCGCCGGAATGAATGCGGCGAAGCTGGATCAGATCGACGGGTTGGTTGACGAGGCTATCAAAGACAAAAAAATGCCCGGAGCCGTCGTGCTCGTCGGGCATAAGGGCAAGATCGTTTTTCGCAAGGCTTACGGCAACCGCTCGCTTGTTCCGAACATGGAAAAGATGACGGTCGATACGATATTCGACCTCGCGAGCCTCACCAAGGTCGTGGCAACGACAACCTCGGTCATGATCCTCGTCGAACGGGGAAAACTGCGGCTTTCGGACACGATCGGTAAATATATTCCCGAAATTCAAGACGAAAAGGTCAAACGCGTCACGATCCAGCAGCTAATGACCCACGTCTCCGGCTTCGCCCCCGACTTTGACCTAAAAGAAAAGTGGACCGGTCGCGAAGGAATGCTGCAGGCACTCTATAAAGAGAAGCTGCGAACGCCGGCGGGCATCAAGTTTGTATATTCGGATATTAATTTTATTACTCTCGCTGAGATCGTTGCCCGCATTAGCGGCCTAGATTCAGCGTCATTTGCCGAACAGAATGTTTTCGCTCACAGGTGATTTGCAGTATGATCGTACTGGTGAAGTTATCTTAGAGAATAATAACGGAGACAACTTCTCTCTGTCCCGGGCATCAACGATTTATGATTTGCTTGAGCGCAATGGTGTCAGCTGGCGTGTTTATGAATCTTTCCCCTCAGTAACTATGCT
>JBDTZO010000252.1:0-13116 GCA_040005135.1 Acidobacteriota bacterium | reverse complement strand
GCCGGATTGACCGGCATCATCATCGCTGGCGACAAGGAAGAGCCCCAGCCCTGCGGCATCATTATCGCAGGCTAGTAAGCGTCATTTTCTTTCTAAGGGGGAAAACGGCCTCACACCGGAAGAAAAGCCTTGCCGAGCGATCGGCAAGGCTTTTCTTGTTAATAATGAGAGCAACGACGAAAACGGATGCCGGTTAGCGAGCGAGGTTTCGTAGAGTCTCGACGGCATGCGGAAGGGAATTGAGGACATAGTCGACGTCATCAAGAGTATTCGATTTGCCGAAGCTAAATCGGACGGCTCCGCGAGCCAACGCATCGCTTACACCCAACGCCCTAATTACGGGTGACGGTTCAAGCGAGCCTGACGAACATGCGGATCCTGTGGAAACCGCGATGCCCTGCATGTCGAGGTTGATCAAAAGGCCTTCGCCCTCAACTCCGCGAAATGAAATATTCGAAATATTCGGAATGCGTTGATCGCGATCGCCGTTGAAAATAATGTCCGGTACGCGTTCGCCTATCGCGGACTCGAACTTTTCAAGCAACTTTCCTATTTGACCCGAGTTGGCGGTAAGATCCTTCCTCGCCATTTCGGCCGCGGTGCCAAGTGCAACTATATTGGGCACCGATTCCGTCCCGCCACGTATGCCGCGCTCTTGGCGCCCGCCTATATTCTGCGGATGCAGACGTGTTCCGCGTCGAACGTATAAGGCTCCGACGCCTTTCGGAGCATAGATCTTGTGGCCGGAGATAGTGAGCAGGTCGCAGCCGATCGCCTCTACATCGACCTTTATTTTTCCTGCGGCCTGGACCGCATCCGTGTGAAAACGTATCTTCCGACCCTCTGTCCTTAGGTTTCTGACAAGGCGGCCGATCTCTTCGACAGGCTGGATCGTCCCGATCTCGTTGTTCGCAGTCATTATCGTGATGAGGATCGTGTCATCGCGAATGGCTGACGCAACGTCCACGACGCGAACTAACCCGTTCTCGTAAACCGGAAGGTAGGAAACCTCGAACCCGGACTTCTCAAGGTCTTCGCAGACACTTTTAACTGCTGAGTGCTCAATGGCGGACGTAATAATATGCGTCCCGTGCTGCCGGTTGGCCTCGGCGAAGCCGCGCACGGCGAGATTATTCGCCTCGGTGCCGCCGGAGGTAAATACCAGTTCGTTTGGCCTTGCATTTAGCAACTCGGCCACCTGATGGCGGGCCTTGTCGACGGCGGCCCGCGCCTGTTGGCCGAAGAAGTGAATGCTCGACGCATTACCGTAAATTTCAGTCAGATAAGGCAACATCGCCTCGACGACCAATGGGTCCACCGCAGTTGTTGCACTGTTGTCGAGATATACGCGGCGAAACATCCTTCTATTCTAACGCCTTTCAATTTCCAAATGCACAGGGCGGCGTCGATGTTGACCCCGATCCGCACACGCAGCTGCGACGTACCGATATGATCTGCACGGTCAGAAAACGGTAATTGACCCTCATCGTCTGGTCGACGAAAGCGACACGTTTTCGCGAACTCGCTTACTTGGTGTTGGCCTTGGGATCAGGCCCGTTTTCTCGCAATTGATGGATCATCGATGTGATGGTCTGTTTTAGATGTTCGGTGACCGCTGCGTAGGCTTCTTCGTCGGTGGACGGCGTTTGCCCGGCGAGTACATCCTTCGCGTAAAAAGGTTTTCCAATGGAGATCTTCACCTTTGAAGCTCGGATCTTCCATGTGCCGCGGGCCCACACTTTGTGAAGGCCGTCGAGGGCGACCGGGACGATCGGCAGATCAAGTTCGGTAGCAAGGATGGCGGCACCTTTTTTGAAGCCGTGCAATTCGCCATCAAATGCTCGCTCGCCCTCTGGATAGATGTTCAACACCATTCCGTTCTTTAGGCCGATCGCGCCTGCTTTCATCGCTCGCATTAGCTCAGTATCCGGATTAACAGGGACGACGTTGAGCATTTTCGCGATGTAGCGCATTAATGAGTTGGTGAAAAATTCGCTAGCACCGACGTGAAAACTCTTTCGAAACAGCTTATACGGATAATTTGAGCAGAGAACGAACGGATCCAAAAAGCTCTGATGATTCGGGCAGATGAGGTACGGAGCGTCGAGTTTTTTCAGCTCGTCGAGACCGTGGACTTCCACACGCAGGAACACCTTGAATATCAGCCAAAAAACCTTGTAGACCGAATATGCGAGGGTTTCGAAAAAGGGTCGGGTTTTGAGCACCGACGTGATCTCCGGAAATTCGTCGTCAGCTTCGCGGAGGATCTTGCCCCAGTTCAAGTCGAGCGACAATGCCTCGGTCGTCTCGCCGCCATGTTTGTTTACGAGTTCGACGACATTGCCAACGGTCAATGCCTGAGATGCTTCTTCACCTTCAAACTCGGTCGAGAACGCCTGTTCGAGAGCCGCAAACGTTTCGGCCCGTCCCAAGCTGTCTAGTCCGAGGTCGATCTCGAGATTCATGTTCGGATGAATGACCTCCGGGTCATGTGCGTTCTGCTTGATAGCTGCTACCACTGCACGTGCCGCGGGCGTCTCCATCAACGCTGAGTCCTCGGCACTGAATTCCCAGGCCTTGACCTCTTTGGTCTCGGCCGAAATGACGCCGGACTCGACCTCCTTTTTGAGCTGAAAGCGCTTGATCTTGTTGGTCGCCGTCCGGGGCAGCGGTTCCACGCGGATGATGTAATCGCGGACGCGTTGATATTCAGGCAACTCGCGGCCGAGCGTATCGAGCTCGTGACGGATCGCCTCTTTGGAATTGGCGATCTTGGAGTGTTTCAGATATTCGAAATCCGGAACGACCACCGCCGCGAGTTTCTCAGCGCCGGCAAACGCCTCGCTTTCGTCAGCGACGCCGATGATCGCGAGTTCTGCGACCATGGGGCATTTTAGATAGTGGACCTCGAGGTCCTCGGGATGGACGTTCTTGCCGGACGGCAGAACGATGACATCCTTGCCGCGGCCAACGATATAGAGAAAGCCGTCTTTGTCCAGTTTGCCGAGGTCGCCGGAACGGAACCAGCCGTCCTCGGTAAACGCCTCGGCAGTCGCCTTGGGATTCTTGTAATAGCCTTCAAAGACCACTGAGCCGCGGATCAGGACCTCGCCTACGCCGTCTTTGTCGGGATCGGCTAACTTTATCTCCGCGTCGCCCATCGGCTTGCCGACCGAACCGACTCGGTTGTCGCCCTCGGGCGTGGCAGTCGCGGCGCCGCTGGTTTCGGTAAGGCCGTAGCCCTGGATGATCGTGAAACCCAGTCGGTGAAAGTCTTCGGCGACGGACTCGTCAAACCGTGAACCGGCCGAGATCGCGATCCGGAGCTTGCCGCCGAACGATTCGTGAACGGCTCCGAAAAGCCTGGAACCAAGGTTCAGGCCAAATGTGTTTCGCGTAAACCCGTTAATTCCGAGCATTGCCCTGAACAGCATCTGCACGGGTTTGGGCTTGGCTGCTACTGCGTCAAAGATCTTTTTGTGGAAAAGATACCATAGCCGCGGGACCGTGGTAAGGATCGTGGGCTTAAAGACCTTCATCGATTCGGCTAGCTCACCCGGCGTCAATTCCTTTAGATAGCCGACCTGTGGGCCAAATGTCGTTGCGACCCAGAGATTTACGATCTGCAGGTAAGCGTGGAACAACGGTAAAAGACTGAGGATCCGTTCTTTGTCAGAGAGTTTAAGAACGTCATTTACGCCCGAAAGCTCGCCAACGATGTTGCCGTGTGTGAGCGGAACGCCCTTTGGTGTGCCCGTGGTGCCGCTCGTGTACATGAGAAGTGCGTTGTCGCTGCCCTCGGCCTTTGGCATCTCGGCGGCAAAACTGTCGGGGAATTCGGTCGTCGCCCAATCCTCGAAAGGCTGGAAGCCATTCGTTGAATTTTCGAGATTCCAGACGACCGCGGGAATATGCTTGCCGAGCTTCTCTTCGATCTGTTGAAACCGCGAGGTCTGGTCCGGCGAGAGAAAAGCGACCTTTGCCTCAGAATTTTCGAGGAAATTAGTTATCGTATCGATCTCGCCGTGGGGGTCGAGCGGTACACACACAGCCCCGTGGTAAAGCGTGCCGAGATAGGCGATGGCCCACGAAGGATGATTCTCGCCGATCAAAGCGACACGGTCGCCAAATCCAACGTTCTCCTGTCCCAGCCGATAGGCTACAGAACGAATGCGTTTGAGCATTTCGCCAAAGGTGTATACTTCGTCGTCGTTTCCGACGACACGCATGGCTACCTTGTCGGGACGCTCGTTAAATGCCTTGATCAGCATCGAGCAAAAGGATTGTGACATAACCGTTGTGCCGTATTGTGGGCTAATTCGAAAGCAGATTCAAGGCGAGGTCAAATAGCCTCGTTGGTATCCCGCGGCGGAAAAGCCGAGAACATTTTTCGCCAGCGTTTTCGTGAAAAGGTTTGTTGCATGCATTCGTGACGAGGCGTTTGGCCAGAATCGAAAAATCAGGCTATGTCGATGCAGTTCGTGCCCCTTTGCCGGACCCATTTTTCGGTTTTCCAAGGACCCTGAACCTGACTAGACCGATCGGCACAGTCTGACCGATCGCGAGCGGAAACGCTGCGGTTTCGGTTTTGGGCCGGACAACGGTTATCGACTGCCGGCCCGGAAGATCGACGCGGACCGTCACACGTTCGAACGCCCCAACAAAGCTCTCGTGTTCGATCGTGCCAGAGCAAAATGGATGATACCTCTGCGTAAGATTTTCGGGCCGACGGAGAAAAACGTCTTCGGGACGAAAGACGATCTTGACACGGTCGCCTTCGCGATATTTTGCAGGATCGTCGATCATCAGTGCGACATTGTCAGCGACGAACTGACCATCTCGGATCTCGCCTTCCAGGATATTAGCCGAGCCAAGGAAGGTCGCGACATGCTCGGTCCACGGATTGTTGTACACGTCGAAGGGAGTGCCTATCTGTTCGAGACGCCCGCCATTTAGGACGGCGATCCGGTCACCGAGTTCGAGAGCCTCTTCCTGATCGTGAGTGATAAATATGGATGGGACCCTGATCTCTTTAAGCAGGTCGCGGATCTCCTGTCGCAGTGACGTCCGGATCTGGGCGTCGAGAGCGCCGAAGGGTTCGTCGAAGAGGAGCACTTCCGGTTCATACGCCAGTGCGCGAGCGATAGCGACACGCTGCTGTTGGCCGCCAGATAGCTGTGACGCAAATTTATCGCGATGGCTCCCGAGTCCCACAAGTTCAAGCAGTCGGTCGACAGCCTCAGCGATCTCGCGTTTTGACCGCCGGCGGATCCTGAGTCCATAGCCGATGTTCTGTGCGACCGTCATTTTAGGAAAGAGCGCGTAGTTTTGAAAAATTACCGCTGTTCCCCGCAGTCGTGCCGGTACGTTTGTCACGTTCTTGCCGTGGAGGACGACCATACCTGAATCTGCAGTCTCAAGCCCGGCGATAATGCGCAAGATCGTAGTTTTGCCGCTGCCGGAGGCCCCGAGCAGGACGACGATCTCGTCTTCGTCGACGCTAAAGCTGATGTCCTGGAGGATCGATGTCTCGCCAAAGCTTTTACTCACGCCGAGCAGCGTAACGGCAGCTTTGCCGAAGTCCATTGGAGTGACATGTATATCGTGATCCATACTTAGTGATCAATCGTTCTCGAACCAGTCACGAGCAAAGAACAGGATACTGAAAATAAAGAACGAAAACAGCGCCAACACGATCGCGATCGCATTTGCCGCCTCGACCTGCCCCTCGTTAAATTTGGCGAAAATGTAGAGCGGCGCCGTCTGGGTCCGCGAAGCCAGGTTGCCGGAAACAAGTATCGTCGATCCGAATTCGCCTACCGCCCGAGCGAAAGTAAGCAACGCTCCGCTGACGATCGCCCCTCGCAAAGCGGGCAAGGTGACGAACCGAAAGGTCTGCCAGCGGGTCGCTCCCATGGTTGCCGATGCCTCTTCGAGTGACTTGCTCATCGTTTCGAAGACCGGCATGATGACGCCGAAAGCGAGCGGGAAAGTCACAAAGATATTCGCCAAAATGATAGCGGCAGCGGTAAACATGATGTGATAACCGTGCGGCTCGAGAAAGCGCCCGAGGATGCCGTATGGCCCCCATAAGAGGAGCAGCGAAAATCCGGCGACCGCTGTCGGAATAGCCGTCGGAAGCGAAATTATCACGATGATCGCGTTGCGGCCCCAGAAGTTGTATTTCGATAGAACGTAGGCCGCAAAGAGCCCGAAAAGTACATTGAATACCGTGGCCCAGAAACTCGTCGCGAGCGACAGCTTGAGTGCAAATACCGCCTCAGGAGCTTTTAGCGCCGCCCAAAAACTATCTAATCCTTTACTCGTTCCGAAAATGAATATAGACGCGAGCGGTAAGAGAATGAGCGGCACCATGATTCCGATCATCACAGTGATGCTAAGCGGTTTGGCAAAGTCGAAACCGCGTACATGCCTGACGCCCGAGAGATTTGCACTCATAAGCTATCGCCTCTGTACCTGGTCCCGAAAAATATGTTCAATTATGTCAGGATATGCACGATCCCAGCCTCCAAACTTTGTCACGTCGAAAGGTTGCGCAATTTTCGCAAACTCGCTGTGGTCGGCATTTAGCGTTTCGTTGGAAACCGAATGAAATTGATATTTGACGAACGCCGCCTGGGCCTCGTCACTCCATAGAAAACGAATGAACGCTTCGACGACCGGACGAGTGTTCGAATCTAGTTCGCGATCGACCATTACGACCGGATGCTCGCTGAAGATGGTCGAGTGCGGAATGACTAAATCGACGGGAGCTCCAGCTTGTTTCATCGTCAGGCCCTCAAGCTCGTAGGTGACCAGTGCGTCGCCCTGGCCGAGCTCGAATTGTGTCCGGGCTTCGCGGGCAGAGCCGGGCGACGAGATCACGTTTTTCCAGATCGACTGCAGTGTCTGCAGGGCTTTAGCCGGGTCCTCGACACCAGTTTCTGCGGCGGAACGATTCAATTCGGACCCGTAAATAGCGAGGATCGACCACTGCGCCCCGCCCGAACTGATCGGGTCCGGGTGGATGACCTTGATGCCCGGTTTTCCCAGATCAGCAAAATCAGTTATTCCTTTCGGATTGCCCTTCCGGACGAGAATGACAAAGGGCGTGCGGTTGATTATTCCCCCGTGCGGATACGTGTGCCAATCGACCGTCGAGGCGTTTCCGGCCCGCAAACGCTGAGCATCCCGTTCTATTGAAAGGATCGCAACCTCTGCGGGAGCACCCTGCAGGATCTGGTTTGTGATCGTTTCCGAACCGGCAAATGATGATACAAAGTTCACGTCGACGCCGTGTTCGGCCTTCCACTTCGCTGCGAAATCGGGGTATATCTCTTTTTCAAGAGCCTCTTTCATTATGGAGAAACCATAAACCGTAATGGTTTGGCTGTGCTCGCTGCTCCCGGGGACTGACGGCAGGCAGCCGGCCGTGACCAGCAGAAGAGAAATCAGGGCGATCAGGACGAAGTTTGATACGATTTTCATCGATTTGCGGCCCTAAAATAAGGAAAGAGGTTGTGAAGCACACAACCTCTGAGAGCCACGCGTGTCCTCCTCCGTTAACGCCTACGAGGTTAGCTGACGGGCTGGAAGCGAAGAAGTCTTCTTCTGAGTTTCAGATACGCCCCTGTTTTGCAAAATACAAAACCCTGGTTCCCCCGCGCGGAAGTCGTTTCGAACAATCCGCCTCGGCAATTTATTTGAACGTAATCTTAGCTAAACGCACAGCGAAAAGGCAAGGGAAAAATGCACCTGGGCGTGGGATGATTGGAGCTACGTCGTGCGAGGAACACGGATACGTAGTGCGGACGGAACGATCTCATAGGTAGCGGGCAGCGTACCGGGAAGTTCTCCATCCGTCTCAATTCGAATTTCACGCCTAGGATCGGTCGCCGAAACGTCGATCCGGCGGGCAAGGGTAGCGTGGACCTCCTTAAGCTGGTGATGCGTACCGCGATATAGCGTGTGAGCGTTGATCAAGATCTTGGCTGTTCCAATGTCACCAATATTTACAACGTCGAAATGGCCGTCGGTTAGTTTGGCGTCGGGAGCGATCATCATGCCTCCGCCGAAGTAGCGTGCGTTCGCGACGCAGAAATTGATCGTCTGAACGGTTCGCTCTTCTCCGCCGTCAAGACGTACCCTTATATTGAGTGGGTCTAGGTCGATCACTTCCTGCAGCGTTGAAAACGCAAAGTTGGCCCGTCCGCGAAGTGATTCAACGGGAAGCCAATCAAAAACGGTGGCCGACTTGACGCGTTTGATGATCGACGACGCGAGCCCGAACGAGGAAACATTCAAGAAAAACCGGCTCGCGGCCTTTCCTTGAAAGTCCTGGAACGTGACCTTTCCGACGTCGATACGTTTCGTATCGCCCGTGCGAAGCTCAACTGCCGCCTCGCGATTTCCGGCTGAGATGCCAAGTGTACGGCGAAAATCGCCACCTGTTCCCGACGGCAAGATCCCAAGCTCAACGTCTTTGCCCGAACGTAGAATACCGTTTGCCACCTCGTTTATCGTGCCATCACCACCGCACGCAATTATGAACCGACGGCCAGCGAGTGCGGAGCGTTCGGCAATGTCGATCGCATCGCCTTGATGCTTAGTAAATGCGACAGCAAATGGGCCAAAGTGGGCCCGAATATCGGCTGCGGTACTCGTCCAATTGCTCCGAGTCGCTCCGGATGCAGATCTCGGATTGACGACGAAAAGCGGCAACGACGTTTCCGGGTGATCATTTTTAGGTGTATTTTTCGGCAAAATGCTTTTAACGCTGCTGACAAAGAAGTGCAAATTAATTATTACTTTTTCCGGCGGTAGTCAAAACAGTGAATGGCAAAAACGACATATTCATTTAACTATCTCGACAGGAGTGTCAATGTGAGCAATATTGCCAAAATAATCCGCTGCGAGTGACCTCAGAATATATTCGCCGGCATTCAAAGTCGATGCGTCCAGGAAATCTTCTCTATAGATATCTCCGTCGACACGATTGGAAGCGATGTAATTGAATATCGTTTCGCCCGTCGCTCCGGACTTGCTGCCGTTGGCGTAGACCAGACCGATCGAACTGCTGGCCGGCAAACGGTCAAAGCGGATCGTCCATTGTGGATCCGTGATGGGCCTAAGATCTTTGGTCAAAAGCTGATACCCGACCTGATAAACACCTAACCTTCGGCGATCGGAATTGCCGTCGACCTGATCAAAAGCCCGGACAATTATGCGGGTTTTGCCATTGATGGTAATACGTCCGTTCCCCGGCTTTGGTTCAAGAGCATTCCAGCTCTGATCGGCCAACGTGACCTTTTCAATGATAGGCGGCCGCGAATCGGTGATGCCGGGCAACACCAGAGCATCGAGGGCGTTCATTTCCGAACCACTTCGGCCGGCAATGAGATGAACGTGATTCATCGGATTAAGTGTGCCGATCGGTTCACCGGCTCGAAAATATGAACCGCGCGGAACGCGGACGTCCGTGATCTTGCCGAGCGGATCGGTGGAATAAAGAAATCGCGGATCGCCGAAGGGAATGCCGGCGGCGTTTCGCCCGAGCCGAATGTGGATGTAGCCCATTGTGGGCATCCGGATCAGTTCGCGAAGAGTGCCGAAATTTTCAGTGGCAAGCGGACGGAGGACCTTTTCGTCGCGGACAAACCGAGCTATCTCGCCATAACTCCCAGCGATATCGAGGCCGTTGTGAAAGTGAATGTCGTCGTTCCCTGGTTTCATCTCGCCGCGGATCTCGCCCAGCGTTCCGGCAATGTCTCGCTTAGCGTTAGGCGGGTCATACGGCCAACGCGGTGGGCCCGCGGCACGAAAATTCGCCGGATCACCGGAGAGAGAGAGTATCTGTTCGGGCGAGATAGGCTTTCCGAAAGTCTCCGCGGTGACCATGCGAATAACGCGATTCTCACTGTCCGTAACGAGCAGTTGACCGCTTTGATCAAGAGCGATCCCCGAGGGCCGATTGAACCGGGCTGCCATGGGCGATCCGTCGCGAAGGCCTCGCCATTTGCCGGCAACCGTTGTCAACAGCGGTAATGCTCCGCCTCTTATCACGCGGATAGCGTCACCATCAGCGACGTAAACTGAGCCCGAGCTGTCGGCAGCGATCGCGATCGGAGCGACAAGCGATGCAGAACCTAGCGTTCCGTCCCGCAGTTCCGAACTTCCGTCACCGGCAAGAGTGGTTATCGAACTATTCTTTTCGGCATCGATGGCGGCGGCCCGAATGCGATGGTTTCCCATGTCTGCGATCAGGAGCTGGTCTCCAACGACAGCGATACCGCACGGCGTATCGAATTTCGCGTCTGGTCCGTCAGCGAAACCTCGTGTTGAACCAGCGACCGTTTCCACGCCGCCGTTGACAATAACGCGGATCTTGTCGTTGTAAGTATCGGCAACAAAGATCCGGCCATCGCTGGCGATAGCTACACCGATCGGTGCGTTGAAAAGTGCGGACGCCGTCCTGCCGTCAAGATAGCCCGAGTGTCCGTCGACACCGGCGATCGTCGAAACGGTTCCGCTACTGTTCACAGACCGGATGGTGTTCGAGCCACTGTCAGCAACAATTAGGTCGCCTTTGGGATCGAATGCGATGCCCGAGGGCGTATTCAGGCCTTCAGCGAACTTTGTCGCCGAGCCGTCATCTGCGACCTTCCAGATCACGCCGTTTTCGCCGTCGGAGACGTAAGTATCGCGACCCTTTATGGCGATACCAAATGGCTCGCCGATCCGGCCGTCCGCACCTGCGAAAGTCAAAGTGTTTACGAGCGGCTTGATCGGCGCGGCGACCCGGTTTAAGGACCAATAGCCAAATCCCGCGAGCAGTACGGCAATCGATCCAACGATCACAATTGCTATCGCGTATCGGGCCAGGATAGGCCTATTTCGGTCAGTACGAATCATTTTTTAATTAGCGGGCTCAGAGTGATACTATATCTGCACGTCATATAAATTTGTATTCAGGGAGATAACATTATGTTTTCACTTCAAGATCTTCTCGGCCAGGAACAGGGTGAACAGGCAGTTCAGGAGATCAGCAACAATGTCGGGGCAGAACCATCCGCAGTGAATTCTGCCATCGAGGCCGCATTGCCGATGCTTATCGGCCATCTTGCAAATAACGCTTCGACGCCGGAAGGAGCACAAAGCCTGGACACGGCGCTCGAGCAGAACCATTCAGGCGGCGGAATACTGGATAATATCGGCGGACTTGCCGGTATGATCTTTGGCGGTGGCGGCCAGACGGCACCACCACCGCAGGCGGACGCGGGCGGAATTCTGAGTCATATACTTGGTGGAAATCAAGGAGCTGTTGCCCAGGAGGTTAGTAATAAGTCGGGCCTCGGGATGGGACAGGTTGCCCAGATCCTGATGTTCCTGGCTCCCATAATAATGGGCTACCTGGGCCGGCAAAAAACTCAGCAGGGCGTCGGAGCCGATGGGCTTGGCGGTCTGCTCGGCGGATTGCTGGGCGGCGGCCAGTCGGCATCGGGCGGAAATATGATGGCCAACATGGCATCGAGCGTGCTCGACAGGAACCATGACGGCAGTTCGATCGACGATATCGCATCGATGGCGTTCAACTATTTTACTAAGAAATAGACCTTTTTACTCGTGCGGAAGAGGCTGGCGTACAGAACGCCGGCCTCTTTATTTTTAGAGACTTATCAGCATCCCGGCCTATCAGCCTCAGTGTGGAGCATTCGCGTTGCATCTATAAAACAGATAGCAATAGTCGCAACGATTTAATATAATGGAAGAATGGTTACTTTTGACCTGATCGAGGAGCATCTTAAACATATGCAGGGCAATTTCAATCAACAAAGTCTTTGTGGCCGCCTTCAAGGGACGTCAAGGCAAATGGGCATATCAGCGTGGCAGGTAAGTCTTTATACATCAATGGTTAAGGTGCCCAACTTAAAGTGTCCATTTAGTGCGTGTTGTTAGAAAACACTAATGGAACGATTTTGGAGCTAAATCCAACGAGTGCAGCATTTAAGCCGTTCCATTTAGCGTCCATAAGTGGAACGGTCCGGCGACGTGGTGAAACAAAACGAGTGAAAAGCTCGTACTTTCTCAAGATCTCGATTTCATAAAGGAACACGTTACAAAGGAATTCTAAATTTATGATCACTTCCGACAGTCTTCGCCGGTATGCAGCCGGTGCATTATTGATATTAATGGTGGCGTCCGTAGCCTTCGCTAGGCCGATGCCAGGCATATTTTCTTTCCGCGATGACGGCTCAAAGCTACCTAAGGTCAACTGGATACGCAGCCGTACGATCGACGTCAAGCACCTTGATATCGATCTTAAGTTCGACTGGGACAAGGAACAAGCCATTGGCACGACGATCGTGACTCTGGCGCCGTTCGCTGACACCGACTCGATCTCGCTCGATGCGGCGATGATGACGATCGATTCGGTTGAGCTCGCAAACGGAACCCCGCTGAAATTTACGTATGACGGCAAAGCCGACAATGACAACTTGTCCATCAAGCTGGACCGCATCTATAAGGGCGGCGAGGATCTGTCCGTAAAAGTCCAGTACAAGACGAATTATGTCAACAAGGCCGACGGAGACACGGCGATCGGCGGGTTTGGCCGGGGGCTCAGATTTATCAAACCTTCTGCTGATGATCCCAACAAGCCGAGGCAGATCTGGTCGCAGGGAGAGTCGGAATTCAACCGCTATTGGTTCCCTTCGTACGACAGTCCTAACGATTTTCGTACGACCGAACTTCGAGCGACTGTGGTTAAGCCGTTCTTTGTAGTTTCAAACGGCAAACTAATGTCGACAAAGGAAAATGCCGACGGCACCCGAACTTTTGATTGGAAGATGGATCAACCGTATTCGAACTACCTCACCTCGATCGTGGTGGCTGAAACGACGCCGGTCGTTCAGGACTTCGACGGTACGCCGGTCTACAACTACGGTTACCCTAACGAGACGAAAGAAGTCGCGGCAACGACCAAAAATCTACCAGCGACGATCAAGTTCTTTTCGGACGTTACCGGCGTGAGATATGCTTATCCGAAATATTCGCAGGCGTTCGTCGAAGATTTCGGCGGCGGAATGGAAAATATTTCGGCGACGACGCAGATCGAGG
>JBDTZO010000083.1:0-39860 GCA_040005135.1 Acidobacteriota bacterium | reverse complement strand
GGGCCAGCTCTTTGGGTTCACCTTTTCCCAGGTTCACGACGTTCCCGTCTACCACCCCGACGTGACGGTCTATGAAGTCAAAGATCGGACCGGCAAACACATCGGCCTTTGGTATTTTGATCCGTACGCACGTGACGGCAAACGCTCGGGAGCATGGATGAACGCTTATCGAAATCAGGACCAGCTGGACGGTAATGTGACAACCATCGTCTCAAACAACGCCAATTTTGTTAAGGGCAAGCCCGGCGAGCCTATCCTGATATCGTGGGATGACGCGACCACGATGTTTCACGAATTCGGGCATGCTCTACACGGGCTGTCCTCTAACGTGACATATCCCACGCTTTCGGGGACGAACGTTGCTCGCGATTATGTCGAGTTCCCTTCTCAATTAATGGAACACTGGGTATCCACGCCCGAAGTCCTGCAGAGGTTCGCATTGCATTATCAAACTGGAAAGCCGATCCCGCAGGCCCTCGTAGACAAGATCAACAAAGCTGCCACGTTCAATCAAGGCTTTGCTACAACTGAATATCTTTCGAGTGCGTTGGTTGACATGAAACTTCACCTCGCAGGCGACATGAAGATCGACCCGGACAAATTTGAAAAGGAGACTCTGGCATCGCTCGGAATGCCGTCGGAACTGGTTATGCGGCATCGCACACCGCAGTTCGGCCACGTATTTTCGAGCGACGGCTACTCGGCCGGCTATTACAGCTACCTATGGTCCGATGTCCTCACGGCTGACGCTTTTGGGGCATTCACCGAGGCTAAAGGGCCATACGATAAAGCCGTCGCAGCGAGGCTGGTCAAATATATTTTCTCCATCGGAAATACCATTGATCCAGCAGATGCCTATCGCAATTTCCGCGGCCGTGACCCCGACGTCAACGCACTGATGAAGAAACGCGGCTTTCCGGTGAAGTAGCCGACAGAATAAACGATATCGAACTTAAGCAATTGGCAAGCCTTTCAATTTTGAATGGCTTGCTTTTTTTTCAGCAACTGCCTGTGACAAATTTTCAATGATCTAGTAATTACTGGCCCTTGATGCCGAGGTTTCGCATACGTCGGTAAAGGTGGCTGCGGTCAACGCCCATGTCATCAGCGGCCTTTGAGACATTGCCATCAAACTCAGCGAGCTTGTGCATGATAAATTCGCGTTGATAGGCGTCGGTCGCCTCCTTAAATGTGGGAAACCTAAAGCTCACCGCCGACGGCTCGTAGCTGCTCTCCATCTCCGGCAGGTCATCGGCCCCGATCTTGACCTTTGGGGTCATTATGACGATCCGCTCGATCGTATTCTTTAATTCGCGCACATTTCCGAACCAATCATAGCCCTGTAGGGCGTCGATCGCGTCGGCAGCAAATTCCTTTGGCTGCTTGCCGTACTCATTCGAAAAACGCTGATTGAAGTGTTCGGTAAGCTGTGGCACATCTTCTGACCTTTCGCGGAGCGGTGGTATCTGGAAAGGAATGACATTGAGCCTGTAAAACAGATCCGAGCGAAAATTGCCGTTCTCGATGAGTCCATCGAGCGGTTGGTTGGTCGCCGAAATGACCCGGACGTCGACCGAGATCGGCGTATTGCTGCCGACAGGTTCAAAGCGTTGTTCTTCGAGCACTCGCAGCATCTTTGCCTGGACACGCGGTGACATATCGCCGATCTCGTCCAGGAAAAGGGTCGCGCCGTCCGCCACTTCGAACTTTCCCTTCTTCGAACGCAATGCTCCGGAAAACGCGCCTTTTGCATGGCCGAAGAGCTCGGATTCGACAAGCTCTTCTGGGATCGCGGCCGAATTGATCTCGACGAAAGCCGCATTTCGGCGTTTTGACTGGGCGTGAATTGCTCGTGCAACAAGTTCCTTTCCCGTGCCGCTTTCGCCCGATATCAAGACACGGCCGTCGGTCGGGGCCACGATCGCGATCTGCTTTCGCAATGCACGCATCACGACCGACTCTCCGACCATTACAAATTGTTCGGCAAGATCGCTTTGGAGTTGGGCATTTGTGATCTCCAGCTGCCTCTGTCGGACGGCATTTTTGACCGTAAGTACGGTCCGATCGAGGCTCAAAGGCTTTTCGATAAAATCAAAGGCTCCGAGCTTCGTCGCCCGAACAGCGGTCTCGATGTTACCGTGGCCCGAGATCATAACTACGGCGGCGTCGATCCCTTCGTCACGCAGCTTTCCCAGCGTTTCGAGCCCATCGATACCTTTTCCCAGCCAAATATCAAGTAGAATACAGCCAAAATTCGACCTTCGGGCGATCTCAAGGCACTCCTCGCCGGTAGACACGGTTTCGACAGTAAAACCCTCGTCCTCGAGTACGCCGCGAAGCGTATCCCGAATACCGGGCTCATCGTCAACAATTAAAATAGAATTCAGCATTAAATAATGTTGCTGCTGACCGGCAGCTCAATAATGAATTTTGCACCGCGCGGCTTATTCGCGGCGACCTTTATCTTACCTTTATGTTCCGCGACGATACGGCTGACTATTGCCAGCCCGAGGCCCGTGCCGCGGCCTTTCGTCGAGAAATACGGCTGAAAGAGTTTTTGTATATCGCTGGGCTCGATGCCCCTGCCGTTGTCGGAAAGTTCGATCACGATCAGGTCGCGGGCTACGTCATGGCGCGTGGTTATCGTAATAGTTTTCTCGATCTGGTGCTCGTCGAAGGCCTCGGTCGAGTTCTCGATCAAATTCACACATACCCGCTTAAATTGCTCCGCATCGATCATCACCCCCGGCAAAACAGGAGCGAGCTGCACGACAACATTGACGTCGGCAAACCGATCGTCGTACATTGCGACCGCCTGGGCGACTATCTCATTAACACTGCCCGTTTCCAGTTTGGCGTTTGGGAGCCGGGCAAAGCGTGAAAATTCATCGACCATCGATTTCAGGCTCTGCACTTCGCGAAGTATGGTATCGGTTCCCTCTTTAACGATCTTTCTGGATTGCTCCGGGCTGATGCTCGTGTGAATTCCCGCCGCCGTGGCCGCGACGACCGGCGTCTCAAGGCATTTCTTTGCAATGCGTTCGGCCGAAAGTTGTATAGGCGTCAGCGGGTTTTTGATCTCATGGGCCATTCGACGAGCGACCTCTTGCCATGCCGATGCCCGCTGAGCCGCGATCAGCTCGGAAAGGTCTTCGATCACCAGAACGACGCCTTTTCCGTCTGGCAATGCGGCTGCTGTGAGCGCTACGGCGAGGTCGGCCGCAACTTCCGGAGAGCCGCTGACATTTTCGCGCTTGAGCACCGTTTGTTCCGATGCGTGTCCGACTCTTTTTGCTCTGGACAGCAACCGCGAAAGCACCGCTCTGTTTTCTTCCTGAACAAGGGTTTCCAAGCGGACGCCGGTAAGATCCGCGTCCTCAAGTTTTAAAATATTCAGGGCTGCCCGGTTGATCGTACTTAACGTCTGGTTCAGATCGAAAGAAATAACGCCGTTCGGCAGGGTCTCGATGACTGTTTCGATATAGCGCTGACGCTCGCCAAGTTCGGCGGCGTTCTCTTCGAGCCGGAGCGACATTTGGTTGAACGCATCGACCAACAATGCAAGCTCGTCCTCCGCCAGGACATCGATCCTATAGCCGAGATTGCCCTTGGCGATCTCGTCGGCACCGAAAGCAAGTGCCTGGATCGGTTGCGTCAGGCCGCGGGCCACGTAAAAGGCGACCCATGACGATGCAAAGATCAGTAAGAACGTTAGCATTCCGAGCGTCAGCAGTCCTATCTGACGGACGCCAACCTGCTGCTTTTTCAAAAGGTCGAATTCGCCAAGCGTCGAATTGACCAGTTCGCCGACGTTTCCGACCGAATGAACGTCCGTCACGATGACGAGCCGGCGTCCGTCTTGAAAGAGGGCGTCGGCTGATGCGGATCCGCTGCCGTCGGAGGCGGCCAGATCACCGGTAAGGTCCCCTGATGTCGGCCGAAGCTGGCGCTCCAGTTCGAGCTTTTGCCGCTGTTCCATCGACCTCTCGCTCTCGATCAGGATGCGGCCGTCTCGACCAAATATCTGTATTCGCAAGAGATTGCCTGCCTGAACGATCTGCTGTAGCTCTCGTTCGCTAACTGGCCGCCCGTCGAGCGACTTTGCGAGCATGTGAACGGTGTCACCGAGGCGTGCTTGTTGATCGGCGATCGCCTGCTCCTCAAGCCGGATCGGTGCACGGACCACATTTTCCGGGATCTGTGTGAACCAGCGATCGAGCGCTCGGTTCATAAAGAGGTATGAAAATCCGGCCATCGCCACGATAGGCAGCAGGCTTACCGTAAAAAAGTAAATTAGCAAACGCGTCTTGATCTTCGAACCAAGCTGGAATGTGCGTCTCTCGCGAACGAGCTTGACGATGCTACGCAGAAAAATGAAGCCAAATATTATGAACGCAATAAAATTTAGCGACGAAAGCGCGTAGAGCAGCAGCGTATCGTTCGCGCTGTCAACCGATAGCGTCTGCCAGAGATTAGACGACTGCAGCAGCAGCAATGAAAGCAGGAGCAAAAAGAGGATCGAGCCCAATATCCATGGGACTCGGCGAGCACTCTTTTTGGGTTTTTCGTCCTGCATCTATTGGGCAAAGTTTAGCATAACCGTCCGTTTCAGCGGGTTCCGGCTTTTACCGTTCGGGCTAATCAGCTATTATCGAATTCGCTTGCAAACATCTCAATCAATACTGTTTAACGGCCTCGGCCGTTTGCGAAGCGGGTGGAGAGCGACCATCTTTGTGGTCGCGTTCATCCTCGTTTCGGCTGTTCTCAGCCTCGCCGCCTACGGCATTTTACTCGCGATCGGCGTTCGGCCGGAGCGGGGCGGGCCGGCATTTCTGATCCTCAACGGAATATTGGCGCTCGGCCCGGCGTTACTGATCGGGGGCCTCTGCGGCCGCTTTCTCGAAGGGCTACCGTATCGTGCGCTCGGAGCCTCGTTAACCAAGCGGTGGCTATCCCATTTTTTACTCGGCTGCATTGCCGGGGCCGCGACGCTTTCATTTGGCGTGGCGATCGCCGCGGCATTCGGCGGGCTCAAATTTAATTATGACGCGGACGCGGGCACCACGGCCATCGTCACTTCCCTCGCCATGTCCTTCCTGGTTTTCGCGGTGGCTGCTGCATTTGAAGAAGCCCTGTTCCGCGGCTACGTCCTCCAGACCTTTTCACGTGCGGGCCTCGCGTGGCTGGCGATCTTGCTGACCTCGATATTCTTCGGTGCCGTGCATCTGGGCAATCCCGGAGCTACCGTTTTTTCGACTATCAATACAATTCTTGCAGGCATCTGGTTCAGTATCGCTTATCTCAAAACCCGCGATCTATGGTTCGTCTGGGGAATGCATCTGATGTGGAACTGGATGCAGGGCTCATTTTTCGGTATCGAGGTCAGCGGGCTAACTTCTATCTCGACTTCACCGTTCCTGAAAGAGATCGACAAAGGCCCGGCCTGGCTCACCGGCACAACCTACGGTATCGAAGCAGGCATCGTCTCCACGATCGCCCTCATCCTCTCAACTCTAGTCATCCACTTTCTCCCAATTGCGCGGCCCGACCATGAGATGCTCGCACTCACCAGCGAACCCGCTCCCGAAGTTGCGATCATCGAAAGCGGCAATGAGGTCAATTAGGTCATACCTACGTCGTACCACTCTTCACTCACGCGACCTGGATCTTGAACGATATATCCACGGCCCGGGCCGAGTGAGTTAAACGTCCGACAGATATCAGGTCAACGCCTGCTTCGGCGTATGAGCGGACACGGTCAAGATCCATACCGCCCGAGGCCTCGATGAGAACGGCCGGATTAATATCGCGGGCCATCCCAACCAGCTTTGCGGTCTCCTCCGGCGTCTGGTTATCGAGCATCACGATCTCGGCCCCAGCCAGCATTGCTTCGCGAAGCTGCGCCCAATTGCTGATCTCGACCTCGATCTTGTGAAGGTGGCCGACCTTGTATTTGGCCGCTTGAACTGCGGCGGTTATGCCGCCCGCAAGCGCGATGTGGTTGTCCTTGATCAAAACGCCGTCGTCGAGACCCATCCGATGATTCTTGCCGCCGCCGATCGTCACCGCATATTTCTCGAGCATCCGCAGGCCGGGCGTCGTCTTTCGGGTATCAACGATCGAGGCATTGGTGCCCTCGACGGCCTTAACATACTGCCGCGTCAGAGTGGCTATGCCCGAAAGCCGCTGGATCAGGTTTAGCGCGGTCCGTTCGCCGACGAGCAGCACGTCCGCGTAGCCCTTGAGCGTGGCAAAAACCGTGCCCTCTTCGATCTCGTCGCCTTCGTTGTAGCTCGACTCGATCTCGCTGCTGTCCGGATCGAGCTGAAAAAATACCGCCTCAGCCACATCGAGGCCGCAAAGCACTAGATATTCCTTCGCCAAAAACCGCCCGCTGCCGCGCGTGTCGGGCGGTACTGTCGCGATCGTCGTAATGTCGCCGCGGCCAATGTCTTCGGCAAGAAAGTCGCCGATACTCGCCAAGATCTCACCATTTTCGAGCCAATTCATATGTATCTGATTATCACCACTAAGTTTTATTCCCGCAAGCCAGCATACCACCCTCGTAATTCCCTTTGACGGGCGTCTCCCGTGCGTTGACATTGGACCACAGCCGCGTTATCCTCTCGAAATTCCCTAACTCGTAAATAGAATATTCAAACTTTCGACCACCAGGAGAACAGATCCGTGAAGAATAGAAATACCCTTCTCATCGTTTCGGCGGTATTGGCTATAGCCGCCATCGCATGTAACTTTTCAACTGCAAATATGAGCAGTTTCAAAACCTCCAAGGACAAAGACGGCAAGCAGGAAGCCAGTACATTCAAGGCCGGTGACACGATCTACGCTAACGCGGTCATTTCGAACGCCGGCGGAAAGACGACCACCCGCTTTTACCTCGTGGCCGATGCCGACTCGGTCGCCGCGAAGAAGGGCGAGACCGTTAAGGGCAGCGAGGTGAAGGTCGATCTGCCGTCCGCGGGCACCGCACAATATAGCTTGCCCATTCCGGCCGGGATTCCCAGCGGCAAGTTCACGCTTAACGCCGAAATGCTCGACGATAAGGGCGAAAAGAAAGACAGCAAATCCGCAGATATCACTATTGAGGGCTCCGCCGCCCCGGCGGCCAAGACCACTTCGGACACAAGCGACGACAAATCAAAATCGTCAGATAAAGATAAAGACGACGATAATTAGTCCACATTCGATCGGACCGAACGGAGAGCGGATCGCTGAAAAGCGGTCCGCTTTTTTTTACGCCGCGAGGCACAATTCAAAAGTTTTCCACAGGCCGCCTGTCCCAATGTGACTTCAAGTGGGACAGAAGGTGGGACAGTCTAAATGACTGAGCTCATTGCACTTTTCTAGTTTTGTCCCACTTTCCCACTAATTTCGTCGAGCATCCGGGAACGTCTTGAAAGGCAGGCCGTTCCATTTAGATAGAGCTAAATGGAACGGCCTAACTGTTGACAGCACTTGGGTTAACCAGCAAATCGTTCCGTTAACGCTTTAATGTATGCTAAATGGAACGATTTTGACAAACCAGTTTAAACAGTTGACGATTTCGGCAGGCATTAGCCTTCTCATTGGCTTGATCTTCGCAGCCGAGACTTTCGTCATTATCTTGCTGGACCTCATTCAAAGATCTAATCCACAAAAATTATAACACGAAAACGCGGCTATGCAACAGTGTTCGATACATGCAACAACTCAAACAACCTAGCTCCGATCACTTTATTTGAGGTCTGATTCCGCGATCTTTTTACCCTGAGCACACGTAGAAGTCTGAAATGCTGCAAGCTCGAGAAAGATCAAAATGAATATTGATAGAGTAAATTTCATTTTAGTTTAATGATTCGATATTTTTTTGCAGCGTCTCAACCTGATCCGCGAGCTCCTCTTGCCGCCCGCGGAGCTCTTGCACCTTCTCTGCCGGAGCTTTGTCGACGAAGTTCGAGTTGGAAAGCTGGCCGTCGAGGCGTGTCTTCTCGTCCGTGAGTTTGGCGATCTGATTGCAGAGACGAGTTCGTTCGACGTCGAAATCGATCAGCCCTTCGAGCGGAACGGCGATCTCGGCGTCGTTGGTAACTGCCTTTGCCGAGGCACGCGGGACATCGAGAGCGTCGGTGATGACGAGTCTTTCTGCCTTTGCCAATTTAAGGATCTGCGCCTCGTTCGCACGAAACACTTCCTGAACATCAGCCGCGGCGGCGATATGCACAGTGAACTTGATCGCGGTCGAGATGTTCATTTCGGCTCGGATGTTGCGCACCTTTTTGATCAGATCGATCACAGAAGCCATTTCGGACTCGGCGGCATCGTCAAACAGTTTCGCATCACCGAGCGGAAAATCGGCGAGCATGATGGTCGCAGGGGCCTCAGAATACGCGACGTTGTGAAGATGGCTCGATGAACCGGGCAGTTTTAGCCAAAGCTCTTCGGTCAGATACGGCATGAACGGATGCAGCATTCTCAACGCCATGTCGAGGATCCAAACAATGCGAGTATTGGCGGCGACATCGCCCGAGGTGATCTGATCTTTTTTAAGCTCGATGTACCAATCGCAAAAATCGTCCCAAAAAAAGTGGTAAAGCAGCGAGACGGCCTCATGAAATTGATACGTATCGAGTGCCTTGTTCACCGCGAATGCGGTTTTGCTCAAACGCGAAATGATCCAGCGGTCGGCAATAGTTTGCTCGGCATCGGCGATAAACTGCGAGCCGCCCGCGACCTCATCCGACGATGCATAAACATCGGAATTGTCCGCGTTCATCAGGCAAAAACGGGTTGCGTTCCAGATCTTGTTGGCAAAATTGCGATAGGTCTCGAGGCCGATATCGTTCCATTTGATGTCGGCTCCGGTCGCGATCGAGGCGAGATAGATGCGGGTCGCATCGACGCCGAATTTATCGAACATCTCGAGCGGATCGACGCCGTTGCCCCGCGTTTTGGACATCGGCTTGCCGTCCTTGCCGAGCACGGTGCCGGTCACGACGACATCATCGAAAGCGACCTTGTTAACAAACTTCTTCGTGAGCATCATCATTCGCGACACCCATAAAAAGATAATGTCGCGGCCCGTCACGAGAACGTCCGTCGGCAGAAATGTGTCGAGGTCCGACGGAGCGCGGACACTCTTGTCCGCATCGCCGCGGACAGGAGTGTCCCCGCTCCATCCGAAAGTACTAAAAGCCCATAGTCCGCTCGAAAACCAGGTGTCGAGCACGTCGCTGTCCTGCGTCAACTCCCTGCCGCCCGCCTTTTCGCGAGCCTCTTCCTCGGTCCGTGCGACGAAAACATTTCCGTCCGCGTCGTACCAAGCCGGTATTTGATGGCCCCACCAGAGTTGGCGCGAGATGGTCCAGTCCTTGAGGTTATCGAGCCACGTCGTGTAGACCTTTTGATGCGGGACCTCGGGCGAAAAATGAGGCACCTTTTCGCGGGCAAGTTCTAACGCCATGTCGCGCATTTCATCCATCTTGACGAACCACTGATCCGAGAGAATCGGCTCGACGATGGTCTTGCACCGCTCACAGATGGGGAGCGTGATCCCATAGTCGTCGACCTTTTCGAGCAGCCCGAGCTCTGTGAATCGCTCGACGACCTTAGCACGGGCAACAAAGCGGTCGAGACCCTCGAAATCCGGCCCGGCCGCGGCGTTCATCGTCGCGTCGTCGTTCATGATCAGAAGCTGAGGCAGATCGTGACGCTGGCCAATTTGATAATCGTTAGGGTCGTGTGCCGGCGTGATCTTGACGGCTCCGGTACCAAACTCGGCGTCGACGTATTCGTCCGCGATGATCGGTATCTCGCGATCGGTCAGCGGCAGCAGGATAGTTTTGCCGATCAGGTCCTGGTACCGCGCGTCGGATGGATTTACGGCCACCGCGGTGTCGCCGAGCATGGTTTCCGGCCGCGTCGTCGCCACTGTAACGGTGCGATCACTGTCCTTGACCGGATATTTTAAATATGTAAGTTTTCCATCCTTTTTCGTTTCTTCTTTAACTTCGAGATCGGATAGAACGGTCCGGTCCTTCGGACACCAATTGACGATCCGCAGGCCGCGATAGATCCAGCCTTCGTCGTACAGCGTGCAAAAGACATTTCGAACGGCCCGCGACAGGTCGGGGTCCATGGTGAAACGATGCCGCGACCAATCGACGGACGCACCTTCGCGCCGCATTTGCTCGGTGATCGTATTTCCGTACTGCTCTTTCCACGCCCATGCGCGGCGGACAAACTCTTCGCGGCCGATGTCGGCGGGTTTCTTGTGCTCGTCTTTTTTCAGCTGCTCGACGACCTTTCGCTGTACGGAAATTCCGGCATGGTCGGTTCCCGGCAGCCATAGCGTGCGAAAGCCCTGCATGCGTTTCCAACGCGTCAAGGCGTCCATCAACGTGTGCTGAAGCGCGTGGCCCATGTGCAGGCGGCCGGTTACATTTGGCGGCGGGATGACGATCGAGAACTTGACCGCTTTCGGGTCCTGATTGATCTCGGGCGCGAAAAAGCCGTTCTCTTCCCAGCGTTTGTAGTGATCTTCCTCGGCCGCTTTCGGGTCGTATGCCTTTGCGAGTTCCATATGTGTGTGAAATAAAAGCTTTATTCTAAACGAAAAGCGGTTAGTTTTCATCGCTCGGAGAAAAACTAACCGCTCAAGATACGTTGCTGCCGGACGCGGCTATCAGGCCTTTTTATCGTCGACGAGAGCTTCGCGGATGAGCTTTTCGGCGATCCTTGGTACTGCCTCTTGCGCGGCATCGCGGACGGCACGGTCGGACATTTTTTCGAGCACGCTGGCGACGATCGATTCGATCAGTTCGGGTGTTACGTGCGAGCCGAGGCTCGGAACGTCGGAGGAGCTCGATGCAGTCGCCAGTTCAGGTGTCGTCTGTGCTGACGGGTCTCCTAAGCCGCCGGATCCGGGGAACGGCATTTCTGACGGAGCAGTCTCGGTGGAATGTTCGCCGCCGGCGAAAGATCCGATACCAGCGACGCGCTCGTGAAACGGGTCGATAGGCTGCCAAGCGGGTTCGAGCTGTTTTATTGGCTCTGGAGCAGGCGTGGCGACGGTCTCGGGGCCAGCGTTCGGGTGAACGGCCTCGATGATCTCATCGTCCATCCCTGCATCGCCAAGCTCCGTGGCATTATGCAGCTCCGGCAGGATCGAGCTTTCCGGCTCGGCCACCGGCTGCTCCCAGGGCGAACTTAGATCTGGCCCCACAAGACTCTCGTCAGCCGAGGCAGCTGCGGCAGCCGCGTCATCAACGGCAAAGAAGTCGGGCTCCTCACCGGTCTCGACGTCTGTGTCGCCGAGAGCGTCGCTGTCGGGTCCAAATTCGCTGCGGTACGATTCGCTCTCGCCGCTATCGGGCTGCTCAGCGTCCGTTTCGCTCGCGGCCGGAAGTTCGAGGTCGAGGAGATCTGCGTCCTCTGAATGAAAGTCGCTCTCGGTCTCGTCAAAGGTCGTATGGATGTCGATCTCGCTCGTATCCAACGGGCCGCTTGAATGGGAGTCATCGGCCGCGTCGTTAAGAGATTGGCCGCTGTGATCGACGTCAATGTCTTCGCCGGGTTCAGTCCCGGACAAAGGTGAAAACGTTTCCGGAGGTAGCACTTCCAGAAACTGCGTCTCCGGCTTTCCGTTTGACGGTGTTTCCTGAAGTATCTCGTCGAGCGTTGGACCGTCATCAAAATGGTTCGTCTCATCGAGCCGAGGCTCTTCGTCTGTTTCTGAATGAACCCCGAAAACCGCAGCCTCGTCCTCTGGCCCCTCCGCGTCGGCCGTGTTCGCAAGGCTGTCGTTATAGAGGCCATCGATATCCGAGCTATCATCGATCGGTGCTGACCCGCCTATTTCCAGACACTCATGCACCTTGTCGACCAGTTCGCGGATCGATCGAAATGGCTTGGTAAAATAATAGTTTGACCCGACGCGCGACGCTTCGCCGGGATCGAATGGTTCGAACGAACCAACCAGCAGGATAACCGGAATATGATGTGTCGTCTCGTCCTGCTTGATCATTTCGCAGAGACGGTATCCCGTCATCCCCGGCATGTTCACGTCAGCGATGACCATGTCGGGTTCGATCTGAACGAATTTGACCATCGCCGCGTCGCCGTCGGGAACGGAATGAACCTCAATGCCCTCATCGGCAAACGTCAGCTCGACGACCTTGCGGATGGTCGGCGAATCGTCTGCCAGTAAGATCTTTTTTGTCATGCAGTTGGTAGATCGGCCGTCAATTCGAGATCGAACTTTTTATTTTAACAAATTGTCGGCAGGTGTCACTTTGAGAGGACCAATTCACCGGCGAGCTTTATCGCGGCGGCCATGCTGGACGACTCGGCAACGCCCTTACCAGCGATCGCAAAGGCAGTGCCATGGTCGACCGATGTGCGAACGAGCGGCAGGCCGAGCGTAACATTAACGCCCGAATTGAACGAGATCGCTTTGACAGGGATCGTGGCCTGATCGTGATAAAGTGCAATGACAGCATCAAACTCGCCTTTTGCGCAACGCAAAAATATTGTGTCCGGCGAAAACGGGCCTGAAATATCGATGCCCAGTTTCTGGCATTGATCGACCGCGGGAATGATCTCGTCGATCTCTTCGCGGCCGAACATACCGCCTTCCGAAGCATGCGGATTGAGACCGGCGATCGCGAGCTTGATCTTGCGGCCGAGCAATCGATCGAGCTGTCGATCGGCGAAATCGATGAGTTTGACTAGCTTGTCCGTCTCGACGAGGTCGATCGCCTCACGCAGGGCGAGATGGGTCGAGAGTAGAATGACGCGGAGCTCGTCCGCAAAAAAGCTCATGGCGAACTGTTTAGTTTCCGTGAGCTGTGCCAGAAATTCCGTGTGGCCGGGAAAATCGTATCCGCCGAGAGCAATTGCTTTTTTGCTGATCGGAGCGGTCGCAATGGCGTCGATCTCACCGGCTCGCCAAAGATCGACGGCCTTTACAATGTATTCGGCGGACGCCTTTCCTGTCTCGACGGCGTCGACACCCATCAGGATATGCTCGGGAAGATTTTTGAGATCGACGACCTCGACCTGATCGATTACGTCGCTCAGGCCAATAGAATCGGCGACGTGCCGCAGATGCGCCTCGTCGCCGATGATCTTAATAGTTAATTGATGTCTCAGCGCGTCGTCAGCCAACGCCTTTAGCACAACCTCGGGGCCGATCCCCGCGGCGTCGCCCATCGTTATGCCGACCACGGGACGGCGGCGTAAATTCTCAGTCGCCATCTCGTTAAATTTCTCTAATCAGCCTGTCGGCGGCGAAACGTCGGCTCCTCGAAATCCTCGGCCGGATTGATGTCGCCCGCCGTAAAAGGAATTCGCGTCGAAGCGACAGCGACGGCCTCGGCCATCCTCGGCTGAGGGATCGCGGCGGTTGCCGACTGGCTGTCGAAGCCGGTCGCGATCACCGTGATACGGATCTCGTCTCCCATATCCTCGCGGATCACGCTGCCCCAGATGATGTCGGCGTTGTCATCGGCCTCGGCCTCGATCATGCCGATCGCGTCCTCAATTTCGCCGAGCACCATCGTCGGCCCGCCGGTGACATTGATGAGTGCCGCCTTGGCACCCTTGATCGAATTCTCTTCGAGCAGCTTGTAGTCGAGCGCGGCACGCATTGCTTTGGACGCCGCGTCCTCACCCTCGCCCGTACCGATTCCCATAAGTGCGACGCCCTTGCCGCGCATCACTGTGGTCACGTCGGCGAAATCGAGATTGATGATTCCCGGCGTGATGATCAGCTCCGTAATGCCGCGAACTGCCTGGAGAAGTACATCGTCGGCACGTTTGAACGCGTCGAGAATAGTGATCTTTTCTTCGACCTCACGCAGTTTCGAGTTTGGGATCGTGATGAGCGTATCAACGACGCCGCGAAGCTCCGCGAGCCCGGTCTCGGCCTGTTCCATTCGCCGTTTACCCTCAACGCCAAAGGGCTTGGTCACGATCGCCACGGTCAACGCCCCGAGCTCAACAGCCAGCGACGCCACGACCGGTGCGGCTCCGGTCCCGGTTCCTCCGCCCAAACCAGCGGTCACAAAGACCATGTCGGAACCCTCAAGCACATCCAGCAGTTTTTTGTGGTCCTCGAGAGCTGCCTGACGGCCGACCTCAGGATTTGAACCGGCGCCGAGGCCGCGCGTTGACTCGCTGCCGAGTTGGATCTTCATAGGTGCCTTCGACGCGTTGAGCGCTTGCAGGTCCGTATTGGCCACAATGAATTCGACGCCTTTTATGCCGGCCTCGATCATACGATTGACCGCGTTTCCGCCACCGCCGCCAACGCCGATGACCTTGATCCTGGCTCCTGTGATCGGGGGCTCGTCAATAAACATTTTTATTCCATTACTGCTCATTTTTAGTTCTTCCATGGCTGTCGCAAGCGTTTAGATCGGGTAAAAATATGATCGGGATGATGCTTTTCGGCTTTTGGCTGAATTTATCTATATCTTGTGCCTTCGGCGTATGAGCATACAAGTTTTTGCGATGAAAATCTAGTCGATACGACTCGATTACCTAAATTTATCGCGAATATTTTCAAAGAATTCCGCCACCTTGCGAACCGGGCCGCGGCCCGTGCCGCCTGTGGCGTGTAGATGACTTTTCATTGACGTCAATGCCAACCCGTTAGCGGTCGCCCAAGCCGGGCTCTGCACCTTTTCCACGAGGCCGCCAAAGTATTCTTGTTCAACGAAACCTAGCCGCGTCGGAGCGTCAAAGACCTGCTCGGCAAGCTCGCACATTCCACGGACAAGCGATCCGCCGCCGGTCATAATGACACCGCCGGAGATCTGTGCGCGTGCAGCATTTACTTCGCGGGCGATGTGCTGGAGCAGCTCGACCGCACGCGGCTGCATTATGTCGCAGAGTATCTCCTTTGAAAGCCCGCGAGTCTCGCTCCGTCCGACAGGCTGGATCTCGATCATCTCGGTGCGTTCGTCATCACTGAGCAGGAACGACGCGACGCATCCAAAGGCGTGCTTTATCTTATTAGCCTCTGGAATTGAAACGCGTAAACCTACGGCGATGTCCTTGGTAAAGTGCATGCTGCCAAACGGAAACACCGCAGTGTGCTGGACTGAACCGCGACCAAAGATCATCAGGCTCGTTATCTCAGAGCCAATATTCACGATCGCACAGCCATATTCGCGGTCGTCGTCGCTCAGCGTACTCGCGGCAGCGGCAAGTGGTTCGAGCAGTGTCTGCTCGACGTCGAGGCCCGCACGCCGAACTGCCTTGACCAGATTTTGCCTTGCCGCGCTCGGGCTGATGACGACGTGGACGAGAGCCTCGAGCCGCGACCCGCTCATTCCGACCGGTTCTGTGATACCGTCCTGGCCGTCGATTATAAATTCCTGCGGAACGCGATTGACGATGTCCCAGCCCGGCGGGAGCGGCATCGCACAGGCGGATTCGATCGCGCGATCGGCGTCCTCTTCGGTGATCTCTTTCTCGGGCCCGGCGACCGCGACGACGCCGTTCTTGTTTTCGCCCTTAAAGTGCTCGCCCGAAAGATTGACAGTCGCCGAACTGACCTCAATTCCCGCGACGCGTTCGGCCTCGGCGACGGCCTTGCGGATAGATTCCGAGACTGCCTCCGCGGACGTTACGATGCCGCGGCGAAGCCCCTTTGATTCGGATTCGCCAATTCCAATAATGTTCATCTTGCCGTCATCGGCGAGTTCGCCGATCACACATCGGACCTTACTCGTTCCGACGTCCAGACCAACAGCGTGGATCTCGTTTGTCATCTTACTAATTCCCTAAATATTCGAGCACCGGCGAAACGCTTTCAGCATTCACCGCTTTGACCTTTTCGCCTTTGCCGGCAACAGCTTCGATCGCGGATTTCAGGCTTTTCGCCAGATTATCCCGTGCCAATGTGATATTGATCGGCCGGCCCGAATCTACTACCACTGCCTGAGGATCGCGGGTGTCCGCGAGATTCACTTCCTTTACGCGATCGGCGATGCCGAAATCTCGCCATTCCTCGAGCATCTTTCGATACATCTTGATCCGCAGTAGATTTTCGGCCGGAGCCTTTTCCGTCTTTGCCTCGTCCCATCCACGCATTACGAACGGAATGCTTGGCTCGGGCTTGGTCGCCGGTGCGAGGACGACGCCGTCGGCGTCGACCAGAAAGTCGCCGGATGAAAGCCTGACGATCGCGGCCGGAACGCGTTCGAGGACATTGACGCGAATGCCCGACGGCAACGCCATCGAGACGGCGGCTGTCTTAACAAAAGGCAACTTTTCGATCTTTTCACGAAGAGTAGGAAGGTCGGCCAGCCATACGCCCGTCTTTTCGGTATTCGCGAGCACGATCTTTTTAATATCGTCGCCGGGTGCCCGGTCGACGCCGCGGACATCGACACTGCGAACGGCAAAAAAATTCGATGCCGACGCCGTTCGATAACCCATCATGCCGAAAAACGCGATGCCGCCAAGCAGGCATACCGCGATTATAGTTGGGACGACCAAGCGGCCGTATTTCTGAACGGTCGCTTGTTTTCTCATGCTGCGCACCGACTGCGAACGTGTTCGTGTCGGGGATTTGCGTCTTGGCGCCGCCTTTTTTGCCTTAGCCATAAAATATTGTAAATGCGAAGCTTTACTTGCTTAATGCCTCTGCAATTTCGTCCGAAAGCCTGGTTACGCTGCCTGCGCCCAATGTGATCACCAGATCGCCTGCCTGCAGGTCGGGCAGGACCCGCTCTGTCGCGGTTTCGATATCGCCAATAAAATGAGCGTTCTTGTGGCCGTATTTCCTTATATTTTCGGTAAGGATCTCAGCCGTGACGCCTTCGATCGGCTGCTCGCTCGCGGCATAAATGTCGAGCACGTAGAGCACGTCGGCGTTATTAAATGCGACGACGAACTCGTCCATCAGCTCCTGCGTACGTGAAAAACGATGCGGCTGAAATATAACGACATTGCGCATGCCGCCCGAACTGTTTCGTGCGGCCGAAAGCGTCGCGAGGATCTCGGTCGGATGATGGCCGTAATCGTCGACCACGGTGATCCCGCGGCCGGCTCCCTTGAATTGAAAACGGCGGTTCGCGTTCTTAAAATTAACGAAAGCCTCAGCAACCTTAGCGAACGGCACGTCCATCTCGAGAGCGACCGCCGTGGCGGCGAGGGCGTTGTAAACATTATGCTTCCCGGGCACCGGCAAATGCATTTCACCGAGCACTTCGTCGCCGCGCCAAACCGAGAAGGTCGAGCCAAAATTGTCGTCGTAACGGATATCGTGTGCCGAAATGTCCGCCTGGGCGGTCATGCCGTAGGTCACGCGGCGGCGCTTGATATTCGGGATCAGGAGCTGAACGTTCGGATCGTCAAGACAGATTATCGCGGCTCCGTAGAACGGCACTTTATTCACAAAGTCAGTAAAGCACTGGACGACATCGTCCATTCCTTTGTACGACTCCATGTGTTCCTTGTCGATGTTCGTAACCACGGCGATCGTCGGATATAGCATCAGGAAAGAACGGTCGCTCTCGTCGGCCTCGGTGACGAACCACTCGGACTGCCCGAGTCTGGCATTCGAACCGAGCGTGTCGACGACGCCGCCGACGATCGTGGTCGGATCGATGCCTGCGTGGCCGAGAATTGTAGCCACCATGGACGTGGTCGACGTTTTGCCGTGAGTTCCTGAAACCGCGACCGCGTATGGCTTGAGCGTCATCAGCTCAGCCAGCATTTCCGCCCGCGGAATGACCGGAATAGAACGCCGCTTGGCCTCGGCCACCTCCGGATTGTCGTCTTTCACGGCAGATGAATACACAACGACCTCAGCTCCGCCGACGTTTTCAGCTGAATGTCCCTCAGTGATCGTCATGTCGAAAAGTGTCTCGAGCCGATCTGTATTTTTCGATTTTTTGATATCGGAACCCGTCACCGAAAAGCCTAGATTGCACAGGACCTCGGCGATGCCGCTCATTCCGATACCACCGACTCCGATAAAGTGAATATTCTTAACGTGACGAAACATAGTCATATCTATCTTTTTACAAGCGTCTCGACAAGGTCAACGGTCGCGGTTGCCGCATCTGGCCGCCCTAGCGTCCTGGCTGCTGAGCCCATCGCCGCGATCTTTTCCGGATCGCTGATCAGCTCGATGAGCTGGGCGGCGAGCGTCTCACCGCTCAATTCGGACTGAAGGAGCACGCGAACCGATCCGTGTTTTTGCATCGCCTCGGCATTTCGCCGCTGGTGATCATCGGCCGCTGTCGGCAGCGGGATCATGATCGACGCCTTTCCGGCCGCAGCAATTTCGGCGCAGGTGGTCGCTCCTGCACGGCTAATGATCAGATCTGTCCGTTCAAATTCCTCGACCATATTAGAAATATAGGCACGAATATCGGCCTCCAACGCGTTTGCGGCGTATCCGCCGCGGACGTCCTCGAGATCCGCTTCGCCGGTCTGGTGCGTGATGCGAAAATCGATCTCTGTTTCCGTGAGAAATGGCAGGGCCGCAACCATCGCCTTGTTTATCGCCCTCGCACCCTGCGATCCGCCAAATATCAATATTCGCACCGGCGGCACGGCCTCACGCGAAGGAATATCAAAAAACTCGCTTCTCACCGGGTTGCCGGTCACGACGCCCTTGCCGCCGAAGTATGGCAACGCTTCCTCGAACGTGAGGGCCGCCCTGTCGACGAATCTCGCGAGCCGCCGATTGGTAAATCCCGGGATCGCATTCGAATCCATCACAAGCGTCGGAAACCGCATAAACCTCGCCGTCATCAACATCGGCCCCGAAACGTAACCGCCCGCTCCGACGACCACATCCGGATCGAACTCGCGGAGAATACGCCTCGCTTCGAAAAAGCTCTGCGGCAGGATCGCGAGCCCCTTCATCTTGCCGGCAAATCCGACGTTCTTGAGCCCGACGCTATGGATCAGCGAAAGCTGAAATCCGTTGTCCGGTACCAGACGCGTTTCCAGGCCACGAGATGTTCCGACGAAGAGCACCTCGGACGACGGGTCACGTTCGAGGATCTCCTTGGCAACCGCAATGCCCGGATAAATGTGTCCGCCGGTCCCGCCGGCTGCGATCAATACCTTCATTATAATCAACTAACGCTGCTACGCCGACGACGGCTTTCGTGCCGTCCTGCGAGCGTAAGTGCGACGAGCCGGCGACGGTTTTTCAGCGGCCGCTGTCGAACTAAAGCGCGAAATACTCAGCAAGACCCCAACGCCCACCAAAGTCACCACGACCGATGATCCGCCGTACGAGATAAACGGCAGCGGGATGCCCTTTGCAGGCAGGATCGATATGACGACGCTGATGTTAAAAAGTGCCTGAGCGATAATGCCGGTTATCAATCCAATTCCGAGAAGCATACCGAATCGATCCGGAGCGTTCATCGCTGCTTTGGTGCCGCGCCACAGCAAAAGGCCGAACGCGATGACCACGGCTAGCGTGCCTATCAGTCCAAGCTCTTCGCCGACGACCGAAAAGATAAAATCCGAATACGGGTAAGGCAAATAGAATAGCTTCTGCTGCCCTTGTGCGTACCCTTCGCCCAAAATACCGCCGGAGCCGATCGCGTAAAGCGACTGGATCACCTGATAGCTCTGGTCGTCCGCGTATTTATAAGGATCAAGAAAAGCGAGTATTCGCTGCACACGCCAGGGCGCAAGTGCGATCGCACCAATGCCGATAACGATCATTGCCGCCCCGACCGAAGCGATGTGCATGAGTCGGGCACCGGCGGCGAAATAGACCGTCGAAAAGATCGCACACAGGACGATCGTCGTGCCAAGGTCTTTTTCCAACATGACAAGTCCCGCCAAAAGCGCGAGTCCGGCAAGCGCCGGCATCACCGTCGACTTTAGTTCGGTGACAGTTTTCTCATTGCGGGTCAGGAACCAAGCCAGGAACATTGGAAGTGCGACCTTCGCAAGTTCGGACGGCTGGAACGAGAGCCCGCCCATCCTGATCCATCGCCGGGCTCCATTGATGGGCGAAAACGCGAATACGGACATTAGAGCCAGCGACGAGATGATCAGAATTGCTGCGATCACGTAGCCATTGTTGAAAATGTGATAGTCGATCCGGCTTACGATCCACATCGCAGCGATCCCGAGCAGCACAAAGATCAGCTGCTTGAAAAAGTATGTGAATTGACTGTTTTCCGCCGATTCCTTCATCGACATCATCGCCGATGCACTGTATACCATCAGGGCGCCGAAGAGCGCCAGGCCGGCGGCGATCACGAACATGAACCAATCTGTGCGTTTTGTAACAGCCATTTGAACTAAACCGCGGCCGAACGAGCCTTGAGCTTGGCAACCTCCGCCTTAAATTCGCGTCCGCGCTCTTCGAAACTGCTAAACATATCAAAACTCGCACACGCCGGAGCCAACAGGACCGCATCGCCCGACAGAGCGGACGCAAAGCTTTTCTCGACCGCGTCTTTCAACGAATCCGCCCGAATTATGTCGGCGTGGCCGCTCAATTGCGATTCGATATTGTCGGCGTCCTCACCGATCAGTACGAGCGTGCGGACCGAACTCTCGATCAACGGCACGAGCGGCGCGTACGGAGCATTTTTGCCGCGGCCGCCGAGGATCAAAACGGTCCTGCCGTCGCCATCGCTGAGAGCCTCAAGCGCTTTCGACGTCGCGTCGACCGAAGTCGCCTTGGAATCGTTGTAAAAACTAACACCGTCGAGCCTGGCCACGAACTCGATGCGATGCTCGACACCTTTGAAGTCCGCGATCGTCTGCCGCATGGATTCGGGCGACGCTCCCGCAGCCAAACCCGCGGCCAGTGCGGCAAGGACATTCTCGACATTGTGAAGCCCACGCAAAAAGATCTCGTCGCGGGTCGTCAATACCTTTTCCTTGCCGCTTGAACGGCAAACCAATTCGCGACCGCGGAGGAATAGGCCTTCATCGAGCTCCCGATCTACGCTGAAGAACACGACGTTCGCCCTTAGCCCGTTCGCCCATTTCGCCGTGATCTCGTCGTCAGCATTGAGAATTGCGACGTTCTCGGCGGTTTGATTCATGAAAATGCGGTGCTTTGCCGCCGCATAATCGAGAAAATTTTCGTAACGATCAAGATGATTCGGCGTCACGTTGAGGCACAGCGCGATGTCGGCCCGAAAATCCTTGATGGTCTCAAGCTGAAAGCTTGAGAGCTCGGCGACCGTCCACGTTTCATCCGTCGACGAACCTGCAAGGCTCAAGAGCGGCGTGCCGATATTGCCGCCAACCTGTGTCGTAATGCCGCCATTTCGGAGCAATTCGCCAATAAGAGTCGTTGTCGTGGTCTTTCCATTCGAGCCTGTGATCCCGATGATACGGCCTTTCATAAAGCGGTATGCCAGCTCGACCTCGCCGATCACTTCGCCGTCCTTCCGGTCGACGTAGCGAGCAGGGATCGTGTTCGTCGGGACACCCGGCGAGATCACTACGAGATCGATCTGATCGAGCAGCCACGAAGGCAGATCGCCGGAAATGGTTCCGACACCGTGCGAGGCCTTGAGTCCGCGGGCGGCCTCGGACCACGCGTCGATCTCGCGCTTGTCGTGCAGGGCGACCACGGCACCGTGTGAGGCGAGGAATTTGGCTGCTTCGACACCAGACTTTCCGGCTCCGAGCACTAGTGATTTTCTACCCTTCAACTCCATAGTCAAACCAGATCGACAACAAAACTAACGCAGCTTCAGCGTTGCTAAACTCAATAACGAGAAAAGGATCGCGATAATAATGAATCGAAAAACGATCTTCGGTTCCTTCCACCCCGACAATTGAAAGTGGTGGTGGAGCGGCGCCTGTCGAAATATCCGCTTTCCGACGCCGGAACTTCGCTTTGTGAACTTAAAGAACGAGACCTGCAGCATTACCGACAGAGCCTCGAGAATAAAGACGCCGCCGATGAACGGAAGCAGAAACTCCTGCTTTGTCAGGATCGCGACCGTTCCGAGGGCTCCGCCGATCGCAAGCGAACCGACATCACCCATAAACACCTCGGCCGGCGGCGAGTTGTACCACAGAAATCCGAGGCTGGCGCCGACCATCGCTCCGCAAAAGATGGTCAATTCGGATGACATCGGGTTATGCGTCAGATCGAGCCGCTCGGCCCACCGAGCGTCGCTCGAAACATACGTCAGCGCCGTCAGTGCCGACATCGCAATGAACGTAACGCTCGACGCAAGGCCGTCCAATCCGTCCGTCAGGTTCACCGCGTTCGACGCACCCAACAGAATGAACGCGATAAATATCAAATACAGCCAGGCAGGAATGATCGTGATCGCGGTCTGCGCCGTGGCTTTGAGAAAGGGAATGCTAAGATTCCATTCGTAACTGGTGAAAAAATACAGAACAGCCCACACGCCGACCGCCGTGATGAGCTGGCCGGCGAGCTTTTGCCGGCCCGTGAGCCCGAGGCTTCGCTTTTTAACGATCTTTATATAGTCGTCCGCAAAACCAATCGCCGCAAAGCACGTTGTGGCGCCCAACGCGATCCACAAAAAGAGGCTGTCCAGCTTGCCCCACATTAGCGTCGAAAAGATGACCGAGCCGATGATAAGGACGCCGCCCATTGTCGGCGTTCCCTTTTTGGCCTGGTGCTCGGCTGAGAGCTCCTCGCGGATCTCCTGGCCGACCTTTAGTTCGGTCAGCTTGCGGATCACATATTTTCCAAAAAAGAGCGAGATCAGCAGCGACGTCACGGTCGCAAGCCCTGTGCGAAACGATACATACTGAAAAACGTTCAAGCCCTTGTAGAAATACGATTCGCTATTCGCGCCGTATGCCTTAAAGATCCATTCGTAGAGTATGTAGTAGAGCATCGTCTGTTGTTTTCGGCTCGGCCGTTAATTGGCCGCCGCGTCCATGCCCTCCAAACGAAATTCTTGCTGAAGCCTCTCGATGACTTTCTCGGTCCGAACGCCTCGCGAGCCTTTTACGAGCACGACATCGCCACGTTCCACGAGCTCAGCCAGCATTTCGCCCGCCATTTCCGATGAGTCTGCGAACCGAACGTCTTCAAATCCGGCGTCCGCGGCTCCCGCGACCAGATCTCTCGCGAACCCGCGTACTCCGATGAGAATATCGACGTCCATCGAAGCGATCGCAAGCCCGGTGTGCCGATGGATCTTCGCAGCCTCGTCGCCGAGCTCGAGCATCTCGCCGGCCACAACGATCTTTCGCTGCTGCGGAGCCGAGCCTTCGACCAACGTTCTTACCATCGAGAGTAGGGCGTCAGGATTGGAATTATATGAGTCGTTAATGACGGTAAAGCCCGAAGCAAACCGTATGATCTCGCCGCGTTGAGGCGGTGCACTGACGCTGCTGAGGCTGGCGGCAATGGCGTCCACGCTCATCCCGAACGAATGTCCGACAGCCGCTGCAGCAAGCGCGTTGAGAATATTGTGTTTGCCGTTGAGCAGAAAATTCACCTCGGCCGAACCGCCGGGTGTCGAGAGCGTAAAACGTGTGTTGCCAAATCCAGCAAGCTGAATATTGGAGGCCGTTACATCGGCAGCGTGGTCGACGCCGTAGGTGATTATAGGCCCTTTCGCAAGTTTGCCCATCGCCGCGACGCGTGGATCGTCGGCGTTCAGCACAGCGGTGCCGCCCGTTTTCATTCCTTCGACCAGTTCCGCCTTTGCATTGGCAACACCCTCGATCGATCCAAGGTGCTCGACGTGGACCGGCAAAACATTAAGCTCGACCGCTACATCCGGCGGCGTGATCCGGCAAAGGCGTGCGATCTCGTTCAGCGGCGTCGACATTCCCATTTCGAGAACGGCGACGTCGTATGTCGGGTCGGCAGCGAGCTTCAGAACCGTCAGCGGATGCCCGAGCCCATTGTTGTAATTCTTGATATTACGAAGGACCTTTCGGCCCGAGCCGTCGAGGACGTGGGCTGTCAGTTCCTTGGCAGTGGTCTTGCCGGCGCTGCCGGTTATGGCGACTACCGGCTTATTCCATTCGGCGTAGACGCCGTGAGCAAGCCGTTGAAACGCCGCGATGACATCGTCGGCGAAGATAAGGCTGCCGATAAAAGGTTCGAGTTCGGCCCGATGTTCGTCGAATCGATCTCGGCGAACAACGGCGGCCGCGGCGCCCGATCTGAGTGCCTCAGCGGCAAAAACGGTCGAATCCGCAAAATCGCCGTTGAAACCGTTTTCGCTGTACTCTGGCTGCGATAGGGCAAAAAACACGTCACCCGCCTTAACCTCACGGGAATCGATCACAAAAGATGTGACATCACGTTGGGCGAGTGCGGGGTCGAGTCGCGGTCCTTCCGCGTTCATGTACCTGATCGCTTGTTCTAGTTTCAAGTTACTCCAGACGTCTCCAATTTCGATCTGATCTTTTCACCGGCATAAGCAACGGTATTACCGACGCCCTTTCGAGCGGTAACCGTCGCCTTCTTGACCTCTTTTTTAACCTCTTTTGCCCCTTTCGGCGGCTCTATGTTCTTAGGCCGTGCCGGGACCTGAGCTTTGCCATCGCCGTCGGACTTCTTTTTGTCCTCGGCTTTGTCACTTGCTGAACCAGCCGTTTCCGGGATATTTACGGCAGCAACATTCGTATCCTTCGACGGCGCCGCGTCCGGCTTAACGCCGAGGATCGGAAGCATCTGGTCGGCGATCGCCTTGAACACCGGCGCTGCCACCATTCCGCCGTCACGGGCACCGCTCTGCGGTTCGTCGATAACGACCGCTATCACTATCTCAGGATCATCGGCCGGCGCCATGCCGATAAACGATGAAACATACTTGCTGGCCTCGACGCGTTTCGTCTTTGGATCGAACTTCCACGCAGTGCCAGTTTTGCCGGCTGACGTGTAGCCGTTCAGCTGAGCGCGTCTTCCCGTGCCGGTCAGCACAACTTGCCGAAGCATCGTACGCATATTTCTAGCCGTTTCGACCGACGCCACCCTAACGTTTTCGGGGCGGTCCGAAGCAACAGGCTGTTGATCAGGTTTTCTGATTTCCTTAATGATTCGCGGCTGAATTTTGACTCCGTCGTTAGCTATCGTCGCAAAAGCGGTTGCCATTTGCAACGCCGTCACCCCAATTTCATAGCCGATCGACATCGATGCGAGCGAGTCGCCATTCCATTTATCAGGCGACCGTACGATACCGCTTGTTTCGGCCGGAAGCTCGACACCGGTTCGGCTGCCAAACCCCATTTTTTGGAGCATCGACCAGAAATCGTCTTTTCCGACACGTTGGCCCGTCTTGATCGCACATACGTTGCTCGAGTGCGCAAGCGCCTGCGAGTACGTCACCGATCCGATGTGATGAGAATCGGTAAATCTATGCTTACCGATCTCGATCGCACCATTGCCGGCGTCGATCATGTCGTCGGGCCGAAACAGATTTTTCTCGAGTGCCGAGCTGTAGGTAACTAGCTTAAAGGTCGAACCCGGGGAATACGTGCTCTGGATCGTGTGATTGGTCAGGCTCTCAGGCGTCGCGGTCTTAAAGGAGTTTGGGTCGTAGGTCGGATAGTTGGACATCGCGAGTATCTCGCCTGTTTTTACCGACAGCACGACAGCCATTCCCGCTTTTGCGCTAGCCGCTTTTACGCCGTTCATCAGAGCTTCGTCGGCAATGAATTGAAAATTAGTCCCGATCGTCAGAACGACGTCGGCCGGTTTTTCGCGAACTTCGATCGTCTCGTCGTAGACGCGACCTATCCGGTCACGCTCCTGTATCTTTTTGATGACAGCTCCGTGCAGTAGCTCGTCCATGGACTGTTCGATCCCACCCATTCCTGTGTCCTCGGCGTTGCTGAATCCGATGACCTGAGCTCCGAGGGTTTCGTACGGATACTTGCGAACCTGGTCTTCAGTCCAATGCAATCCGTCGTAATTCGGCAGATCGCCCTTTTTAAGGCCGGCGGTTTCCAGAGATTTATTGATCTTTTGGGCCACGTCAAGATCGATCTTTTTGACCAGCGGAATGAACCGCTTCTTCGTAGCTTTAGCCTCCGCGAGCTGCTTTCCGAGGGCGGCTCCGTCCATCTTGAGCACCTTTGCGAGGAATTTGGCGGTCTTTTCAGTATCGTCGATCTCAGTCGCGTCAGCGTATAACGTTTGAGCGCGGACGCTGGACGCCAGCATGCGTCCGTCGCGATCGAAGATCGTGCCCCGGAGCAGTTTCGTCTTAAAATGGTCCTCACGTTGGATGGCCGCCCTCGCCGTTAACCACTCGTGCTGCGTTACCTGCAGGTGGACGAGGCGGACGCCGATCCCGAGCATCCAGATCGTAAAGAATGCGACGATGAACATGAACCGCGTAAAGACTACCTGACGCGAATTCGGAGACTTCTTCCGTAGGGTGCTCGTGGCCATAGGTTTTATCGTCAGATCCGGGAAAGGACCTATTCAGCAGAATGTGAAATGGGGGACGCCGACGAGGGCTTGGCTTTTTTAACAACATTGACTGTGACAGGTTTGGTGGTTCCAACTGCCGCAGGGCCGGCGGTACTCGTGACATAGGAAGTTCGAACCACGTACGATGGCTGGGCATCGCCCGTCGATCTCGCAGATGCGAGCTGCGGAGCGGCGGCCTTTGCATCCTTATTTACGGACGCCAATTGCGGCACGGCAGCAGGATCAACGCCGATCTTGCGCGAGGCCTTTTTGATCTCGGCGGGCGAGAGCGAAACCTCACGAGCAACCAACAGGCGACGCTTTTCGGATTCCAGATCTTCGAGCTGTTTACGCAGTTTCGAGTTACGCATGCTGTAATCCATTGAGGAAAAATGCTGACGTGCGGCAAAAAAGAAACCTGAAACGACAACGAGCAGGCAAACGAAAATCAATGAATAGACCTTAAATCGGCCTAGCGTTGGGAGTTGAGATTTGGCCTGGCCGCGTCTTTGGATAGTGGTCGTTTCGTTCTTCATTGTATTCCTCCAAAAGGTGTGGTTCGTTCTAAACATGTCCGAGCTTTTTACAGGCTCGCAATTTTGCACTTCGAGACCGCGGGTTTTCGCGTAATTCGTCTTCGCCGGGCAATATCGGCTTTCGCGTGAGAATTTCAACTACTTTTGCCGCGCCGCAGACGCATTGTGGAATACGCGGCGGGCACTCGCATTTTCCCGCGAGTCGCTGGAAAGTGCGTTTAACTATTCTGTCCTCAAGGCTGTGGAACGAGATGACCGCTAAAACGCCTTGAACATTCAAACATTCGACGGAGTCCGACAAAAACCTTTCGAGGATATCCAGTTCCCCGTTAACCGCGATCCGCAAGGCTTGAAAGGTTCGGGTCGCAGGATGGATCTTGTCCTTCGGGCCCTTCTTGACCGCTCGCTCGACCAACTCAGCAAGTTCACGCGTCGTCCGGATCGGCTCGCCGCGGTCGTTTCGCTCACCTATCCATTTGGCGATGCGACGCGATGCCCTTTCTTCGCCGAACTCGTAAATGACGTTGGCGAGTTCTGTCTCGCTCATCGTCTCGAGCAGATCAGCCGCTGTCGGCCCGCCCGAAGTCGGGTCCATCCGCATATCGAGCGGAGCGTCGAAGCGAAAACTGAATCCGCGGCTTGCGTCGTCGAACTGCAGCGACGAAACCCCAAGATCAGCAATGATCGCATCGGGACGGCAATGAGGTGAATTTTCAATGATCTGCTTGATCGACGAAAAATTTCCGTGGACGGAGATAAACCGTTTTCCAAATCGGAACAGTCGTTCCCGGGCTGCTGCAATAGCCGACTCGTCCTGGTCGATGCCGATAACGGTAACGTTTGCGTCACAATCAAGGATCGCTTCCGTATGACCGCCGAGGCCGAGCGTCGCGTCCACGACCAGCTTATTATCCGACCTGCTGATCAGGCCCAGCACTTCGGCCCGAAGAACTGATGCATGAGAGAAATCAGCCTTTTGCTGTTGCATGTTCAAAGAACCGACGCTTTTCAAGCAACACGCTTGATCCACCGAACCGATCGCCAAAAGACAGAACCGTTAAATTTACAGAAAGTATTTGAAACTCCAGTGTTGGCGGCCGCTTGCCGGCGGTCCATTACAGCTTCGTTTCCTAGAATAGGAACCATTTCAAACTCTGACATTGCGCTTAAGGCTTAAACAACTATGCGCCTTCTATCAGGTAAGGATAAGTGCCGCGGACTGCGGATATATCAGGTGCCACGAAGAATATTAGACCTGAAGTAGATGCGGTGTCAAGCTGTATTTTCACGAACATCGTTAATCACTAGTTTAATAATGAATGGGTGGACGGAGCGGCCCAACTAACAGGTTTTTTGCAGATAAAAGAGCACTGATATACCATAAAACCGACCGCGAAAACCTCAATGAATTCGGCGTTTATCCAGCTAATTATTTTCGGCCTTGCGGCCGCTTTGGCGAACATTTTAGGCGGCGCCGTGCTTTTCCCGTCTAAATTGCATTCGAGCTATAAGCGATTCTTAAAGTATCTGCTCGCCGTCGGTGCAGGATTCATGCTCGCGGTGACGATACTCGAGATCTTGCCGAAGATAGTAGTGATTTGGCAAAACAGGTATCCGGACACCGGGGAAGAATTGTTCCTTCCAATGGTGCTGCTGATGGGCGGCTATCTGCTCACACAATTTTTCGAACACACGATCGCTCCTCATTTTCACCTCGGCGAGGAAATGCACGCCGACGAACTCATCTCGACGTCCTCAGCTTACACGGCTGTCGGCGGAATGCTGATCCACACGTTTTTCGACGGCGTTTCGATCGCAGCGGCCGCGCAGGTCGATCCACAGATAGGGATGCTCGTATTTGTAGCGGTGCTGCTTCACAAATTCCCCGAGGGTTTCACGATCGGTTCGATGATACTCGCGTCGGGAAAAGGATTTCGCGAAGTGATGGCGGCGACGTCGCTGATCGGAGCCACAACGATGATCGGAGTCCTCGTGTTTTACGTCATCGGTTCGAACGTGGAAGGAGCGGTCGCCTACGCATTGCCGCTCGCGGGCGGTGTCACTCTGTATGTCGCGGCCAGCGACCTGATCCCCGAGGTGAATCACCATGGCGGCAATAAGCCGGCTGTGTCGTTGTCGGTGTTTGCCGGTGTGGCGCTATTCTTCGTTGCCCATCTTGCACTTCACGCCATTCTCGGTGGATAGTCACTCTTTCGGCGGTAGATATATTTTGGAACTAATAATAGGCGAGAGCGTTTACTATAACGGAGGCACTTTTTGGACGATGCGACAACCTTTGCTAGCCGGCATACTAAGTCTCCTGATCCCTGGGATCGGACAGATATATAATGGCCGCATCATAATTGGCATCATTTGGTTAATTCTCACGGGCTTTTCATGGATCGGCTCCGCGGGAACATTAGGTTGGGTAATCCACCTTATAGCCGCTTGGTGTGCTTATAGCTTCGCAAAGGACAATCCAGTACGGACCTAAGGTTTCTTCATGCAATCCTCCTCTATGCCCGACGTTTGCCGACGTCGGGCTTTTTTTGCGTTTCAGCAAATGGCCGCGATTGTGTAGTATAGGTCATTGCTCTTATGGTGAAAGATGGAATCCCGTTTATACTGGTTCCCGCGCTTATAGCCGTGGGATTTGGCGTTATACACTGGTGGATCCCGGCGGCGGTATTTCTTTTCGTTTGCCTATTCATGGCGTATTTTTTTCGGGACCCCCACCGACAAACGCCGATGGGACCGAATATCATTGTTTCGGCGGCGGATGGGCGCGTGACGCGGATCGACGAGATGGATGAGGGCTGGTTGGTGAGTGTTTTTCTCTCGCCGCTCGACGTTCATATCAACCGCTCGCCGATCAGCGGTACTATCGGCAGTATCGAATACACTCCGGGAAAAAAGCTGCCTGCGACCAGCAACAACGCAAGCTTCGTGAACGAGCGTAATACGTTGGTGATAACCAATCCCGAGATGACCGTGAAATGCACTCAGATCGCCGGCATTCTCGCACGGCGAATTGTCTGTTGGCCGCGCACGGGTGATAATTTGGAGCGCGGCCAGCGTTTCGGCCTGATCAAGTTCAGTTCGCGGACCGACCTGCTAATGCCATCCGAAGTTAAGCTCGAGGTAAAGGTTGGTGATCGCGTTAAGGGCGGTGAAACCATCATCGGACGGCTTTTGACGAGCTCCAGCCTCACTTAAGGCAGACATCTAAACAAGTAATTGATGGACGACGAAATACACGTAACGCGGCCGCCGCACCGAGGTTTGAAAAAGGGCCTTTACGCGATCCCGACGCTTTTTACTGCGGGAAATGTGGCGATGGGCTTTTTGGCCGTGTTATGGTCTGTGCGCGGATTTCACGCGGCCATGATAGATCCCGCATCGGCCGCGGTTTATTTTGATCAGGCCGCGATCGCGATGGGTTTGGCGATCCTGTTCGACACAATGGATGGACGCGTTGCTCGGGCGACGCGCACGACTACCGAGATCGGCGTCCAGTTCGATTCACTCGCTGATGTTCTAACCTTCGGCATCGCGCCGACGGCCCTGATGTTTTGCTGGGCTGTCGCCCCAACTTTTGCCGAGGGCAGCGTTCCGTACAATGTCGGCGTGATGCTTTTGTTCGTGTATCTAATGTGCGGAGCATTTCGGCTTGCTCGATTTAATCTTCAGGCGATGCGCCCGCACGTGCTGGAGGAAGGTGCAGGAAAGACCGATAAGAAGAATTTTGTCGGTTTACCGATCCCGCCTGCCGCCGGTCTATTGGCGTCGATAGTTCATTATTCGCCGGCTCCACTGAACATCTATGCTGCGGCCGGCAGGTCCCATTATTACGCCATCCTCATCTACGCCCTAGTCGTGCTGCTTGGCGTTTTGATGGTTAGCAAGATCCGTTATTCCAGTTTTAAGTCGGCAGGTGCGGTCCGCATCAACTTTCTCGTTCTCGTTCTGATAGCCGCGTTCGGAATGATGATGTGGTTCTATTCGCAGTACGCTCTTCTCGCAATATCGGTCGTTTACGTATCGCACGGCATTATCGGCTGGATGTACCGCTCGGTCGGGGGACGCCGCCGCTCTTCGCAGTCGACAGCGTAGGCCGCAGGCAACAAGATATCGCTATAAAATTTTCGCCCCGAATGGAGCAACGCTCGCATGCCGCGGCCGCAAGCGCGGATCGTGCTCGTCGCGGACATCGTCGGCGAACTTTCTTCCCGCAGCTACAAGCATCGCAATGAGTGTGAGGAACATTATCGATACCGCGGTAGTGTGAAGCACGAAATCAAATAAACTGTGGACGAGCACTGCAAAGATCCCGCCAATAGCTCCGACCGCGACTCCGCGACGATAAGCATTGGTGACATTTAAGTTTTTGCGGGCCTCGCTAAAGATCAAAAACAGAAACATGCCCCCGATCAATACTCCGACGATGCCCGCGTCCGCCAGGACCTGCAGGTAATCATTGTGTGCCTGTTCGACACGTTCGAGGCCGTTGAAATTGTCGTATGGCGTGTACGCCTGGCCAAATGCACCGAAGCCCGCTCCTAATGGCAGATTTGCAGCAATTACCTTTGTCGTGACCAACCAGATGTGCGAGCGGTCAGTCGTGATATCGTTTGACGACGCAGTTTCCGCAATTCGAGTAAACGACGTCTCGCCCCCGACGAAGACAGCCCCGGCCACAACCGCTCCCAGCATTAAGACCGAAAGTGCGGCCTTAAGGGCAAGAGCCTTGGCTCCGCGTGCTCTGGTCGTCAGTACGATCAACAAGCATACCGCAGCGAGCATCGCTATCAGCCCGCCGCGTGAGCCGCTGAGCAGCAGCGACGAGCCCATCAGCACGATCGCGATAATGTACAAGAGCTTTTTGTCGCGCTCGACGGCTCCGGTCAGCATTAGGCCCAATGGAACGGCGAGCGACATCTCGATGAACGCGGCAAAGTTATGGCGATTAACAAATGATCCGAAGGGTGTTGCTCGCTCGAAAATGCCGTAGATCTTCGTCGGCGAAAGGACCGACTGAAGGATCGCGAAAAACGCGAAGGTGAAACCGAAAATTGCCACGAGCCCAACCATTTGGCGAAGCCGTCGCGCTGAGTCGATGTAGATCAGAGCAATCGAAAGGAAAAACCCTAGTGCGAGAAAATGCAGAGAGCTCATCTCGGTCAAAAACGGTGCTGCCGAGATCGTCCTCGGAACCGCGCTCAGCCCAGCCACGTCCGCGGATGAGCCGAACGGTATGATCTGAAAAAATCCATATACCGCAGCTGCATACAGCGGTATCTGTAGCATGTGACTGCTGTAACGTATCGCCTTACGGGAATAGCAATCGTACGCCCACAGGACGACCATTAGAGCGATCGCCGCGTAAAAGATCGCGAGCGTCGGTTGGTGTACCGTACCGTAGGCAAGCGTCGAGAGCACGATACACGCACAGATCAGATAGAAAATGGTTTTGTTGGCAAAATTCACGATATCTAATTCAGACGCTTAAGCTCAAACTCGTCCAACCACATGGTCCCGATGATCGGACAATCCTCGCCGCAAAATCCCCGGCCTGTCCAAATGACCACACCCGTGCAATCAGAAGGCGCGGTAAACTCGATCGATATCAACTTCCAATCATTAGTTCCGGACGTAAACGCGGGTGATGTTGTTATCAGTTTGTCATCGACTGCATTGGCTATCTGTAACTGCGGCATACCGCCCGAAAGTAAATTCTCTGTGCGAACCCAAAACGTAAGCCGATAGCTCTTGCCCGGCTCAACTACGATGTTCTGGCTCATCGCGTACAGCGTCGGCTTGTTGTAACGTTTGAAAACGAAACGGGCACTCTTGGCGCCTTCGTGATGGACAGCGGCGTCTATACCGATATCCAGTTTTCCCTCATTATGATAGACACGCCAGCCAAATTTGGTATCATCGGGATTTCCAAGCGGCCGTTCGAAACCAGGATTCGTGACGGTTTCAGGCTTTGCGTCGGGGTCGATGCCGATCTGACGAGCGAATTCGAGCGCCTGCGGAAAGAAACGGCGGTCGTACAGGCCTTGCGTTATCGCCCGGGCGATCTGCGGATAGTGCGACTTTTCGTCGTCGGATAGTTTGTTCCAATTTCGAAGCGAGTCCGCTGCCACGCCCCGCTGGGCGTAGAACATTGCGAGGCTTGCGTGAACATCGGGCCGGTCAGCGACCATCGTTTCGAGCTTCTGAGGGTCCTTGTCAAAATAATCCCATGCCAGTGAGAATACCTGCTCGCGATATATTTGGTCGCTTTCCGAAACCGTCTTGAATTCGGCGAACGCCTCGTCATTGCGGCCCTGACGAAGATAAAAGTTGCCGAGCTGCCAATGCGGGAACGAATATGTCGGTGCGAGCGCAACTGCCTGCTTGAACGCAGCCTCGGCGGGCTCGGCCCGCTCGTCCTGTTCGTAAGCCCTTCCGAGTTCTATCCACCAACGAAAATCCCGCGGCGAGAGCCGGACCGTGTCTTCGAACAACTTTATCGAGGAATTGGTCTTTTCAGGAGTAAAAACGTTCTTTTCAAGTGTGCCCTTGAGCCACGTCGTGAGCGGATCGCCGGGAGCCATACTTCCCGCGATGCTTGCGACGTCGGACGCCGCCGGGTCGGAGGTTTTCGTTAGTTCGGCGAGCATGTCGCCGAACTGCCGTCGCACGGCGACCCAGCCAAAAACGACCGCGATCAGAACGGCGGTGCCCAGCACTACACGGGCCCTTGTGCTCGTCGCCGGGACTATTTGAAGATCGCTGGGTGCCATTCGTTAGTTATGTCTAAAAAATTCGCTGATCATCTCTACGACGTATTCCTGCTGCTCTGGCTGAAGTTCGGGATAGATCGGCAGAGCGATCGTTTCGCGAGCGGCCCGTTCCGATTCGGGCATAGTGCCGGCAGCATACCCGAGGTACGCGAAACACTCCTGCAGGTGAAGCGGCACCGGATAATAGATATCTGTTCCAACCCCTTTTTCGGTCAGATATTCACGCAGTTCGTCCCGTTGGCCCCGCGCCCGGACAACATACTGGTTGTAAATGTGTTTCGCGTTCGCTCGCTCGGCCGGTAAACCAACATTCTCAGTCAGGCCCGCGTCCGTGAAGAGTCTTGCATAGTTGTCAGCATTAACGCGTCGCCGGTGCGTCCACATATCGAGATGCGGTAACTTTACGCGCAATATCGCTCCCTGAAAACCGTCCAGACGTGAATTGAGCCCGACGTACCTGTGATAATACTTGACCTCGGAACCATGCACCCGCAGGGCCATGAGCTTTTTGGCAAGCCCGTCGTCATTTGTCGTCACAAACCCGCCGTCGCCCATGCCGCCCAGGTTTTTTGATGGATAAAAGCTAAAACACCCGACCGCACTCATAGCACCGGCTCGAATGCCGTTCTCCTCAGCTCCGATCGCCTGTGCGGCGTCTTCGACGAGCGGAATTCCGCGGCGCTCGCTGATCTCGCTAAGGGCGGCCATGTCCGCACACTGACCGTATAGGTGCACCGGCTCGATCGCCTTTGTGCGGGTCGTGATCTTGGCCTCGATCTGAGCTACGTCCAGGTTATAAGTGACGGGATCAATGTCGACGAAGACAGGGATCGCACCGAGCCGCGTGATCGCGCTCGCAGTCGCGAAAAAGCTGTACGGTGTCGTGATCACCTCATCGCCGGCCCCGACGTCCAGAGCCATCAGAGCGAGCAGAATGGCATCGCTGCCCGACGCGCAGCCGATCGCGTATTTTGTACCGCAATATGCCGCAAGTTCGCTTTCAAGTTCGGCAACCTCGCCGCCCAGGATAAAACCGTTAGTATCGAGCACTCGTCCTAGCGCCGCCTCGATCTCGGAACGCAGCACTGCGTTCTGCTCCTTTAAGTCTAACAACGGTACTTGCATGTTTTCGATATGATGAGATCAGACTCAAAACCCAATCTTATCGGATAGTCCCTAAATTTGCATTTTCGGCATAACTTTTTTAGCCTTGAGCCCATGATCGACGATATCAAGGCACGTACGAACGAGGTTATCAGGCGCTTAAAGAAGGAATATCCGGATGCCCACTGCGCCCTTGTTCATACGTCGCCGTTCGAGTTGCTGATCGCGACCATTTTATCGGCGCAATGCACGGACGAGCGCGTCAATATCGTGACGGCCGTTTTATTTCGCAAGTACCGCGGGCCGCAGGATTTCCTGAACGTTTCGGCCGAGGAGCTCGAAAAGGACATCTATTCGACGGGCTTTTTCCGAAACAAAGCCCGAAATATCCAGGCCGCAAGTAAGCGTCTTTTGGAGGAATATCAGGGTGAAATGCCGCGAACGATGGATGAAATGCTAACCCTCGGCGGCGTTGCTCGCAAGACGGCGAACGTAGTGCTTGGCAATGCGTTCGGGATCGCGTCAGGTGTGGTGGTGGACACACACGTGGGCCGATTGTCCCAGAGACTAGGGCTCACGACCAACGCCACGCCTGAAAAGATCGAGGACGACCTCAAGGTTCTCGTACCCAAGAAGCATTGGGTGATGTTCCCTCATTGGCTGATCTTTCACGGCCGGCAGATCTGCAAAGCGCGTAAGCCTAATTGTAACGAGTGCGTTCTGGCGGATATCTGTCTGTCACGAATGGAATACATCTAGTGGCTCGATCGTCATTCATCAGCAGCAAGCCATTTCACAGCCTCCGACGAGTCGTCGGTCACGAGCATTCGTCCCCCGCGATTGACGGCTGCGATCTCGCCTAATTTTGAGACCGTGCCCGGAGCCATCACCACGGCGACCTTGATGCTCGGGCCGAAAACCTCAGCCACACGCTGTCCAGCCTCGAATCGATCGACCTCGGCAACATGGCCGTCGAGCTCGCTGCAATCAACCAACATCCTGTCGGCGTCGAGCCGAGCCGCCTCGGACCTAACATGGTCGATGAATCCAAAAAGTTCTTTGAACTCGTATTTACCCTTGGCAGTACATTCGGTGTAGTTTCTGTGGACGATGGTATTAGTTCGAAAAGGCATTGATATGTTAAAAGGCTATACCAACCGAACGGGAACGACAAAAGGTTGACGAATTGGGTAAAAGATCTGGGCCGTGCTCTTTCGGCATGAAAAAGCTCGGCCCAGTTAAACCCGGAGTTGTAATAAGGACAAATTACGGTCGTCGCGAAGGCGCCGGCGTCGGCGCGGGCGTCGGGGCGGCCACAGGCATAGCCGGCATTTCACCCGCGTTGAAACGCGGCAGCATATCGTCTCGCATTGCTAAGGCATACACCGCGGCGGCAATGACGATCGCCGACGATTTAGCATCGCTCTCGATCACGCGCTCATACGTATCGAGATTTGTGTGCCAGGTCGTCGTAAAATACTCGATCGGATCCTGCTGAATACCGATCCCGGGCAGGCCGGCCTGATTGAACGATGTGCTGTCAGTGCCGCCGAGGCCGCGGCTTTTGGTACTGATCACGCCTTCGAACCCGAGGTCTGAGTACGGAGCAAGAGCTTCACGCAGGACGGTTGACGTTTCCGGCGGGCCAAAGACAGACATACCGCGAGCTCTTCCCGTTCCGCTGTCGATATTGAAGTAACCATTGAACTTGCCGAATTCGGGCCCGGGATTTTCAGTCGTTCCCAAATGTCTCTTTACGTACGCCTGCGAGCCCAACAAGCCCTCTTCCTCGCCGCTCCACAGCGCAACGCGAATTGTCCGTCGCGGCTTGACGCCGATGGCCTTGAGTATGCGAGCTGCTTCCATCATGATCGCGCAGCCAATGGCATTGTCCGTTGCACCGGTTGCCGAATGCCACGAATCGAGATGTCCGCCGAGCATGATCACTTCGTCCTTTTTGTCTGTGCCGGGGATCTCGGCGACGACGTTATAGCTGGTCGCTCCTTCAGGAACGATGCGGTTTCGAACGTCGAATTCGAGCTTTACCGGCGTTCCGTCGGCAAGCAGGCGGGTAATACGGCCAAAATCCTCGTTTCTCAGAACAACGGTCGGCACTACTTTTGTAATGTCAAAAGTGCGGTTATTAAATGCCCGGATCAGGCCGTGGTCCATTGCGGCATCGTTTATCCTTAACGCAGCGTGGTTATCTACCAGAAATTTATCGAGCTGCTCGGCGATCTGTGCGTTCGTCAGTGCTCCAGTCCGCTGTGCGATCTGGGGCGGCCGATTCCCCTGCCCGAACCCTTGGGGTGACGAATTCGACGGGTCGAATCTCTTTTTTGCAGCGTCATCGTTTAGACGTTTCGGTGGCGATTCGATAGTCACGGGTATCACCGCCGCTTTGCCGACGAGGACGATCTTATTCTGAACTTTCGACCTTTCGCCGTCGAGATACTTTGAGAGCTCTTCCTGGGTCGGATTCTGCATTACAGGCGGAGTGGTCGACGAAGCGACTTGCGGAACCACCATATGCACCGCATCCGATGTAACGACCCCTTTCGTTGAAGGGGTCCATGCCAAGACCTCGAATGTCAAAGTGTCTTGTACGGGCGAAAGCATTAGCCCCGTATTCCGTTCGTTTACCCAGCCGGGATGGCCAAAGTCCCACGGCTCGAGGGCCGCGTTGGAAAATCCCCACGAGGTCATTTCCTTGACCGCCCAATTTGCAGCGGCCACGTGATTCGGGCTGCCAGTCAGGCGCGGGCCATATAGATCAGCAAAGTAATGGACCGTATGGAGGATCATCGAGTGCTCCATCTCCTCTTTTCGGATCGCGGCGTCGATGTCCGCGGGCACTGCTTGTGCAAAAAGTAAATTTGAGAAGGCCAATGAATGAAGCACCAGAAGTACCATTATTGGGCGACGTGAAAACAACTTTTTCATACTTTTGATTTGGGGGTTCGAGGTCAGCCTCATTGCCTAGATTTTGAATTCCGGAACAAAATGGATCGAAACTTGTGACTCTAATCTTAATTTTAAGATGATACTCTTTCGTTATGAAAATTGTTTCCGGAAAGCGCGTTAACTTTGGAAATATTGCTTGACGGCGCAGTGGTTTGAGCGTACCATTCTTCGAAGTTAGAGAAAACCTTTCATTTCGGGAACCGGCCCCAAAACTGGCTCCCGATCACTGGAAAAGGCGCTCATGACGGTGTGGGAGACGTTATGGACGCCTTTTCCGCTCATAGATAAAAAAAGTCCAGGCAGGTTTGCCTGGACTTCATTTTTTTGAGAAATGAATTTTGCCGAGTGCGATTTAAGGCTCGTATAGATCGAGCCGCGTGGCGGACACAAACCCGACCGTCTTTCCGTCGGGATTCATGACCACTACCTTAGCCCAACCCTTATCGTTCCCGGCCCTCGAAAATTGCTGCAATACCTCAGTCTGTTTGTCCTTTCCGAGCGACGAAAAAGTGGGCTGAGCCACAAGATAGAGCGTATCACCGCTTAGCTTGGCTGTTTTGACCTGTTCACCTAGTTCCGTACCCTGGAAGCTGAGTGTTTTAACCCCGGCAGTTGGGAGGTTAGGCTCGGCGAAATAGTTCGCCCAAACGTAGAGTCCGATCGAGGCCGCAACCAGAACGAACGCCCCAGCCAGAAACAACCTGTTTACCGAACGAATATTTTCTTTTAATCCGTCCGTAAATGTCGTCCATCGCGAACCGACCGTTTCGATCGCATTGACCGTCTCACGTGGGCCCGATGGCTCGACGGTTTCATAGTCGGATTGAGGTCCTGATGACTCTTGAGGCAATTCGGGATCGTCGTCGACGGGATCCTCGTCGGTAACGACCTGTACCTTTTCCCGAAGAATGTCGAGCAGCCCCAACGAACGCCCTGCCGCCTCAGAAACCGTCTGATCATCGAGTTCGGCGAAACGCTGGTGGATACTGTCAACGTCCATTTTCGCCCGCTCGCGATCTATCAGGTCCACGTAAATGTTTCCGATACGGACATTACATTCTACGGCGGAAGCCGTAACGGCCGGGGCAAAATATAATTCAGCAATACTTTCTTTGAACATCCTAAGACGGCCAAAAAAGTCGCTTTTGATAAGGTCGTCGAAGCTGGCCGCGGATTCGGCTTCGACCGCGAGTTCTTCGAAGCTCAGTGACGTTAGCACGATGCTGGAGTCGTCATCTTCTGTGGCGTACAGGGGAATGCTGGACCAATCCGCGTAAAGCGTTTTGATGTGGCCAACCATCTGTTGATGCGTAAAAAGAAGATCTCGTCGGTCGCTGCCGGTCGGCTTTGAAAAAAGCCGGGTCATTATGAAATCGTATTTTCCGCGTACGCGATCCGAATATGGCAGATTACGGTAAAATCTCGCAAGCGAAAGCATTGCCTGTGAGCTGAGCATCGGCTTGCACATCTCGCAATAGACGCGAAGATGGCCCACGGAAATATTCCGATCACGCTCGGCTAGAGCGGAGCACCAAAGCTCGGTCTCGTTCAACAAACGAAACTCCGCGGCCTTGTGCTCATCGCCTGCGTCGTCCTCGGCGACCTGCATAAATGCATGAAGAGCTTTTTTCGCCTCGAGATCGTCGTAGGTGCGTGGCACCACTTTCAAATGCTCGCGCTCAACTGCCGACAAAACGGCGTCGACCATCTTCAGGCTCGACATCTCGCTGGCCGCGCGTTTTTTGAAAAATTCGCGATGTGACTCCGCCTTTCGGATCTGGATGGTTTCATCACTTCCCTGAAACTGAAGATCGGCGGACTCAACCGTTCCCGGGCCCGCGATGGGCGTCGCCGAATTCAGTTCGATTTCCGCCTCGTCGGGCTCGGACGAGATCCCTTTGGTTCCAGCTTGCTCCGGTTCCAGCTCAGTCGCCGGCTCATCGGATATGTGGATCTCGTCCAAGGACAAAATGGCGTCGTCAGCCGACTCCCCATTCAACCCGCCCTTCGGCAAGTCGATGAAGGTCTCCTCAAGTAAATTCTCTTCTTTAAGTTCGACGACCAGGTCTTCGAATATATTCATTG
>JBDTZO010000168.1:0-13399 GCA_040005135.1 Acidobacteriota bacterium | reverse complement strand
ATTTCATTTCGAAGGAACCTCAGGAAAAAGCTGTCACGACTCTCGTTCTTAACCAGACGTCCGCACTTGGCAGCGATTTTTCGATCTTTAAGTCGAAGAAGTCTAAGACTTTCGGCTATACCTTTCTGGGCTCGGCCAATTATCAACGCGAATACGACGTTGACGACGACGATTTCACTGAGTTGCCGCGAACAAAGTCATTCGCAGTCAATCCGCGACTATTCTTCTACCTAGATAAGAAAACAACTCTCGCTATCGGCAACTCGCTGTCGTACCAAAAAAGAAACGGCGGCGATATCTTCGCAATTCGAGGGAACGCCAGCGGTATACATCAATACTTCGAGAAAAGCGATTCATTTCGAAATGTTACGACTATCAACTTCGACAAGGCATTCAGTGACGGCGGCCGTTTTGTTGCGAAACAGAGCGTTGCTTTCTTTAGCCGCGATCTGAACATTCCCAACTATCGGTTTGAGGGCGATCAATTCAATTCTTACACAGACCTCGCCTATTTTCGCTCAGTCGGCAAGAACTCGCTCGTCTTTGGTGCGAATGTTGTTTACGACCGCTTCCGAGAGGACCTTTTCGCGCCGAATACTCTCGACCGCAGCGAAACGCGCAAAACATTCGGGGCCTTTTTTCAGAACACCGTCGATCTAACCGATAAATTCTCGCTTGAGGCCGGGTTTCGTCTTGACCACGTGAAGGATTACGGCACGTTCGCACTTCCGCGAGTTTCTTTCCTGTATCGCTTTACCGATAAGTTCACAAGCCGCGTCGGTTACGGACTCGGTTACAAAACGCCGTCGGTTTTCACCGAGAACGCGGAGGAACTACTTTTCCGCAACGTCGTCGGCATCGGCAACACGCTTAGGGCCGAACGCAGTCAGGGCGGAACGCTCGATTTCAATTACAACGGCAACGTCGGCGACAAGGTCGGTTATTCCATCAATCAACTTTTATTTTATACGCAGATAACCGATCCGCTTGTGCTCGCGTTATCGAGCGTTGGCCTTTACCGTTTTCACAATGCCGATTCGCCGATCATCAGCAAAGGCTTTGAGACCAACACCAAATTTACCTACAACATCGCCAAGCTTTTCATCGGTTACACCTACACGGATGCAAAGGCCGGTTATCTCACAGGCGACCGTCGTTTAACCTTACTCCCAAGAAGCAAGGTCAATTCGTCGCTTGTATTCGAAAAGGCAGAAATTTTTAAAGGCGGGGTCGAGGCTTACTTTTCGAGCCCGCAAACTCTCGACGACCGGAGCACAACACGTTCTCTGTTCGAGGTAGGGATTTATGCTGAGAAGATCTATAAGAAGTTCAGCCTTTTCTTCAATGCCGAAAATCTAACTGATGTTCGGCAAAGCCGCTACGGCCCGGTCGTTCTGGGCCCTCACTCAAACCCAACCTTCGCGGAAATATACACTCACCTCGAAGGCCGCGTTTTTAACGGCGGAATTAAGATAAGATTGTAGGAGGCTCAAATGAACGCACCAGTCGCTATCATCGGAATAGGCAAATGCCGCTCAGAAAGCATCCGTCGCGGGCGGCTTTTAGAATACTTTACGCTCGCGTGGAACATGCTCGAAGCGGTTGTCGCGATCAGTTCGGGCATCGCTGCCGGAAGTATTTCGCTTGTTGGATTTGGCATCGATTCAGTTATCGAATGTATGTCGGGCGGCGTCTTGCTCTGGCGTTTGCGTGACGGTGAGCATGGCGAGAGCCGCGAAAGGATCGCGCTAAAGCTCGTCGGCGTCAGCTTTCTTTTGCTTGCCGCTTACGTCGCTTTCGAAGCCGTTAAATCTCTCATCTATCGCGAAGCTCCAACAGCGAGCTATATAGGCATCGCGATCGCCGCTCTTTCGCTCGTCGCTATGCCGTTGCTCGCCCGCGAGAAACGCAGGGTCGCGATAAATCTCAACAGCCGTGCGATGAAAGCCGACTCTCGCCAAACCGATCTATGCGCGTTTCTCTCCGCAATTCTTCTCGGCGGACTCATCCTTAACGCGATCGTCGGTTGGTGGTGGGCCGATCCAATCGCCGGACTGATCATGGTTCCGATCATCGCTAAGGAAGGCATCGGCTCGCTTCGCGGAGAATCTTGCGACAACGGTTTTTGTTAGTTTGAAACAGTGTTGGAAGATTATAATATTCAGGTCTACCCAATAATTAGCTACACGTACTCTCGGACACGCTCTAAACGACGGCGCCGAGATCATCCACAGCTACTGCGGTAGAATCCGGCGGCAAAGTAAAAAAGGTCCAAGCAAGAGATCAACGAAATGATCCAGCGCGCCGGCTATGAGGCGAAAGAAGAGATTCGGTGTATAATCCGGTCGCGGCACGTGTAGGGTTGCCGTCCAATTGGAAAGCACACATATGAAAGATCTAAAACTTGTAAAAATTTTTTCGCTATTGTTCGCCGTCGTTATCTTAGGATTCGGCTGCGCGTCGGGCCAGCTCAAGTCGAATAATGCTCAACCGGCGGCTACTCAAACGAAACTTACTCAAGTTACTAAAGTAAATCTGAAAGCACGTCTCGCCGGTAGGGGCGTGGAGTTTATTGAAAATGTTTCTGGTAATGAAAAGCCCAATCCACTATCTTTGTGGATAAAAATTGTTGGAAGCGGAGCCGACGGAAAATCCCCTCTAAAGGTCACACTAAATAATGGAGATAAACGCGACGTTAGTGTTCTGATCACGGAGCTTAAGTCGATCTTCAAGTCGCGGGAAGATAATGGCGTCTTTCTAGAAGGGAAAAATGAAATTGATAAACGAATAAATGTAGCCGCAAGCGAAGCCGACATAGCGATTTACAACAAAGAAAATATCTATGTAGAGGATTTTGAAAAGTTGATCGATGATCTGCACAACGACGCGATCGATCAGATCTACGTCAATTTTGCAGCATCGGCGGTCCGCGAGATTACCATCGACGACATAAAAGCTCCGAAGACCTAGACGGCACTTCACCGACGGCGGCAAATTTACCCACAGCTACTGCGGTCGAATCCAGTTTTGCGTGGACTGAAGTGTAAGGTGGCGTTCTTTGGACGGGGCTAAGCGCCTGCTGATTGAAAGAAGCGCGGAGCGGAGCTAGTCGCAAAAGTTTTGTTCAAAACCTATAACGGCTAGCTCCGCGTGTCTACTTTAGAATGTTACGGGGTGCGAGGTGTCGCTGAAACAACTTGCATAAAGTATGGTAGCTCCGTCTGGAGCTACCAGCTCAAGATGACCATTTTCTGTGAGCGAATTTCCGTCCTTACTGAGCTTTACATTCGAGCTTCCCTTTACGGTAAAAAGAAAAGTTCCTGTTGGATCAAAAGCATAATGAAAAAAGCGATAGGTGTAATTTCGTCTAGATATTTGCTTCCAAATTCCGCTCCCTGTTGTCCGATTCCGATCTATCGAAAGAGTATCTTCTGCATTCATCGTTCCGCCTTGATTAAACGTATAGGTCACGTTGATTAACTCTCCGATAGGCATGCCTGATACACAATCGTTTCCCGACGAGACACCGATCGCTTCCCAGACGCCCGTCAGATCGTCGGATTGTCCCTCGGCGGTTAACGTTGGCGTTTCCGATTCATCTTTGTTCTGCCCAAAAGTCAGCGGCACGGCTGTCAGAGCGAGCATCATTGCCATTACGATAACGAGATGTTGCGTTGTGTTTTTCATGTTCATATTTTCTCCTTTTCTTTTCGATCCAAGGCTTTACTTTGCCTCTATTGATTAAAGCGACGTAACATACAAAAACGTCTCAAAAAAGAAAAATTTATTCTCCATCTATTAAGCCTATAATGCTTGCAAATGAATCGAGCGGAACCCGAAACTTCGAATATCACCGAAATGCTGCGTGAATGGAGCGATGGCAAGCGGGAAGCGTTGGATAGTCTATTGCCGCTTGTTTACGACGAACTGCACCGGCAAGCAGCCCGATATTTGCGAAAAGAGAGGCCCGGTCATACATTGCAAACCACCGCCTTAATTCACGAAGCGTATCTCAAATTGATCGATCGACGAGATGTGAACTGGGAGAGCCGGATGCACTTTTTCGCCGTTGCTGCCCAAGCGATGCGGCAGATCCTGGTTGATTACGCGAAAGCGAAACATAGGATAAAACGAGGCGGTGATAATATAAGACTGTCGCTAGCAGAAACAATGTCAGTTGTTGAAGGTGAAAAAGGGGTTGATTTGATCGCACTGGATGAAGCATTAAACAAACTTGATCGTCTTGACGCACAGCAGGCCCGCGTCGTCGAACTCAAATATTTTAGCGGTCTAAGTTTGGAAGAAACGGCGGAAGCATTGCACGTTTCCCGTGCAACTGTCGGGCGGGATTGGGAAGCGGCTCGGGCTTGGCTGCACCGCGAGCTATCAAAATAATGCCGACCATCATTCGGGAAAAATGGAGCGAAATTAAAGAGATCTTTTACGCCGCCTCGCAGCTGGAACCCGCAGAGAGAGCTCCGTTCCTTGACGAATCCTGCAAGGGCGACGACGCTCTGCGCCGCGAAGTCGAATCCCTGCTTTCATCTTCCAGGGCCGCCGGAAATTTTATGCAAGATCCCGCAATTGGCGAAGTTGCGGATTCAATTTCCGACGAAATAGGGAAATTTCACGCGAATAAGATTTTGCATCATTACAAGATTCTGAAACTGCTCGGGGCCGGTGGCATGGGCGAAGTTTATCTGGCGGAAGACATGCGCCTCGAACGCAAAGTCGCGATAAAAATCCTGCCGGCCAGGTTCGCCCAAGACCCCGAAAGAATGCGCCGTTTTGTGCAGGAAGCAAAAGCGGTCTCAGCTTTAAATCATCCGAACATCCTGACGATCTACGAAACCGGCGAAATAGAGGAAACAAACTACATCGCTTCGGAATATGTCGAAGGCGAAACAGTGAGCGAGCGTTTACTCGACGAACCAATGAATCTCAAAGCGGCGTTGGACGTTGCCGCTCAGATGGCGAGCGCTCTGCAGGCCGCGCACGGAGCGGGAATAATTCACCGCGACGTCAAACCCGACAATGTGATGATTCGTCCCGACGGCGTGGTAAAACTACTCGATTTCGGAATCGCCAAACTAACCGAAGTTAGATCCGGATCGATCGGCTCGGAAGCCGCGACGGCGATCGCGGCTCACACGCAAACCGGCATGATCATCGGCACGGCAAATTATATGTCGCCTGAACAGGCTCGGGGCAAAGAGGTTGATGCGCGGACTGATATATTTAGTTTCGGCCTGACTTTATATGAAATGCTCTCGGGCAAGCGAGCGTTCGAAGGCGAAAATGCGATGGACGTTATCGGCGCCATCCTTCAAAAAGAACCGATCCAATTGCGTCATTTAGCCCCGATCGTGCCGCAAGAGATCGAGCGAATCGTAAATAAGGCGTTAAGGAAAGATCGTGAAGAACGCTATCAGACGGCTAAGGATCTGCTCGTTGATTTGAGAAATGCCCGGCAGGACGTTGAATTTCAAGACAAGCTGGAGCGCACTGCTGCACCTCTTCAAGGGCACTCCGATACGCAGATAGACGATTCGGGAACGCGAAATATTCCCAAAACAGCGTCGAACGCCGAATCGGCCGCCGCCGGGATCAAGCATCGCAACCTCGGTTTCGCCGCGTTAGGCGTATTACTGCTCGCGGCGATCGGATTTGGTTACTGGTTTTTGTTCGATCATTCGTCTAATTCTAAGCAAATTGATTCGATCGCCGTGATGCCATTTGTCAACGAAGGCGATGACGCAAATGTCGAATATCTGTCAGACGGCATGACCGAAACACTTATCAGCAGTTTATCGCAAATTCCAAAATTGAACGTAAAGTCACGCGCCAGTGTCTTTCGCTACAAAGGCAAAGAGACGGACGCGGCTACGATAGGTAAACAATTAAACGTTCAAGCCATTGTTTACGGAACCGTCATACAACGCGGACAGGAACTGGCCTTACATATCGAGCTGGTTGACGCGGAAACGGAAAATGCGTTGTGGAGTTCGGACTACAAACAGCCGATGGCGAATCTTGTTTCATTGCAAAGCGAGATCGCCCGCGATGTGTCGCAAAAACTGAAAATAAAACTGTCTGGTGCGGACGAGAAGAACGTAGAGAAAAATTACACCGAGAACGCTGAAGCCTATCAGTTCTATTTGCGAGGGCGATATTTCTGGAACAAGCGGAACGAGGACGGAATTAAGAAAGCTATAGAGGAATTTCAGCAAGCAATCGAACACGACCCTAACTATGCGCTTGGCTATGTCGGACTTGCTGATAGCTACATATTTATGGTGGAGTTTGCCGATGCTGCAGCCAGTGAGATGGTTCCGAAAGCGAGAACCGCCATCGACCGCGCGCTCAAGCTCGACGACTCACTTTCCGAGGCGCATGCATCGTCAGCTCTGATCTATCGGAATCAATGGCACTGGGCGGAAGCCGAACAAGAATTCAAGCGCGCCGTCAGTATCAATTCGAACAACCCGACGGAGCATATTTGGTTTTCTGTATATTTCAGAAATAAAAGGCAGTTTGACGATGCTCTCAGCGAGATCAAGCGAGCGCAGGAGCTTGACCCACTTTCGCCTGTCGTGGGGGCGAACGTCGCGTATGCCTATGTCCTTAAGAATGACCTTATTTCAGCGGTAGAGCAGTCCAAAAAAATAATCGAGCTTGACCCGAGCTCACCGTTGATCTACGAACTCCTTGGCATCGCTTATCTCAAACAGAAAAACTACCAGCAAGCGACGGTGGAATTTGAGAAAGCAGTCGAATTATCAAAGCGCACAGATAGTAGATATTTAAGCAGCCTTGGGTATTGCTATGGAGTTACCGGACGGCGAGCCGACTCGCTGGCTATTCTGAAAGAACTCAACGAGAAGTATGCTAGTAACAAGGCCAATGGACAAAATTTAGCCGCGGTGTATGCCGGTCTCGGTGATAAAGAGCAAGCATTTATTTGGCTCGAAAGAGATTTCGATCGGCGCAGCTTCGGATTGCCGGAGATCACCTGGAGGTTCGCATTTGACAACCTACGCGCCGACCCGCGCTACACCGATCTGGTAGGCAGAATGGGACTGCCGCAATGAATCGGAATAAAATAGACACGGCGGAGCGGTTTTTGATCCACTTGGCTACGCATTCCCTTTCCCCGTCCGAGGCTTCGACGATCGCCTCGCGGCTTTAGATAAACATGCAGCCTGGCCATAAAGCGATCTCCATCGATCCGCCGGGTAACCTGGAATAACACAAGGTAAAATTATGAACCACGCAAAAAATACTATTTGCCTTTGGTACGACGGCGCTGCTGAAGAAGCGGCGCGGTTTTATGCTGAGACTTTTCCAGATTCGTCCGTCACGGCGGTGCACAAGGCTCCGGGAGATTATCCTGCCGGAAAGGAAGGTAATGTAATAACGGTCGAATTCACCGTCATAGGAATTCCCTGCCTCGGGCTCAACGGCGGGCCGATGTTCAAGCACAGCGAGGCCTTCTCGTTCCAGATCGCGACGGAAGATCAGGAAGAGACCGACCGCTATTGGAACGCGATCGTCAATAACGGCGGCGAAGAGAGCCAATGCGGTTGGTGCAAAGACAAATGGGGCCTCTCATGGCAGATCACACCGACCGCGCTTACCGACGGCGTAACGGATCCCGATCCGGCGGTCGCCAAACGTGTGTTCGAAGCAATGATGAACATGAAAAAGATCGACATCGCCGCGATCGAAGCCGCACGTCGTGGCTGAGATCAATTTCACAACCCTTGCCCAGTATGCTCGCATTAAATAGACCGGAAGAGGCACCCATCAGATTTCAGTCCGCATGGAACGCTCACGACATGACTGCACTCGGAGATCTGTTTACGGCGGACGCGACGTTTATAAATCGCTTTGGCCATATGGTCCGCGGCGTGGATGAGATCGTTGCTTTGCATGCTCCGATCCACGAAACGGTCTATCGCGACTCGACGCTTGAGAACGAGGTGATCGACGTTAGATATCTCGGCGAAGACGTCGCGGTCGTCCATTTCTGGAGCCGCCTCTCGGTAGGCGAGTCTCACCCCGCCGGCCCGCATCAGGTCGACACGCTGATCCTCGCTGTGCTCACAAAGCAAGACACCGGCTGGCTCATCTGCGCGTTCGAAAACGTAACTCTGACAAACCCGCGTACCGGAGAAACGATCCTAAGAAATTCGCAATAGCTTTTATGAGTGATACAGATTCATTAATCACCGCTCTCGCGACCGCACCCGGCGTGATCATTCCTCTGATCCGCGAGGTGCCGCAGCAGATATTGAAACGTCGCCCGGCTCCGGCGAAGTGGTCGGCTTATGAGCACGCTATTCACCTGTCACAATCTGACGCGTCGTTTCTAGCCCGGCTCGATATGATCCTGTCCACACCGGAACCGTACATTGAGTCCATAGTTAATACTCCCGAAGAGGAAGAAGGTGCGATGCTCGAGATCGATCTGGACGAGAGCCTCGACCGCTACGTCCGCGAACGAGCCACCCTCGTAGAGAGGCTAAAAAAGCTGTCGCCCGACGAATGGCAAAAAACCGCCGTCCACGAGGCGTTCGATCATTATTCCGTATTCATAATGTTCCGGCATCTGCTGAATCATGAGATGCTCCACGCCTACAGGATCGAAGAGCTGCTGCTCAAGAAGGATTGGGAATAGGTATAGCATATTTCGCAAATAAGGACGATAATTTGCATTCACAGAGTCTAGGACTGATAGGAGTTTGCCAAAATGAAGCGAGTTTTATTTGTGGGACAAACGCCGGAGACGGTTGATTTTTCCGACCCCGCCCTCCCGCCTGGGATAGATGCCGAAATGATCAGTAAAGGCATAGAGGCTGGTATGGATGCGATGACAAAACGGGGCTGGGACGCGGACTTTTGTTCCGTTCACCCGGACGAAACGGCGGCCGTCGAGCTCGAACGCTTTCTCGCAGCAAAACAGTACGATTGCGTAGTCATCGGCGGCGGGATCCGAATTCCGCCAAAGAGCTTGTTGCTATTCGAATCTCTCGTTAACACCGTTCATAGGTCTGCGCCCGCCGCGTCTATTGCGTTCAACACAAGTCCCCAGGACACGGCCACCGCGGCCGCACGCTGGATCGGGGATGATTAGGCGGCAGTAGTTCAGTACCAAAGATGCGGCGTCCAAGATTCTCATGGCCGCCGGAGCCTCGCGATTCGTCGCCTAAATTAAACTCGGAGGGAAATATGGAAAACCTGACACAGGAGCTTCGGGCTGAGACGGAATCTATAAGGCAAGCCTACGCGGCCCTCAACCGAAACGATATTGCGGGATTTGTCAAAGACTTTGACCCGCAGATCGAACGCATCGAGTTTGAGGGAACTCCAAACGCCGGAGTATTTCACGGCCTCGAAGCCGTCAAGGCACACGTCAGAAAAGGCCGCTCGACCTGGGCCGAAGGCGGTTGCGAGCCTGAACGCTTAACCGTCGCCGGCGATAAGGTGGTCGTCTCGGTTCATGTGCGAGTGAGACTAAAAGACCAAACCGAATGGCTCGAAGGTCGCACTGGCGACGTATTCACATTCCGCGACGGTAAAGCCATCCAGTTCCGAACCTTCGGCGACGAAAGCGATGCTTTCGCGTTTGCGGGGTTGAGCTGATCCTTCCGTAAACCTATGCCCGCTAGCGCCGCACAAGATGACGCATATACCCGGCGTGTCAATACGGTCATCAGCTACGTCCGTCAAAATCTCGACGGCGATCTTTCACTCGACGCCCTCTCACGAGTCGGATGCTTTTCCAAATTTCATTTTCACCGAGTTTTCAAAGCGATCACCGGCGAGACTGTGGGCGATATGGTGCTGCGGATGCGAGTCGAGCGTGCGGCGAATTTGCTTCGGACAGTGCCGAAACTTTCCGTCAGCTCCGCTGCGATCGAGGCCGGGTTTACGTCTGCTCCGGTTTTCTCCCGTGCGTTCAAAAAGCAGTTCGGCATAACTGCCCGGCAATGGGACCGCAAAGCCTCGCTCGAAAATAGCAACAATGGTCAATTCAGGGAGGAATTTTCTCGATATACTTTAGACGAACTTGAGAGTTTCGGGTTTGAGGTCAAGCTCCGCTCGCTGCCAAAACAGAGGCTCGCGTACATTCGGGTGCATAACGCGTACAGTTCGTTCGACCGGATAAAGGATGCTTACTATCGCTTGATCAAATGGTATCTAGAGAGCGGCGGCGGCCTTGACGATATATCGCTCTACGGTATGTCCCAGGACAATCCCGATGTCACGCCGCTGCCATTATGTCGATTCGATTGGTGTGTCAGGGTTCCGGCGGATTGGAAGATCCAAGGCTCAGTGGAAATAATGGAATTTCCCGCGTGTCGCGTCGCATCGATACGGTGTGTCGGCGGTTTCAGTGACGAGAACAAGGTCATTCAGTATCTTTTCCGCTATTGGCTGCCCCGAAGCCGTTACCAGCCGGCGAATCTTCCGGGCATGGAAATATATCGGCGACAACCGCTTGAAATGGGCTGGGTGGAATACGACATAGATTGCGCAGTTCCGGTAACACCTCTATAACATAGTGAGACCTTTCAAAAGAATAAATAGGAGAACTTTATGCTGCGAATCGTTTTAGGCGTCGTCGGCGGTTTTATTGGCTGGATGATCGGATTTATCGGAATTGAAAAGATCATCTCGGCCCTTTGGCCCACATTTGGCGTCAATCAAAAGGCGTTCGAGGAGGCCGTGAAAAACGGCGCCGGTGCATCGGGGTTCACAGCCGACACGACGATGCTGCTCACGCAGCTTGTCTTCGGCGCAATCGTCTCGGTTATGGCCGGCGCCCTGGCCGCACTCATCGCCGGTGAAAACGAGCGCGCACCTCTATTTTTCGGCATCCTGTTGCTAGTCATGGGCATCGCAAAGGCAGTTATGTCTTGGCAGTATGTTCCACTTTGGTATCACATTATCTTTACCGCGATTCTGCTTCCATTGGCGATCATCGGCGGTAAGTTGATAACAACAAACTAATCCTTCCTCCGCCCGCTTAAAAATTCACGAAACCGTTCGGTTGCACTTGACACATGCAACCGTTTGGTTGCATACTCTTGTTCGAAGTCATGAAACGAGACATTTTCCAAGCCATAGCTGACCCTACGAGGCGGGCGATCATTGCGTTGATCGCGATCCAGGCGATGACGCCGAATGCCATTGCCGAGAATTTCAACACCTCGCGGCAGGCAGTTTCAAAGCATCTTCGTATTTTGACGGAGTGTGAACTTATCAATCAAGAACAGAAAGGACGAGAGATCTATTACAAACTCGAAATAGACAAAATGAGAGAGATCGACGAATGGCTGGAGCAATACAGAGAGATCTGGGAAACGCGGTTCGAGCAGCTTGGGCATGTGCTTAAGGTAATGAAAAAAGAAAAGGCAAAAGTCTGATCTTGGGTGTCTCTGCGTCTTGGCGCGAGAGATTTCCCGCAAAGCCCCGAAGACCGCAGAGGATAAGAAATTCAGTGGGAGAATAAATATGGAATTTATTGTAAACAAAGAGACAAAGACGGTTTTGATCACCGAAGAGTTTGACGCGGAGCGTGAACTGGTCTGGGACGCCTATACAAAACCTGAGCTCCTCGACCAATGGTGGGCACCGACACCAATGACGTCGAAAACAAAGGCCATGGAGTTCAGAGAAGGCGGCCGGCGATTTTACGCGATGGTCGCGCCCGACGGAGGCGAGCGTTGGGCAGTTCAGAAATACACCTCGATCACCCCAAAAACCAATTTCAAGTTCTTTAATGCCTTCGCAGACGAGAACGAAAACCTCCAACTTCCCGGCTCCGACTGGAACCTGAGTTTTAGCGAACAAGACGGCAAAACGACGGTTAATATATCTATCTACAATGAGTCGCTCGAACGCATGGAACGCATCATCGCAGACGGCGGCTTCCGCGAAGGCACAAAGATGCAGCTTAGTAATCTCGGGGATCTGCTCGCTCGCCTTAAAACTCAGGAGCCGGGCACCTAATAATGATCTTCGGGCACAAAGACTTTGGATGAAATTTTAAGAAAGGAGACTACAAAACATCATGGCACAAATAAACCCTCACATTAACTTCAACGGAAATGCGGAAGAAGCATTTACATTTTACAGATCGGTATTTGGCGGAGAGTTTGCAAAGATCATCCGTTTCAAGGATCTAGCAAGCTCCGGATTCCCGGTGACAGAGCATGAAGAAAATAAAATAATGCACATTGCTTTGCCTATCGGCGCAACCTCGCTAATGGCCAATGACGTTCCGGAAATTATGGGACGAACAAACGAAAACGAAAATAGGTCCAAGATCGTTATCAATGCAGAAAGTAAAGAGGAAGCAGACAAATTATTCAATGGACTTTCAGCAGGAGGGACTATCGAAGGGCCTATTGGCGATAGTCCTTGGGGCACGTATTTCGGGATGTTCAGAGATAAATACGGTATTGAATGGATGGTGGACTTTGACCCGAGAAACAACTGACGAAGGACATCGCAAACCGAGAGCTAAGAGTTTTAGCCACGAATGACACGAATATCACTAGTAACAAATTTCATGACATTCGTGCCATTTGTGGCTAAACGATCTCTATTTCTATATGAACGTACAAGAACAGATCGACGAATATATTGCCAGCCAACCCGAGGCGAAGCGCAGCGACATGCAGGTGTTGCACGACGCGATCGTGCAGCTAAAGCCAGCCGCTAAATTATGGTTCCTCGACGGTAAAAACAGCGAAGGCAAGATCGTTACTAATCCTGATATCGGCTACGGTTCTCGCCCCCATAAATACGCCGATGGGACGATCCGCGAGTTTTACCAGATCGGCCTGAGCGCAAACAAAGCCGGGATCTCTGTCTATATCCTCGGTATCGAAGATAAGAAATACCTGGCCGAAACCTACGCCGCGGGCCTCGGCAAAGCGACCGTCACCGGCTATTGCATCAGGTTCAAAACCCTAAAAGATATAAACACCGATGTGCTCAAAGCGGCAATTGCATTTGGGTTTGAGAATACGAATGAGGATGGGTGAGTAATTATGGACAGTGCCTTCACGCTTAAAACTGACGTAGCCTCGATGATATTGTCGCGGTTTCAGGAGTATTTAAAATCTGCCAATGATGCGAAGGACGATGCCTTTTACAACAAATGTCGTGACCTACTTTTGGCTCTAGATGCGAATCAACTCCAAGCGATCCTTGAATCGGTTTACAGTGCAAGCCTTAAACGAGAGGAGGGGCGGCATCACCATTTTTCGGTTGTTTTAACACCCGCCTTATCTCAATTTGCGGACGAAATAGAAAATTGCCATTGGCACGGCTGTTTAGAAAATGTTACTGCGTTTGAGAAACCGATTCCGATTGAGAACTTGCC
>JBDTZO010000106.1:0-13406 GCA_040005135.1 Acidobacteriota bacterium | reverse complement strand
GCCAGATGTATTACGGAACGTATTACAACGGTTCGCTGACATTGAACGGCGACACGTCGACAGTCTCGCGCAACGGCAATGGTATCCGAACGTACAACATGGCTACGCGTCAGACCACTAATTACCGCAGGTAGGGCATTTGTGGTAAATAAACGGAAGACGGGTGCAGCTCTCGAGAGCTGCACCCGCTTTTCATTCCCATGGCCAAACGTCATTCGATGACGTTCAAATTTTGGTACCGGAGGTCGGAGTCGAACCGACATGAGCGTTAAGCTCGTCAGATTTTGAGTCTGGTGCGTATACCAATTTCGCCACTCCGGCTCAGAAATAACGATGATACGGCGCCCGACGTCCAAGGTCAAGAGCGTCCGCTCAAGGTCGCCGCCCGGCAGTCACATTCACGATCGAGGTTCAAGATGCAAAAGCAGCCGAAAAGAAAGAGGCTGCCTCGTGAAGCAGCCTCTTTATCTAACTGTGATGGTTTACGAAACCGCAGCTCATGCTACCGTCCGCTCACCTCGTTTGAATTATTTATCATAATATCACCCCCTTCGAGAACGATATTACAATTTCATCCGCGAAAATGCCAGCAAAATTTTCGGGCGTGATGTCCCGATCGAGGCGTTCCGGCGAAAACTATTCAATTGATTCGAAATTTACCTCAAGCGCGTCGTTGGGGGTAATGAGTCTGGACGACGGTGCAAACGTGTGAGCCTTGGACAAAACGGAAATTACATAACTTTCACCGGCGGAAATATCAGCGAACTCGTAATAGCCGAATGGATTGGAGACAGTCGTTCGCGACTCGCCGTTCGGTCCCGTGAGAGTTATAAGGGCATTGCCGATTCCCATGCCTGACTTTGTGGTAACGCGTCCTGTGGCCGTCACGCCGGCGGCTGTAGGAGCCAGTACAGTGATCGCTCCGTCGGTGAAGGTGGCGGCGAGCGGGATAGCGTTAGCGTTGGATACACGCCGGATGACAGGCCCGTCACTCATAATGAGTGGGGTCGATCCTGCAGCCGCGGAACCCGCGATATCAAAACGTATGGTCACAAGCTGTTTAGTGCCTGCCGAGATCGTCGATCCCGGGGAGAACGCAATGATCACTCCTACTTTACCGGCGGTTGCAGTGTTTGGAATGAGGAACGTGCCCTGAGCTCCGATGCCGGCCGCTACCAGCGGGTTCGAGAGCTTTGTCGAATCGTAATCTACTGAGAATCCAATTCCGTTCTCGTCACCCGCGGCGTCGATTTCGACCGACACGAGCACTTGCGAGCCTGCGGCGGCCGATGTATTCACGATGTGAATATCGCGTCCGGCATCCGGCGAATTGATGAGAAATTGAGAGGTGAGCTCCTTCGCTTCCGCGAATCCGAGAGGGCCGGTTGGCCCACCGGCCTTTTGGCCTTGGTCAAGGCCCGCTGCGTACCTTCCAGCCTGCGTAAAGTCATCGACTGCGAGCACGCCGTCGCCCTTGGTCCCGCGCGGCGAGCTGTCGGCACGTTGAAACTCATTTGTGGACACAGGCGAATCGGGAACGTCCAGGCCGGCGACGAACCTGCCGACCTGCGTAAAGTCGTCCACGGCCACGAACCCGTCGCCGGCCGGCCGGCTTGCCACGTCCGCTTCATATCCTTGCGAAAAACCGATCAGCCCGTCTGAATATGAAGTTGGAAGGCCGCCCGCGTTCGCGTCAGTGGTCATTCGAGTTACCGGCGAATTCGAAAATCCAAGCGGTGTGCTGAAGTTCGAAGTTGAGACTGTGTTGAACGCGATCTTGACCAGGTCGCGTGGACCTGCCGGGAAAGACTGTCCGGGCGGTAGAGCGACGATCACGCCGAGCCGTCCGGGAGTTGCGGAGTTCACGACAAGCGTGGCCGCGGCCGAGTCAGAGCCGAGCGAAACATGTGGATTGTATACAAGCGTCGGATCATAACTTAGACTGAACGCAACGCTATTCTCATTACCAAGGCTGGTTAGAGAGACGCCCGTGTTCGCATCCTGCCCGCTCGACACGCTGGTCGAAATTACATGGACATTTCGCGATGCTGGTCCGGTCGAACCGATAAAATTTGCATTTGTAATATTGGCGGCCAGATTGGTGAAGCTCAGGCTGACCGGTTCGAAATTGTGGCCAGTGAGTGTCGGCGTCACCAAGAAATTACCCGCCGATGGCAGACCTGTAAAGTTATAGCTGCCTGTGGCATCGGTCGTGGCCGTGGCCACCTGCGATCCCGCCAGAGCCACCGAAACACCTGCGAGCGGAAGAGAATTTTCAACGATCTGCCCGCCGATCGCGACGCTTGGGGGCAGTCCACCGTCGTCATCGAAAATTGTGAGTACTGCGCTTGTCGGCGATCCCAATGTCGCGCCGCCGAGCGGCGACGATATTGAGATGAAGACGGTTTCATTCGCCTCGCCGCTCAAATCATTTGTGATCGGGATATTGAATGACGTGCTTGCCTGACCGTCGTTGAAAATGGCGATGCCGGAGGTAAACGAGTAATCGGAGCCCGCTGTCGCGGTTCCGTTGGATGTTTGATAACTGACCGCAACGCTGCCGGCGAGCCCGTTCGTTCGCGTAAGTGTGATAATGGCGTTGCCGGATGCTTCGCTGACGCTATATGCTGCGAACGCGAATGCGATCTTTCCGGGAGCGTCGTCATCCAGAATTGTCCCGACCGCCTGGCCGTCATTGATGGTCAGGTTCACAGGCGTGTTTAGATTTACCAGAAATGTCTCATCAAGTTCCGGTACGAGGTCACCATTGACCATTACCGTCGCGGTCTTGAGTACTTCGCCCGGCGCGAAATTGACGGTGCCCGTAGTGGCAGCGTAATCCTGGGTCGCCGTTGCTGTTCCATTTGCAGTCGAATAACTAACCGACGAGCTCAGTCCCGATGCAGCCGATAGGCTTACGGGAAACGAAAAGGTCGTCTGTCCCTGATTACCTTCGAGCACCGAGATATCGCCGATCGAAACTGTGGGCGGCGGATCGTCATCCGTGATCGAAAAGGTGTGTGTTGTTGTGCTCCCCAGAAAAGCACCGCCGGTCGGATTGCTAAGTGTTACGTTAAAGGTGCGGGTGGGCTCGTCCTTGGTGTTGTTGATCAAGGGTACGAAGATCGTTTTTATTGTCTCGGTGTCTAAGAATGTTAGCGTGTTGGTTGTTGTCGTGTAATCGACACCGGCGATGGCGGTACCGTTCGATGTGGTGTAATCGACAGTTATCGGACCGCTCGCTCCGCCAACGCGGTCGACCGAGATCGTGGCAAAACCTGAATTTTCGGCTCCTGTGGACGAGGCTGCATTGAATGAGATGTTCCCGGGACTGTTGGTTGCGGTCACACACTGCGAAAACTCCGATGTGTTGCCGCTTGCGTCGGTCGCCGTGGCATTTATCACCTGTCCTATCGCTATCGATAATCCCGTCAGATTAAATGTCACGTTGCCCGCCGCGTTTGTCGTCAGGTTGGCCGAACCAAGATACGTTTTGCCGTCGCCATGTCCCCATGTGCTGCAGGTCGGCGACTGATAGAAATCGGCAGCGTATGTTTGATTCGGCTTGCTATTAAGCGTGCCATATAGCTGTGTAGGAGACACCTTGATAAGCACCGGATAGTTTTGCAAGCCGTTGGGGCCGGAATCGCCATCGCCGAGATCATTATTGTCTACTCCGGATATACCGAGCAGGTCGATACCTCCGGAATTATTTGAATAGATCGAGTTACGTCGAATCGCGACATTCGCGTATGCAGCGGGTATGCTTACACACCCAGCCGTTACGATAACTCCGCCTAAGCCATTGTGAGCGATGACATTCGATGCTCCTGGTATCGTCGCGTCGGCTCCGATCCGGATATTCGATCCGCATTGCCCTACTTGTATTCCTGAGTATCCGTTTGCGAGATTAGCGTCGCTGGCGTTGGTGCCGACGTAGTTGTCAAAGATGTCTACGCCATTAGCGTTCCCGACGACCAAAATACCGTTTAGGCTGTTGCCGCCCATGGTGTTGGTCGCAGCGCTATTGTTCGCGAGACCGACGCCGACGCTGTTTGCTTTTATGACCAGACCGGTTTGGGTGTTGCCGAGCGTTGCCGTGCCGGCGAAGTTGGTGCCGATCTTATTTCCCCGGATCTGTGTTCCGTCCGCTCCCGCCTCGAGCATAATGCCGTTTACGTTCCCGGAGATCAGGTTGCCCTCGCCGGCATTGCTTCCGCCGACGAACGAATTAGTGCCAAAGATACGTACGCCGTCGAGCGAATTTGCGATCGCTGCGGTGCCGGCCGCGTTGGTGCCTATCTTATTGCCCTCGATGACAGCACCCTGCGACGCGCTTTCGATCCCGTAGCCGTTGTTGCCTGAGATGAGATTTCCCTCGGCGGCCACGGCGCCCCCGATCTGCAGGTTAACGCTCGTCGCAATTCCTGCGCCGCTGACCGTGATACCGTCGAGCACGTTGCCCAGATCTATCGTACCGCTGAGGTTCGTTCCGATGTAGTTACCTTTGACGTCGATCAGCGTTTGTTGGATCTTTGAGATAACTCCATTAGCACCGTTGCCGGCGATAATATTACGGTCGCCGCTTAGGGTTTCCGGCGAACCGAAAACGCCGTTCAGATCGCTGCCGATATAAAGCAGCAGGCCATGTCCCGCCGTTGAACCGTCCTCGGTCGCAATGCCGTTGAGCCCGTTCCCGACCGCGGCCGCTCCGATAACGTTAACGCCGATATAACTGTTTATAATGGCGACATCCGCGAATGACGGCGAATCGATCTGGCTGTCGGGGCGGCGGATCAGAATGCCGTTCTTGCCGTTGCCGGAGATAACGTTAAGTTGGCCGGACAGGTTTCCGCCGATGGTTGTTTTACTCGGCCGAAACGGCTGATAGTAAATGCCGTTGCCGGTATTTGGGCTCGCCGTGACGCCAAGCTTATCGATACCGATATAGCTGCCCGTAACGTAAAGCTCATTTACGTCCGCCGAGCTTCCGGTATTGCAGGCGCTGGTGCAGATCGACCTGATCCCGTCGCCGCCGAAACGGTTGATAATGAGGGCTTTGACAGTAAGTCTGCCTCGCACGTTGTTCAGGCCGTTGACGGACGCTCCCGCGCTCGTGCCGTTTAATTCGAACATCGGCGAGCCGGCGTAGCCGGACATCGTAGTTCCGTCGATGACCAGGTCCTGGGTTATGCTTGGCAGAGCCGAGGCCAGGTTCACGGTCCGAACGACTCCGCCGCTGATGCTGAACACGATCACGTTAGGCGTAACGGGCACAGTGGCGTTGGCATCGATGATCGCCTGTCGAAAGCTGCCGGCCCCAGAGTCGAATACATTCGTCACCGTGAACGTCGCCGCTTTCGCGACAAACGGAGTGAGAAGCACGATGAGAGCGAGTAGAAGCCACATCGATGAAAAATTAGGACATCTTCTGAGCGCTGTCCGCGAACGTGTTGAATTAAACATATTGGTCTTTTTTAATTGATTATTTTGGTTTTGCCGCCGAGCGAATTTGAGCAGACCAGTGTCGGCCCCAAGAGGTGAAAATCGCCGCGGTCGAATGAATCCTGAATTTCGGCCCCGAGCGAGAATGCCGCGGCCTGGTCAAGGGTTATGCCGACGGTAAATTCATGGCATCTCGTGCAGTATTCTGACTGTGCCTCGCTGAGTCCGCGGATGATAGTTAGTTTGTGAGTTTCGACGCGAATCTCGCGCCGCCGGATCTTGTTTGTCATGAATGATCGAGCCGCCCGCAACTTTGCGTTTGCTCGCCGGTCTTATCTGTTAACATTGCTTGTCCTTGCACTTAGGTGCCGCCTTGGCGGTGCTTGTTGACTGGAGCGAGGTTTCCATCCCGCTACCCTAAATCTCCTAAAATCAACGGTTAATAAAACAAAAGTTTCTTCCATATCCTCCAATGCTCTTTGTATCCAGCCTAGTCAGGCGTCGGAAAGCGGTCTGTCTATTTCCTGCCATTGCTGTCAGCGCCGCCGTATGTTGACGAGTTCGAAGTGTTTCGGCCGGACAGAAGAATTTCCGGACTGGACGGCGAACCGTCGCATCAGTTCGGCGTAGCAGCAAAGACTAGATCTGTAATTTCGTCGCCCACCGAAACAATGTGCGTCTCGTTGGCGAATTGATAGAGTTTGCTGCTGATCCTGATAATGTAGGTTTGTCCGGCTTCGATGTCGTCAAAGCGAAAGTAGCCGAATGGACCCGTTAAAGTTGAACGTGCCGAGCCGTTAGGATTCGTGATGGTCAATCGAACATTGCGAATGCCGCGGCCGTCCGATGTCTGCACCTGTCCGCCGACCGTGACCATCGCTGCCAGCGGTCCCGAATCCGCCGCGTTCCAAAATCCTGCATGGACCGAGTTCGGGGAACTGACAGCTCGTTGCCCGGCGAATGGCTGTCCGACGGTGGCGGCGACATTATATTGTCCACCCGTGGCACTCTGGGTTCCGCTGCCGGTGACGCACTTGTCCAGCGTGAATTGCCCGCCGGAGGCGACCTGTGCCGTCATATTAACGACCGACGCCAGGCCAACTAATATTGCCGTCCAAAGCATCGTTCTTACCTGATTTGTGGTTTTCATAATGATTTATTTCCGCGCCTCGCATACCTGGGCGGTCGTGTTTTGTGCACAAACTAGTTTTCTCAGGCTTTCGATTAAGATCTGCTGCCGCATCATTTGCTTTTGCTGTGACTGGATCTGAGCGGATAGCGTTTCGTTTGTCCCGCCTGGTGTCGCGAGATTGTTTCCCAAATGCCCGCACTTATACACCACGCCGGTGCCGGTTATGCACAGGGTCCATTCGCCCGCGAGGCCCGAGTCGAGATATGGCACACGCAGCTCTCCGGTCACCGTCACGACATTTGCACTGAGTCCGACGGCGACGGTCATGTCTTTAGGGATCTTTACGGTGTCCGTATTGGTGCCGATGACGATGGTGTTGTTGGTGGTCACGCTTGCGTCAGCGCCGATGGCCATTGAATGCGAGACGGGCGCGGCGGAGGTTCCGGCAGTGCTGTTCTCGCCGAGGGTCGTATTTGAGGTCCCGTAAGAATGGGATTGGTACCCAATGTTGGTATTGAAATCGAGCGTTCCGAATGAGAACGCTCCCAGGGCAGTATTCTGGCTGCCGGTTCCGCCGGTTTGAAAACCGATCAGTGTATTTTGCGACTGCGTCGTATTTTGGAAACCACCGTTGCTGCCGACGATAGTATTTCTGATCCCGGTCGTGTTGACCGCGCCAGACGTATGCCCGAAGAACGCGTTGTCACTGCCGCTGTTGTTGGCCAGGCCCGAGGAACCGCCGAAGAAAGCATTTCTGATCCCGGAAAAATTTGCCTTTCCTGCTTCATAACCGAACACGGAATTGTCGCTCACATTCTGCATCGTTTGTCCGGCTTGATAGCCGAATATCGAATTGCGCAGCCCCGTGTTGCTCAAATATCCAGCCCGGTACCCGAAAAATGAATTGCCGTCGACGTTGTTGCTGTAGCCCGCTCCGCTTCCGTAAAATGAATTGAACGAGCCGATCGAATTTGTGTAACCAGCGGTCCGCCCGACAAACGTATTCTCGTCCCCGCTCGTAGTTTGTCTGCCCGCACTGCTGCCGATAAAAGTGTTCGCCTGGCTGAGACTGCCGCTGGATTCCCCCGCTTTGTAGCCGTAAAATGAACTGTCGGAGCCCAACAAGGCGTGGTTCGTAGATTGACCCGCGACCACATTCGATACGTTGGGCGTACTAAAAACCGGTGTATTGGCGATCCTGAAATTCGTCGCCGAATTAACGCTATTTGCCGATAACGTTCCGCCCAGAGTTCCACCCCCGCTGATGTTAAAGTCCGCAGTCGGCTGCAAAACGGTCGAGTTTTGTATAAAACTACCGCCGCCGCTGCCGGCGCAATCTGCGATCTGACTGGCCGCGTTGCGGCAAAGTGTCGTTGCACCCGCCGAGCCGAGTGTAAAGACCTTGATCGTTCCCGGAATCTCGGTCGAGGTCGACGCCGTGCCGAGCACGATCGTATTGCTTGTCGAGACTAGCGCACCTGCGCCGATCGCGGTCGCGAAAGTGAGATTGTTCGCGGTCACGTTCGCGCCGTTGCCGAGCATCGTGTTAAAGCTGCCAATGGTGTTGTTTGAGCCCGCATTCAGCCCGAAAAACGAATTTCCGCTGCCGGATGTCGTTCCAACGCCGGATTGAAATCCGAAAAACGAATTACTGTCCGATAAATTGTTTGCTCCCGAACCGTAACCAAAAAATGCGTTATTATTGCCGGCGACATTAAATCTTCCGGCGTCGAGGCCGAAGAACGAGTTATTTGCTCCGCCTAGATTCGCAAAACCGCTCGAGCGCCCGAAGAAAGAATTGTTGTTTGCCTGATTGTTACGCCCGGAATCCGTTCCTAAAAATGAATTATTTACGCCGTTAGCATTCGCATTTCCCGAAAAACTGCCGACGAATGTGTTCGAATTTCCGCCCGTATTCGAGGTTCCGGCATTCGCGCCGGCGAAAAGATTCACCGAACCCTTAACGCTCAAAACGCGATTGCCGCCGATATTGAATTGCGTCGCGGCGTTAAACGCGTCTGCTGATCCCGTACCGGAAATATTGAAGTTAGCTGCTGGCTGCACGGCGGCATTTTGGTTCTGAACGTAGTTTGTACTGCCGGCCGTCGGGTCGCGGGCGTCAGCGAGGCGCACATCTCCTGTCAGCACATAACCGCTCGCGGGAACATTCCCGAGATTGGCCGAATCGCTTGCGTGCAAAGCGTTTATCGAATTCAAACTCTGAATGGAATAAGGCGCGCTTGCGACGCTCTGGCGCGGAGTGAGTGCCGTAAAAGGATTTGGATCTGAAAAGGGGCGGACGCCAATGTCCAGAAACACGTCTTGTCCGCGAAATGTCAGTGCCCCAAAATCCAGCTGGACGGTGAATATGCCGTTGACCACCTGCACGCTCGGCAGCGTGATCGCCGAGGCAAATTGGTTGCCGCCGACGGCCGCGTCAAATGCCTTGAACTCCATTTCATAGGTCCCGTTGGTCGGTTGAGGAACACTTGCGTCGCTTAACTTCCCCTGATAAGTAAAGGTTGTCGTTTGTGCCGAGGCCGATATTGCAAAGATTAGAAATGCGATCGAGATCAATATGATCGTTTGTATATTATGTAAATTGAACATCTACTCTCCCGAATTTATTTAACTGCGGACCTGAATTCCTGGCATCTCGAACGTATTCAGAACGCGTATCGCCGAGTCCGCGGATAATGATTAGTCTGTGAATTTCGACGCGTATCTCGCGCCGCCGGATCTTGTTTGTCATTAATGGTTCGACCCTTCTAAATTTGGTACAGAGCGCCGTGTCTTTTCTGTTAACATTGATTGTCCCCGTCTTGAGCCCGTCTCCGGTGCTTGTTGACTGGAGCGAGTTTGCCAGCCCGCGACGTTAAATGTCCTAAAATCAACGGTTAATAAAAGCAAATAATTCCGAAAACTTCCGAAATGCGATGAATGCGCCCGAGTCACAAAAGATCAGGTTCGCGGATTTTGAGTTAGATCCCGTCAAGCGGCTGCTGTTTAAGGCCGGCGACCAGGTCGCGCTCAACTCAAAAACCTTTGACTTGCTGCAGATGCTCGCCGGTCGTCACGGCGAGGTCGTGTCTAAAGAGGAATTGATCGATGGGATCTGGGCCGGGCAATTTGTCGAGGAGAGCAATCTGACCGTCCAGATCTCGACACTTCGAAAGCTGTTGGGCGAGACGCGCGGTGAAAATCGGTTCATCGTGACGGTGCCGGGCAAAGGATATAAGTTCGTCGGCGAACAGATCGGTGTGGTTGACGAGATCACGATCGAGAATCACAGCTATTCGCGGATCGTGGTTGAAGAAGAGGTCGACGACGACGCCGAATTCGACGAACGGCGTGAGCCGCTGCAGCTCTCGGCTCCTGAACGCCGGACGACGCGGCACCGTCTATTGACCGCGATGCTGTTGATCGTGGCGGTGCTCAGCGTGACCGGCTCGGTGTTTCTGTGGCGTCGTGGGCGATCTGCTGCAGGAGCGCAGTTCGAAAAAATGCAGATGCGCCAGCTGACTAACAAGGGGAACGTAACGCTGGCTGCGCTCTCGCCGGACGGCAAGCTTTTCGCATACACAACCAACGAATTTGGCAAAGAGTCTCTGTGGCTCGGCCAGGCCGACGGCGGCGACAACATAATGCTGCGGCCGCCGGCCGAGACCGAGTATTTCGCGCTTGCCTTTACGCCCGCGGGCGACAAGCTGCTGTATTCAATTAAGGACTGGTCCGCAGAGCTGCCGGTGCTTTTGCGAATGCCGGTCTTTGGCGGAGCGTCTGAAAAGATAGCGGACGGCGTCGCGTTGTTTGTGCTTTCTGCGGACGGTTCTCAGATCGCGACGGCTAAGTTTGACCCGCGGTTCGCGGCGAATCAGTTGTTCGTGACCGACGTCGCGAGCGGCGAACGCCGCGCAGTTCCGACGCCGCCGCAGCAGATCGCCGTCGATTCGCTGTCGTTTTCGCCGGACGGAGCACGCCTCGCGTTCGGCAGTGCCGGCAATGTTATCTCACAGGCGCTGTTTACGGTGCGGATTGCGGACGGCGTTGTCGAGAGGATCGGCCAAAACGATTTCGGCCAGATCAGAAATACGGCGTGGACCGCCGACGGCAGTGCGATCGTCGTCACCGCGCTCGAGACTCACACATGGTCGGCCGTACCGAAGTATCGCGTCTGGAGCTTACCGGTCGGCGGCGGGCCGGCCGTCAATATCACGAGCGACCTGAGCAGCTACACCGATGCGCTGTCGATCTCCAACCATCTTTTGCTGACGATCGAACAGCGGCAGGTTAATAATATCTGGGTCGCGCCAGCTGGCGATCTGAGCAGTGCAAAACAGGTGACGACCGGCTCGTTCGGCAAATACGACGGTCTCTGGGGCCTCGATTGGACGCCCGACGATCACCTCGTTTTTAATTCGTCGGATACCGAGAGCCAGGTGATCTCAACGATGAACGCCGACGGCACCGGACAGCGTCGCCTGACGTCGCCGGGCTTTGTCGAAAGTGATCTGGATGTTTCCGCCGACGGCCGTTATATCGTCTTTCACTCAACTCGCGGCGGCGGCGGATTCGACATTTGGCGAATGGACGCAAATGGCGGCGATCCGCGCCAGCTCACATTTGATAAGCAGAGTTATCAGCCGTTCATATCGCCCGACAGCAAGTTTGTCTATTACAAATCCATGGCCGACGGCGTAGGTCGGCTCCATCGCGTCTCCATTGACGGCGGCGAGCCCGTCGCCATAACAGAAAAGGAAACGTCGTGGTGCACCATCTCGCCCGACGGACGCTTGATCGCCGCTCTCTATAAAACGGACAGATCTCGGCTCGCCATCTTTGACATCGCGGGCGGTGAACCTCTGCGGCAATTTGACCTGCCAAAGACAGCCACCGCATTTGGCGGTATTCGCTGGACGCCCGACGGAACGGCGGTCGTTTACCATGATTATGATTTCGGCTACTGGCAGCAAAACGCCTTCGCCGGTCCGCCCGAAAAGATCGCTAACCTGCCCAAGGAAAAGCTCTACAATTTCGCCTGGTCCCGCGACGGCTCCCAGTTCGCCTACGTCCGCGGCCAACAGATCCGCGACGTCGTCCTCTTCACCGACACACCGTAAAGGAGACGCCACTTCCTGTTTGAGATCCGGACTTTGGACTTTGGCCTAATACTTCCACGTAAAGTGCTTATCTATCCACCACGGCAGCACCGCGACAAAAAATCCAAAGAAAAGGGTCGACGCGAGAAAGCCGAACAGGGTTAGGACGGACTCGTTAAAGTTGCCGGTGAAATATAAACCTGCCGCCGCCGCGATCGTTAACAACCAGATCAAAGCATAAATTTTCGGTACCATTACAGTTACTCCTTTTAGGGCTTCGCTTGCCGCCGCTTGCCCGGCAAGTGTCGCCTTACCGCCCGCAATGCGGGGCATTAAACCAGACCGTTGGATCCACGATCACCGAGATATACGCCGATATATCAAAATATCACTTAAATGCTAAACATTGTCGATCGGTTACGACGAACCGGGCGAAAAACAAAGTTTGATTAGCATCAACGCTCCTTTGCGGCCGCAAATCGGTTAATATCAGGTCTGTTACCGACGAGCTAATTTGTCGATACTATAAATGTATCGGATCGAGGGTCGGGGCGACAGAGTATTAGCACCCGAAATTGAAGGGTGTTTATACGCGGGCGAGGCCGCGGCCCGCCATCGCAGACAAATGATCGCGTATCGAATTCAAATACTGTGAGGTGCGAATAATGAAAATACTGATCGGTCACGACGGCTCGGAGCATTCGAACGAGTCAATAGACGATCTGCAATGGGCGGGCTTGCCGCGCGACTGCGAAGCACTGGTCGTATCGGTCGCTGACCTTTTGATGAGCAGCCCCGAGCTCTCAGAGGTCCTTGGAACCGGATCGTCCCCGGCCCGAGTCGCTGCGGGGCTCGAAAAAGCTCAGTCGTTTGCCGAGCGTGTAACCGATGAGGCGAGGGACGCCGCGTCGCAGGCAGCCAAGCGGGTTCGGGAGCTCTTTCCATCGTGGCAGGTCCGCGAAGAGACATTGGTTGGAACGCCCGCTTGGGTATTGATCGACGCCGCACAAAAATGGAATGCCGATCTGGTCGTCGTCGGGTCACAAGGGCATTCGGCGCTCAAGCGATTCTTTATCGGAAGCGTTTCAAAACGTGTCGTCACCGACTCGCATTGCTCTGTCCGCGTCGTTCGCCCGCGGTCGCAGGCGCGTCATGACGGAGCTGCCGCACGGCTGATCATCGGCGTTGACGGTTCGCTGGCCGCCGAACAGGCGATCTACGCGGTTGGGCAGCGTGTCTGGCCTGACGGAACCGAGGTAAGGTTGGTAACCGTCGACGACAGTACGCCGCCGGCCTCGATCGTCGCACGGCTTCCGCAGGCTGCATCGATGATCAGCGAATATTTTCGGAGCAGACAGACCCGCGTCGATGCGATGGTGAAATGGGCGATCAACGAGTATAACAACATCGGACTGGCGACATCGATCGTGACCGAAAAGGGCGATGCTAAGAACATCATATTAGCGAGGGCTGACGAATGGAATGCCGACTGTATCTTCGTCGGAACGCGTGATTTTGCCAGCGGTTTCGAACGCCTCCGAATGGGAAGCGTGTCCACCGCGATCGTGACCAACGCCGGCTGCACGGTCGAGGTCGTACGGCCGTCGGAATAGATGCGGCAGATCGCCGTCGATGGCGTGCTGTCTGAATGCGTGATCGATGCTATCAAGGAGGCAGCGAATGCCGAACTATCTCGATAGACAGCGTCTCAAAAAGAAAGCTCTGGACCG
>JBDTZO010000146.1:0-13426 GCA_040005135.1 Acidobacteriota bacterium | reverse complement strand
CGGATCGCACCGACGGAGAATGTCAGAGGACAGAATAGTTATTTAGGTGCAACATTTGAAGGAGACGAAAAGACCGGACAGCAATTGCTGCGGGGCCAGGTACACGATCCAACAGCCTATCGAATGGGCGGCGTGGCAGGCCACGCAGGATTATTCTCAACGGCTGACGATCTTTCGCGGTTCTGTCAGATGCTATTGAACGGCGGCATTCTCGATGGCAAACGTATATTGTCCGCTCAGACCGTTGCGAAGATGACTTCGCCGATCGTTGTGTCCGAAACGGGAGAAACGCGGGGACTTGGGTGGGATATTAATAGTGCTTTTTCATCTAACCGCGGCGAGCTTTTTCCTCTCGGGTCTTTCGGGCATACGGGCTTTACCGGCACAAGCATCTGGATCGATCCCGTATCACAGACTTACGTAATTTTCCTATCCAATCGCGTCCATCCCGACGGCAAAGGCGATGTAACTCCGATCCGAGCTAAGATCGCAACGGTGGTTGCTTCGGCGATCGAAGATACTCCGGTCGAGAAATGGAAAATCGCTGAGGCGGAATACAACGCGTCCGTCGCGGCACAGATCCCGAAGTTTAGGGAAGTGGTGGCGGCGGCAAATCGGCAGTCGGTAACGGCTTCGGCAGCCTCGCCGGGGGCAGGCGGGTCGCCCGCGGTCCCGGTGATGAATGGCATCGACATTCTGGAGCGTGAGAATTTCAAACAGCTCGACGGAATGAAGATCGGGCTTGTTACAAATCACACGGGAAGAGATCTTGCCGGCAAACAAACGATCGATATTCTCAAAGACGCTCCGAACGTTAAACTTGTATCGCTATTTTCTCCCGAGCACGGCATTCGCGGGCTCGCGGACGAAAAGGTCGGTGATTCGACGGACGAGAAAACCGGCTTGCCGATATATTCGCTTTACGGCGAAACACGCCGGCCGAAGCCGGAACAGCTCAAAGACCTGGACGCGATCGTCTACGATATTCAGGATATTGGTACGCGTTTTTACACATACACCGCGACACTCAAGAACGTTATCGAGGAGGCGGCAAAATTGGGTAAACCAATTTTTGTGCTTGACCGCCCCGATCCGATCAATGGTACGTCCGTCGAAGGCCCGGTCGCCGACGAGGACAAGCTATCATTTATCGCCGCACACACGACGCCGGTTCGCTACGGCCTGACAATCGGCGAGTTAGGCACGATGATGAACGCCGAGCGCAAGATCGGCGCGGATCTGCGTGTCATTAAGATGGAAGGCTGGTCGCGTGGTATGTGGTTCGACGAGACCGGCCAAACGTGGGTAAATCCGAGCCCGAATATGCGTTCGCTGACCGAGGCAACGCTTTATCCGGGCATCGGCCTGCTTGAGACGACGAACGTCTCGGTCGGCCGCGGCACTGATACGCCATTTGAGGTTGTCGGAGCCCCGTGGATCGACGGCCGTAAAATAGCTGCGTACTTAAACGGCCGAAACCCTCGCGGTGTCCGCTTCGTACCTGTTCGATACAAACCGGCTGCGTCGACATTCAAGGACGAGGAGTGCGGCGGTGTCAATGTGATCGTAACCGACCGCAATAGCTTTAATTCTGTGCGTAATGGATTAGAGATCGCCGCGGCGTTGCGAAAGCTGTATCCGTCGGAATGGCAAGTCGACAAATATCTCAGGCTTTTGGTCGATCAGGAAATACTCGATGCCCTAAAGCGCGGAGATTCGCCGGAGGATCTCGAGCGTGTCGGCAAATCCAGATCGGAAGATTTTCTGAAGCGTCGGGCACTCTATTTGCTTTACAAATGATAAGTTTAGAGTTATAAAGTTTGCTGAATTCATAGTTTTGTAATAATTCACCCATTTGCTGCGGTTTACGAGTTTGGTCGGATTTTTCGTGTCTTGTGCGATAACGAAAATTTGAATAAATTTCCATAAACGTAAACTTTGCTTATGGATACTGGCCATGGAAAGTGCAAAAAATTTCGAAAAAGGAAGAGAGAATATGAGCAAGAAAATAATAATTTCTGTTTTTTTCGCGGTCATCTGCTGTATCTCGCTGAGTGCGGTCTCGTTCGCACAGGAGATCACCGGATCGATCGTGGGAACGGTACGTGACTCGAATGGAGCCGGCGTCCCGAACGCAACGGTGTCCGTATCTGCCCCATCGCAGGGCGATGCCGTCATACGAACGGTTGTAACTGACAATGACGGCACATTCTCAGTGCCGGGCATCGGGAGCAGGGTTTACAAAGTTACAGTCGAAGCCCCGAATTTCAAAAAATCCGTATCGACCGATGTGAAGGTTGACATCGGTCAGCGTAGGCAGATCGATGTCACTCTGACAGCCGGAAAGATCAATGAGACCGTCACGGTCACCGCTGACGCTGTCTCGGTCGAATTGTCTACGCCAACCGTCGGCACCACGATCAATGGCGATCAGGTCCGAGAGCTTTCCGTGAACAATCGAAACTTTGTTCAGCTTGTAACTCTTGCACCTGGTGTTTCTAATAACCTTGCTGATCAGGTTTACGTGGGAACGACAAACCCCGATGGTCAGGCGAATACAGTGCAGATCTCGGTCAATGGTGCTCGCTCAAGCCAGAACACCTTTACGGTTGACGGCGCCGATATCACGGACCGCGGATCGAACCTTACTATCCAGGCATACCCGAGCATCGACTCGATCGGTGAATTCCGCGTCCTCAGGTCGCTGTATCCCGCCGAGTCCGGTCGCAGCGGCGGCGGCCAAGTCAACGTGGTCACACGAAGCGGCGGCGATCAATTCCATGGCTCGCTATTTGAATTTGTACGCAACGAGAAGTTCAATGCCGGTACTTATCTGAATAACCGAAACGCGCCGCTTGGACGCGACGCAAACGGCAAATCGATCCGACCTCCTTTCCGATATAACAACTATGGATTTACGATCGGCGGCCCGATCTACTTTCTTAACTTTGGCGAACATGATCCGTCAGATCCGTTCTTTGCAAAGTTGCACCGGACATATTTCTTCTTTTCCGAGGAACAGCGAAAAGACAGACGCTTTCCGTCGCTCGTAGCTCAGGTTCCGAACGCGGGATTGAAAGCGGGCGTCTTTTCAGTCCCGATCTGTCTGAGCGGTACGATCACTGGCACTGTCAGGACATGTTCTGCAATCCTTCCGGCGGGGCAGGCATTTTCGACAATGGCGGCGATCAATCCTCTCTCACAGGCTTATTTAACAAACATCTTCAACAAGATCCCACTTCCAAATAACGGTGTGTTTGGCTTAAATTCAGCCGCCAGCGGCAAAGCGGACTTTCAGCAAGAGATCGTCAAGATCGACACTGCGTTCACAGATAAGTGGACAGCGTATTATCGTTATCAGCGTGACTCGATCCCGACGATCGATGTTAATTCGCTGTTCTCGAGCGGATCGGGCATTCCTAACGTTTCAACTTCGTCAACGGATTCCCCGGGACGTACCCACACGCTGCAGACTGACTATGTCGTCAGCCCGAACTTTATTATTGAGGCCAGATTCACTTATTCGTATGGAGCTATTTTGAGCCATACGACGGGGCTTTTGTCCAAAGCCGCGTCGCCCGGTATCTCAACGCCCCTACCTTACCCGAGCGGTGATGACCGTGTACCACATCTTTCGATCACGAATCTGAACGGCCTGGTCGCGTTCGGCCCCTATAACAACTTCTCCAACAAAAAGGATTTCAGCACAAACGCGACATACATTTTCGGCGGTCACACGACGAAGTTCGGTGTGAGCTACTCTCGGTACCGTAAAAATGAGAATGCGTTAGGCGGCTCTAACCAGGGTGCATTCAGTGCCTTTAACAATACGACGGCAGCCAGTGCAACTCAGGGACTGGTTTGTCTTAGTAACGGTCTAGGCACCAATCCTCCGATAAATACACCGATAGCGTGTCCGACCGGACAGCAGACCACGGAACAGAGCTTCGCTAACTTCCTGCTGGGAACGAACGCTGCCTTTACACAGTCTAAATATGATCTAACCGCTGATTTCCGTCAGCAGAATTTGGAAGCGTTTGCTCAGGATGAATACAAGGTCAAGAGTAACCTCACGTTTTATTATGGTGTTCGATACTCATTCTTTGGTTCTCCTTGGGACAAGAACGGATTGCTTTCGAACTTTGTTCCTAAACTCTACAATGCGGCCAATGCTCCCGTCGTAACCGGCGCGGGCCTTCGCGTTGCAGGTAGCGGGAACTGGTGCGACGGCATGATCGTGAATTCTCAGAACTTTGCGACCGGACCGGCAGCATATAATTGCAACCCGACCGCCTCGCCATACGGCAAGTTTGTCGTCAACTCTAAGAAGAATAATTTTGCTCCCCGAATAGGAATTGCCTGGGACCCGTTCAAAAAGGGAACGACCGTGATTCGGACAGGTTACGGAATCTATCATGAGCAAACGCTCGTTGGTACATTTGAGCAAAACCTCGCGGCTAATCCGCCATATCAGGAAACTGTAACGGTTAGCGGTGTCAATATCTCCAATCCAGTTCCAACCGTGGGCGGCGTCGTCGTTTCGGCTTCTCCTCCGGGAGCGATCAGAGCAGTAGACACCAATTACCTGACACCGTATATGCAGCACTGGTCGCTGGACATTCAGCATCAGTTCGGCCGCAACACGATCGTAACGGTCGGTTACTACGGTTCGAAAGGAACGCATTTGATCGGCATCGCCGACCTCAATAACCTCCGGCCCGGCGACGCATTGGCCAAACAGTGCGCGGTTGGCACCTCAACGACTCCTACTCAGGCGTGCCAGCTTCGAGATGTCAACAGCGTGCCAATTTCGTTCACGTCGGCAGCCAGCGAGCTGATCCTCGACCAGATCCGTCCTTACCGTGGTTGGAAGGGAATTGCATACATCGAGCCGCGATACAACTCGAACTACAACAGTCTGCAGGTTTCTGCACAGCATCGTTTTTCGGGTTCGTCGCAGGTTAACCTCGCTTACACGTGGTCGAAGAACATAACAGACAATCAGACGGACCGCTCGACGGCCCCGATGAACTATTACGACACCAAAGCCGACAAGGGACTTGCTGCTCTTGATCGACGACACATCACAACTGTCAACTACATCTACGAGTTGCCCTTCTACAAAACTCAGAAGGATTTCGTTGGTAAGGTGCTAGGTGGATGGCAGGCGTCGGGAATCGTGACGTATCAAACAGGTCTTCCGTTTACGCCGACTTACTCGTCATTCGATCCGGCGGGACTTGGGTTCCTGAATGGCAGTTCGCCAGCTGGTGGTCGGCCGTACTGGTACAGTGATCCCAATACAGGAGCACCGCATACGTTCCAGCAGTGGTTTAACACGGCAGCATTTCAGAGCTCGACCCCGTTGTCTGCTCCGGCTGTTGTCACCAACGCCGGACGCGGGATCATCGAGGGCCCTCCGACGTTCCGCGTAGATTTTACATTGACGAAGAACGTTCGTTTTACTGAGAGTCTTCGCCTTCAGTTAAAAGCAGAGGCTTTCAACATCTTGAATCACACAAATTTCACGACGCTTGGTACCGCTGCTTCGACGCCGTCGACGTTTGGCACAGTTACAGGTACTCGCGATCCTCGGACGATGCAGTTTGGTATCAAATTGCTGTTCTAATCCAGGACCCGAATTTTTTGGACTTGCCCGCAAAGCGAAATCGCTTTGCGGGCATTTTTTATTGGGATCGCAGTGTGAAAAAATAAGGTTATGAATCAAGTCAGTTTGGTCGGGGCGGGTGCAGTTCTGCCAATATATTTGGAAGCAGAAGTCTCGGTTCACATCGACAACGGTGTTATCCAGTCGATCTCGCCGACTATCGAAATTCAGGGCGAGCCCGTCGATATCAGCGGCACGACGCTGTTTCCGGGGTTTATCGACATTCACAACCACGGCGCGGTCGGGGTTGATGTAAATACGGCGAGTGCCGAAGACTTGCTCCGCGTTGCCGCATTTTTAGCGCGACAGGGCGTGACGTCGTGGATGCCTACTCTTGTGCCGGATTCGAACGAGAATTATTGGCGAGTGATCGGCGAGATCGACCGCTTGATGGAACTGCAGACGGGCCGGCCGGTGGCTCAAGCCGTCGGAGTGCATTACGAAGGGGTTTTTGCCAGCGAAAAGATGTGTGGAGCTCTGAGGCCGGAATATTTTAAAACGTTTACCGGAACCGAACTAAATGACCTGCCGCGGCTGAAAACCGGCGTCCATATGACGACGTTCGCTCCTGAGGTCGAGGGCGGCATCGCACTTGTCCATGAGCTTGTCCGCCAAGGGTGGATAGCATCGATCGGACATACGCGGGCAGATCCAGCGACACTTGATGCGGCGTTCGCGGCCGGAGCGAGGCATATGACCCACTTTTTCAACGCGATGACCGGCCTCCATCACCGCGATATCGGTGTGGTCGGATGGGGACTCGCAAATGATGGGGTCACGTTCGACATCATCGCAGACGGCGTTCATGTCGATCCGCGAATTCTCGGCGTTGCGTGCCGTGCCAAAACGCCCGCGATGGTCTCGCTGATCAGCGATTCGGTTGCACCGACGGGCCTTGGCGACGGTGAATTCGAGCTTTGGGGCGAAAGAGTCTCGGTACGAAACGGGCGAACACAAAACGAACGCGGCAGCATTGCTGGTTCCGTCAGTACAATGCTCGACGGCGTCAGAATGCTGCGGTCGCTCGGCTTTTCTGATGCAGACGCAGCGTTGATGGCGGCGACGAATCCGGCGAGGCTTTTGGGCATCGATGATCTCACCGGATCGATCGAGGTCGGGAAACTGGCCGATCTTGTTGCTCTCGACGATCACGGAAATGTGCGTATGACCGTCGTACGAGGACAGATCGCCGAAAACTAGACATGCCGCGCGGCCGCAGCAGCGAGGCATGTCTCTCCGCAGATATTCCGCGAGTCTTAGAGCTCCGATTCGGGTTTGGCGTTTTTGCCGCCATGCCGCTGATCCTTCATCCTGTCCTCGAACTTCTGACGCATTTCCGCCGCTTTTGCTTTTTGAGCGTCGGTAAGTAATGCGAAGATCTGAGCCTTGGCCTTTTCTCTCTCAACGATCATTTTCGACATTATGCCTGACTGTTCGTTCGCGAGAGCCTCGACCTTAGCCTCGTCAAAATTGCCGTCGGTACCGAGCGCCGCGAAGTTCTTGCGGTTATCGCGCATCTGCTGCATCAGCGGACCGACATTTGTCCGGGCCGCGGTGGTGATCTCTTTGACCTTCGCTTTTTGATCGCCGGTCAGATCAAGACCGCGAAGTGCCATCCCGATCATACGCCCGCCGCCGCGGCCGCCAAAAAGACCGTCGTGTCCGTTTCGGCTAGTTATCTGTCCGATCACAAAGACCGCACCGGCTGCCAGGACGATCAATGCTAAAATTCCATATACTACTTTTTTCATTTGTTTCCCCCAAAATATCATTCCAAAGTATCGGGCGACGAGTGTCTCGCCGTTAATGGGTCTAACGAATTCGCGGAAGCCGCCAATGTATTCGAATTGTTAGCATTCGTAAAGAATTGTAAAACCCGACTCATTGCCAATACTTTTGGCGTAAAATGCTGATAGATATGGACAAGATCCTGATAATCGATGACGACGAAGAGCTCTGCGAACTTGTCTCCGAATACCTCGCGGTCGAGGGCTTTGAGATCAGCTGCGTGAATGACGGTGAGAGCGGGCTCGAGGCGGCGCTTTCCGGGGACCACGACATCGCAATTCTTGATGTAATGCTTCCCAAAATGAATGGCTTCGACGTTTTGCGAAATCTGCGGCTTGAATCCAAGCTGCCGGTCATCATGCTTACCGCACGCGGCGATGATATGGAGCGGATCGTCGGTCTCGAGATCGGTGCCGACGATTATCTGCCCAAGCCGTTCAACCCGCGCGAACTTGCCGCCCGTTTGCGGGCTATCCTACGGCGTTCTGCACCCGAGACCGACGCGGCGGACGGGGCGAACGAGCGGATCGACATCGACGGCGTTCAGCTCTCGCCGGCGTCGCGAACGGTGGTCAGGGACGGCGAAGAGCTCAATCTCACCTCGGTCGAATTCGGGCTGCTTCGCGAACTGCTCGGTGAGGCCGGAAAGATCGTCAAAAAAGAGGACCTCAGCGAAAACGTGCTCGAACGCAAGCTGTCGCCATATGACCGCAGTCTGGACATGCACATCAGCAACCTTCGGAAAAAGCTCGGGCCGCGGAACGACGGAAGCGATCGGATCAAGACCATTAGGTCCGTGGGATATATTTACACGATTGTATGAAGCTTTTCCTAAAGATCTTTCTGTGGTTTCTCGTCGCCGTCGCGATGCTTTTCGGCGTGATAATTTTCGTCACCCGGACATTTCAGACAGAGCCGATGTTTGCCCGCTGGCAGCGAAGCGCCCACGCGCAGCTCTCGGTCTATTCGGGGACGTCGGTACAGATCTACAACAATGCCGGCGACAGCGGACTCCGCGAATATCTGACACGCCTGCGGGATATTGAAACTACGAAAGAGATCGACATCATCGACGAAAACGGGCGTGCGATGATGAACGACCTGACGGAAACGTCGGATTTTCAGAACGTTATCGAAAAGGCCCGTACGAGCGATACGGCGGAGATCGATGTCTCGCCTAACGATTCGGCACTCGGAGCGATACCGTTGAGGTTCGCGGACGGAAAGCCGGTAATACTTGTCGTACGTTGGTCAGGCCCGCGGGCACCGTCGCTGTTCTTTGACTCCTGGCTCGGATACATGCGGCTCGCCGGGCTGCTGCTCACTGCGGCTATCGTTTGCTCGGCCCTCGCACTTTATTTGACGGCTCCGATCCGTCGTCTTCGCGTGGCGACGCAGAAACTTGCGGGCGGCGATCTCAAGACACGTGTCGCGACCACGGTCGTAAAGCGACGTGACGAACTCGCCGACCTCGCACGCGATTTCGACGTTATGGCGGAGCGGATCGAATCGCTCATTACATCGCAGCAGCGGCTGACGCAGGACGTGTCGCATGAGCTTCGCTCGCCGCTCGCTCGCATGAACGTTGCACTTGAGATCCTTAAGCAAAAATCCACGCCGGAAATGCGTCCGATGATCGACCGCATTGAAACCGAGTCCGAACGGCTCAATGAAATGATCGCCCGCATTCTGACGCTTGCAAAGATCGAGAGCGGTACGGACGACGACTACGACCGACGGCGAATCGACCTCGCCGAGCTGATCCGCGACGTCGCGGCGGACGCCGATTTTGAGGCCCAGCCTAAGCACAAAGCCGTTGAGGTCACGGCAGCCGACATGTGCACGGTAATCGGTTCCGATAACCTTTTGCGCAGTGCGATCGAGAATGTCTTGAGAAACGCCGTGAGGTACACGGCCGCTGATTCAACGGTCAGCGTGTCTCTGGCGGCCGTGAACGGCCACGCGATAGTAAAAGTGGCAGACCACGGCGGCGGCGTGCCCGAAGCCGAACTCGCCAATCTCTTTCGACCTTTCTACCGCGTTGGCGAAGACCGTACACGCCGGACGGGCGGCATCGGACTTGGGCTCGCGATAGCTCAGCGTGCCGTTATGGCACACAAGGGCGAGATAACTGCTGCAAATAAGAATGGCGGGCTCGAGGTCAAAATAACGCTCGACACCGTCAAAAACTAGACCTTTCCCTGGCGGCGGGCGTTAATGAACGAGCGCACCGACAGAGCAACAAAAGCCAGACATAGCAGGATCATTACTAGCTGTGACACGACTGCCGCCGATAGCGACAGGTCGCCGATCTTGCCTGCAAGCCGGACGGCCGGGATGATGAATCCGAGCAGGCCGACGAGCACCGCAACGTGCATGAGGTGCTTGCGGGCGCCCTCGGCCATTTGGGCCGCATGTCCGCAAACCATGATCACAATGCCGAAGGCAGCCGGGATCAGGGCAGTCAAGCTGGCATTGCCGGCATAGAGTCCGTAGACATAGCCGGCGATACCCAGCAGTATCAATAATCTTCCGAACCAAATAGCTGTATTGGGCATAAATTTTTAACTAACGTTTTTGGATCGGTAGAACGATCTCCGAAATGTGCTTGCCGCCCGTGTAAACGCGTTCGGTCGCCTTCTGGAAATCAGCGGCGGTAGATAGTTGGTAATTTTTTACGAACTTTTGCGGATTGCGTGCGACGAGCGGGAACCAAGTGCTCTGGATCTGGACCATGATGCGGTGCCCCTTTTTGAAAGTGTGAGCAATGCCGGGCATCGTGAAGCTGAGCTTAGCGGGCTCGTTTGGCGTCAGAGCGACTCCAGATTCGAATCCGTTCCGGAATCGTGCCGGCATCGGTTCGCCGCGGAGCAGCATCTCGTAGCCGCCGGGCTGAAAAACCGTCCACGCAGAACTCATCGGAGGCTTGACTCCTGCCGGGAAGGTGTAGTCGTCCGGAAAGACGTCGATCAACTTGACGACGAAATCCGAATCGGTGCCGCTTGATGACACGACTAGTGACGGCTTGATACTGCCAACGACTGTCAGATCGTCGGTGAGGACATCGCTCTTGTAAGTAAGCACGTCGGGCCGCATGGCTGCGAATCGCTGGTCCTCGGTCATGAAATCGCGCGGATAGTTTTGCGTGATCTTTTGGGTGTAGGGAACAGGATGCGCCGGATCCGAGACGTATTCGTCATAACCGCCGGTGCCCGTCGGCATCGTGAACGAGAGCCCGCCATTCGGGGTTAGGTAGAGCGCGGTGTCGGTGCTCGTCGCGGGCTCGTAATTTGTCAATCCGAGCCACTCGTGCGAGCCGGTGTCAAAAAGATTTACCTCTTTGATCGCCGAAATATCACCTTTGTCCTTAAGGAAATGATCGAAGAACGGTACTTCCATCTTCTCACGGAAATACTCGCCCGTTTTTTGCTCGAAATACGCCGTTCCGAGCCAATCGCCGTCGTTTCGCGACCAGCCGCCGTGATCCCAAGGGCCGACGACGAGCACGTTGAAAATTCCCGGATTTTGACGTTCGATATGCTGGTAGGTTTGCAGGGCACCATAGAGATCCTCGTTGTCGTACCAGCCGCCGACGGTCATCGTGGCACAACCGACATTTTTAAGTTTCGGCAGAATGTTGCGGTCCTTCCAATACTGGTCGTAATTGGGGTGCTGCATCATTTCGTCCCAAAACTTTATCCGGACGCCCATGTTCTTTTCATATTCGTCGGCAACCTCTTTAAGGCCGCCGGCATTGAGGAAATAGTTATAGGCGTCGGTCGGGCGAACGCCTTTCCAGTCCTTGATGTACTTAAAATCGCTGTTCGGCGTCGGGCGATACTGGCCAAAGCCAGTAAAGAACCAGTAGTTTTGGGCGAGAAATAGTGCACCATTGTGATGCATATCGTCGCCGTGGAACCAGTCGCTGACGGGTGCCTGCGGCGAACATGCCTTGAGCGCCGGATGCGAGTCGATCGAGCCGTCCGACGTATAGAATCCGGGATACGAAATTCCGTAGGTGCCGACGCGGCCGTTATTGTTGTCGACGTTCTTAACAAGCCAATCGATCGTGTCGTAGGTATCGGTCGACTCATCGATCTTGGTTTTGTCCGTGTTCGCTATGTCCGGCCGGACGTCCTGAAACTCGCCCTCGCTCATCGTCTTTCCGCGAACATCTTGGTAGACGAAAATGTAGCCTTCCTTCGCAAACAGCGGGTCCGGGCCCAGCGACGTCTTGAATTTGTCGGGCCCGTACGGTGCGACCGTGTATGGCGTGCGGTTAAGCAGGATGGGATATTTCTGCGACCTGTCCTTGGGCTCGTAGATAGAGGTGAACAATTTGACGCCGTCGCGTACAGGTATCATTACTTCGCGCTTGGTATAATTATCGGTGATGTACTTTGCCAGTTGGTTCTGGGCGGCCGCCGGGGCCTGCCCAAACCCGATGGAACCTAGGGTGACAATTAGTACAAAAAGGTAGAGGGTTTTGATCCGCATAGAAACTCCTTTTAATGGCGAAAGATCTACCGACGTCGTCGGGGCAACATATTTGAGCTGAATAACTTAAATCTGATTTTCCCTTAAATCGCTCAAAAACAAAAGTGCCGGTCCGGCGGTATCGCGAGAGCTGCCGGGCACATTGGCGGATCGGCAATAACTCAGGATTCCATGAATTGTAGAGCTCGGTGCCGAATTTGGCCCCGATACATACCCTGAAGCTGTCGTCAGAGTCACTTAGACATTCAACCGCATTAGGCACGGAAGAACGCTAAGATTGCTCAATCGCCGTCAAATAAGATAAATTGGTACCAGATTTATCGCGCCTGCATCTAAACAGATGGAGTCTCCGATAGAGGATCAATAAATGGATTTTGCTACAAAAGAAATTTTTAAACGGTACGCGAGCATTTTGGTTGGAAAGCCGATCTCGCCTGTTTTCCTTAATATTTTGGTGACGAGCGTGTGCGACATGCGGTGCACGCACTGTTTTTTCACTGAAGAGCTAGACGATCGTCCGCGTAAAAAGCTGCAGATGAAGACGGATGAGCTGGCCCGTATCTCTGAGACGCTCGGGGGCAATCTCGGCGTACTGGTGCTTGCCGGCGGCGAGCCTTTCACGCGAAAGGACCTGCCGCAGATCGTTCGGGCATTCTACGAAAACAACAAATTAGACTCGGTTTATCTGATGTCTAATGGCCAGATCCATCCGCGCATCTTTCCGGACGTCGCACAGATCATGGACGAGTGCCCGAACCTCAACGTCAGCGTCGCACTCGGCATTGACGGTATGAAGGAAGCTCACGAAAAGATCCGCGGCAAGGTGGGAAGCTGGGACAAGGCGATCCACACGGCCCGCACGCTGCAGCAGATGAAGCGTGAGCAATATCCGCGTCTCGATATCCAGACTTGTACCTGCGTCATGCGTTCGAACGAAGATACGATCTTTGATTGGTACGACTTTCTCAAGCGCGATCTTAAGCCGGACAAGGTGAATATCAACTATATTCGCCCGCCGTCTGCCGATATGACCGAACTCGAGTTTGACCACAAACGGTACGGAGAGCTGTCGCAGATGATCCTCGAGGATACAAAGAGTGCGGCTCTCAAGAATAATTACGGCGGAGATTCCGGATTTTTCAAGGCAGCGGTCGACATCTATATGCACGATCTGATCGCGAAAACGAAAGAAGAGAATAAGGCACAGCTCAAATGCTACGCCGGCAGTGCCGGGGCCGTGATCTACGATAACGGAGCTCTTTCGTCGTGCGAGAACAAGGCAGATGTCTTAAATCTGCGCGACTACGACTGGAATTTTCAGGCTGCCTGGCAGACCGAAGCGATGAACGAACGCCGTAAGGAGGCTGGAGCAGGATGCTACTGCACGCACGAATCCAACTGCTTCTATCCGTCGCTCCCGTTCAACGCGGGCCATCTGGTCAAGATCAAAAAGCTCGAGGGCCAGATGAAGAA
>JBDTZO010000059.1:0-13428 GCA_040005135.1 Acidobacteriota bacterium | reverse complement strand
CGGCTGGAGCTGCGATCGGCAAGAGCATTGATGCCATATTTGGTGCCGACGATAGCGAAGCCCGGAAAACCAACGATATTTTTAAGCTCGCAAACGACGTCGTACCGGATAAGGTCAGGACTCTCCCTTACATATATCTTTCGTGTGGTACCGAGGATTTTCTGTTCAAGAATAACCAGGATTTTGTCGCAATACTTAACCACAAAAAAGTACCTCACGAATATCGCGAACACCCCGGCATTCATGACTGGGTGTTCTGGGACGATCAAGTCCGAGAGTTTCTAGACGTTGCAGATCGACGACTGAAGAAGTGATCGGGCTGAGGTAGGCGTTCGGCGGTCATCGATAAGCTCTCAGCCAGACAGCTCGAACTTTGCGAATGTTGGCAGATCTGACCACGAAGGTCAGGCCTGAGTGCTGAATACCGACGATTAAAAATCATGCTCAATTTTGCGATCGAAACGGCCCGGGACGCGGGGCAAATACTGCTCGAGAAATTCGGACGGAAGATAAATATAATGAAAAAGGGCGACATCGACCTCGTGACCGAGGCGGATCTAGCGAGCGAAGCCCTGATCATCGAACGTATAAAGTCCTATTATCCAAAGCATTCGATACTGGCTGAAGAATCAGGTGAGGCTGTCACGATAGGTGACGGAAACTCATGGAAATGGATCATCGATCCGCTCGACGGCACGACGAATTACGCTCACGGGTATCCGTGTTTCTGCGTCACCATCGGGCTTGAGCACGAGGGTGAGATCGTGCTGGGGGTTACCTTTGATCCAACCCGAAACGAATTGTTTGCCGCCGAACGTGGCAGAGGCGCAAGCCTGAATAATAAGCCGATCCGCGTATCTGACACCGAAAAGCTAAGTGACGCCTTGATCGTCACCGGATTTCCGTACGACCTAAAGGAACGCGATGATTTCTCGCAGCATTTTTCCGACATGCTGATGCGTACCCGCGGCATCCGGCGCGACGGATCGGCGGCGATAGATATGGCATACGTTGCGTGCGGACGATTTGATGGATTTTGGGAAGAGGGCCTGCATGCGTGGGACGTCGCGGCCGGCGTGCTTTTGATCGAGGAGGCCGGCGGGCAGGTATCCTATTACGACGGGACGAAATTCAGCGTCTATGCACCGCCGATATGCGCGAGCAACGGTTTGATCCACTCCCAGATGCTCGAAGCATTAAAATAGCATTTAGCGAAGCCTCGCGTAGAAAGATCGGTGCGACGTACCTTATCTTTTGCCTGGCCGGATGCGTATGCTAACCTTGAATTTTAGTTATCATAAACAATATGTCGTGGTTTCGCAGGGATAGACCCAAGATCGACGGAGTGAGCGACGACGAAGAACGGGTCGTTCGCACCGAAGGTATTTTTGTTAAGTGCCCTGAGTGCGACAATGCGTTGTACAAACGCGAATTGACCGAGTCTCATGAGGTTTGTACTCACTGCAGCTATCATTTTCGCTACACCGCATTGGGCCGTTTGAACGATCTGTTTGACGACGGATACTACGAACGGCTTGACGAAGAGATCACGTCCGGCGATCCGCTGGGCTTTTTCGATTCCAAACCTTATACCGATCGGATCGATCAGGCTACCGAGGCTTCGGGATTGCCGGAGGCGATCGTTACTGCAAAAGGCACGGTCGCCGGACACCTCGTGTACGCTGGTGCGATGGATATGTCTTTCATCGGCGGATCGATGGGCTCGGCGGTTGGCGAAAAAATAACTCGGATCATCGAGTACGCGGTCGAAAACAAGGGTGCTGTGATAATCTTTGCGGCGTCGGGCGGCGCCCGAATGCAGGAGGGCACACTGAGCCTAATGCAAATGGGCAAGATCTCGGCGGCCCTGTCGCGTCTGCACGAGGCGAGATTGCCGTTCATATCGGTGCTCACAGATCCCACGACCGGCGGCGTGACAGCGAGCTTTGCGATGCTCGGAGATGTCATTTTGGCTGAGCCCAAGGCGTTGATCGGCTTTGCAGGCCCGCGAGTTATCGAACAGACCATTCGCCAAAAACTGCCTAAAGGATTTCAACGCAGTGAATTCCTGCTCGAACACGGAATGGTTGATATGGTCGTCGATCGCCGCGAGATGCGGGAAACGATCATGCGAATGCTCGAATTTATGATGAACCCGGCAGTTGCCGCCTAGATAATGCTGACAGACGTCCTCACTCAAATATTTGATCGCGATCTCGACAAGCTCAAAGCGGAGGTCGAGGCATATGTAGACGAAAATGACCTCTGGCTGCTGAGCGGCGATATATCTAACTCAGCCGGAAATCTAACACTCCATCTGATCGGCAATCTCAAACACTTTTTTGGCGCCGTGCTCGGAGAAACAGGTTTTGTGCGGGAACGTGATCTTGAATTTTCGAGCGATGGCGTGCCCCGAGAGGATCTGGTAGCCGGGATCGACGAGGCCGCCAATGTCGTCCGAAAAACGCTCGCCGGCCTCAGTGTGGACGATCTCGCCAGCGAGTATCCGACAAATGTTTTCGGCGGTCCGATGACGACCGAGTTTTTTATCGTTCACCTGGCAACCCACCTTAACTATCATCTTGGTCAGGTAAACTATCACCGCCGTCTCCTGGCATCGTAAAACAAAGGTGAATTTCCGCGAGTCCGAATCCTATTTGCTGTCACTCGGAAACGAAGTGTCGGCGATGAAACTCGGACTCGAGAACATTCGCACACTGCTAACGGCTCTCGGCGATCCACAGCTAAAGTTTCTCAAAGTGCAGGTCGCCGGGACTAATGGCAAGGGCTCGGTGTGTGCCTTTCTCGGGGCCATCTGTCGCGTAGCGGGCGTTCGGGATGGCGTTTTTACGTCACCTCATCTGATATCGGTCACTGAACGTATTCAGATCAACGGCACCGATATCAGCGAGCCCGACTTCGCCAAACACGCATCTACCGTCCGCGAGACGGCGGAAAACTTGCTGGACGCCGGGAAACTAGAATATCTGCCGACCTTTTTTGAACAGATCTCGGCGATCGCTCTCGTTGCATTTTCCGAGGTGGGCGTCGAACTAGCTATTCTCGAAACAGGCCTCGGCGGACGGCTGGATGCCACGACCGCGGCTAATGCTGAAATAGCGGTTATCACGCGGATCGACTATGACCACCAAGAGTATCTCGGAGAAACACTCGTAGAGATCGCGGGCGAAAAAGCGGCGATCATTCGTAGCGGGTCAAACGTAGTGATCGCGGAGCAGGACTCCGATGCAATGAATGTGTTCGTAGATCGCTGTAATTCTTTCGACTTGGCACCGAGAATGGCTCGGGACGTCGAGGTGAAAAGGCTGAGTGCTGCAGGAGCGACGCTGACATTTGCGACCGAAAAGGGAACTTACGAGCATGTAACGCTCGGTCTGGCGGGCAAACATCAGATCGAAAACGCAAAGGCGGCGATCCTCGCAGCGGAGATCCTGCAGGAACATTTTGCGATCACCGCGGAAGCTATCGTTGACGGCCTGAAATGCGCGCGGCATCCCGGCCGCCTTGAATCCGACGGGAAGTTCTTGTTCGACGGAGCACATAATCCGGCCGGAGCACGTGCTCTGCGAGCTTTTCTGGACGAGGTTATCAGCGATCCAGTAACGCTCATATTTGGAGCGATGAAAGAAAAGGACATCGTGGCGATCGCACGGGAGCTTTTTCCGGCCGCAGATAAACTAATATTGACCCAACCGGCGAACAGCAGGGCATTGACCGCCCGCCAACTGGCGGCGTTCGTGGCGGACGGTCGAAATGACGGCCACCTTTTTTTGACCAGTAGCGTCGCCGAAGCGATCCGGACGGCGGAGGCGATCACGACCGAGCCGGGAATAATATTGGTCACCGGCTCACTCTATTTGGTCGGCGAGGCAAAGAAAGAAATTGCAGACGCAAATTTGAGAATCGAGCGCTCAGACCTAAGATAATCGTATGTACAAATTAGTCTTGATCCGACACGGCGAAAGTCAGTGGAATAAGGAAAACCGCTTTACGGGATGGAAAGATGTAGACCTATCAGAAAAAGGCGAGGTCGAGGCCCATGCCGCGGGCAAACTGCTGAAGGCCGAGGGGTTCGTCTTCGACGAGGCATTTACGTCCGTTCTTAAACGCGCGATCCGAACGCTCTGGATCGTGCTCGACGAATTGGACCTGATGTGGATACCTGAGACCAAGTCGTGGCGGCTGAACGAGCGACATTACGGCGGACTTCAGGGCTTAAACAAGTCAGAAACCGCCGCCGAATACGGGGACGATCAGGTCTTGATCTGGCGACGCAGCTACGACGTCCGGCCGCCCGACCTTGAGATAAGCGACGAACGATATTTGGGGAATGAACCGCAATACGCGGACGTCCCGAAAGACGCATTTCCGGCGGCCGAGTGTCTCAAGGACACGGTCGAACGCGTCATGCCATTCTGGACCGGCGAGATCGCACCAAGGATCATGGACGGCAAGAAGCTGATCATTGCCGCGCATGGCAACAGCATCAGAGCGATGGTAAAGTACCTCGACGGAATCGCTGACGACCAGATCGTGGGCGTAAACATTCCGACGGGTGTTCCGCTCATTTATGAGCTCGACGCCGATCTGAAGCCAATTCGCAACTACTATCTTGGTGACGACGACGCGATCAGGGCTGCGCAGGACGCGGTGGCAAATCAGGGAAAATCTAAATAACGACTTCCGAGGAAAATGGAAATGAGAATAATAAATCGCGTGTCTGCGATATCGGCCGTAATAGCCGTTCTAGCCTTTAGTGTTTTGGCTCAGACTCAAAAGGTCTCGGATTCGGACATCTCTAGAGGCCTGAAAGAGGCCCTGTCCAAGGGCGTTTCCAATGCGGTGAAGCTGCTCGGGAAGAACGACGGCTTTCTGGCCGATCCACGGGTCAAGATACCGCTGCCAAATTCGCTTCAGAAACTAGAAAAAGGACTGCGGATCGCTGGCCAGGGCCCAGCCGTGGATGATTTTGTAGCTTCGATGAATCATGCCGCTGAAAAGGCTGTGCCGATCGCGATTGACGTATTCGTCGATGCCATCAAGAAGATGACGTTTGACGATGCTCGAAACATCCTTTTGAGCGGCAAGGACGATTCAGCAACCCAGTTTTTCAGAAGGACGAGCGAAGAAACTCTGCGTAAAAAATTCCGGCCCATCGTTGAACAATGGACCGCAAAAACAGGTGTGACGAACAGCTATAAGGCCATGATCGGAAAGGCGGGATTTGCCGCGCAATTTTTGGGAAAGGACGCTACGGACCTCGACGGATATGTCACGCAAAAAGCGCTCGACGGCCTGTTTTTGTTAGTCGCCGACGAGGAGAAAAAGATCCGAAAAAACCCGATCGGACGAACGAGCGATCTGCTTCGGCAAGTATTTGGAATTCTCCGTTAGCTCCTGCGATATGTACTGGAAAAAGGCTCTATTCATAATCCTTGTCTTGTTCTGTCTCAGTCCATGGGGCTCGCCGCCGATCGCACTTGCACTCGGCCTGATCCTTGCGTTTACGGTCGGATCTCCGTTTCCGGAGCTGAACGGAAAACCTACGAAGTATCTCCTGCAGGCGTCGGTCGTCTTGCTCGGATTCGGGATGAATCTAGCGGCCGTCGTCAAAGCGGGAAAGGACGGCGTACTCTTTACGATCGTTACGATCTTCGGCACTCTCATCCTCGGATATTTTGTCGGCAAGGCACTGACCGTAGATCGAAAGACTTCGACCCTTATCTCCTCGGGTACCGCGATCTGCGGTGGAAGTGCGATCGCCGCGGTCGCTCCTGCGATCCAGGCGGAGAGCGATCAGATATCGGTTTCGCTCGGGGCCGTTTTCGTGCTGAATTCCATAGCGTTATTTGCATTTCCGACGATCGGGCACGCCTTGGATCTCAGCCAAAGTCAGTTCGGCGTATGGGCGGCGATCGCCATCCATGACACGAGTTCCGTGGTCGGTGCGGCCGGCACATACGGTACCGAAGCCCTCGCGATCGCAACGACCGTAAAGCTTGCCCGCGCCCTGTGGATCGCTCCGGTCGCTCTAGTGTTCGCCTATATCTACCGCGACAAGGACAGCACAGCAAAAACGAAGATCGCGATCCCGTGGTTTATATTTTTGTTTCTCGCGGCGACGATGGTTCGTACGTATACTCCGGCGACGGTGCCGCCCAGCATTTTTGACGCGATCGTCAATCTGGCAAAGGTTGGTATGACGGTTACGCTCTTTCTGATCGGAGCGAGCCTCTCGCGGTCGATGCTCCAAAAGGTCGGTATTCGACCGCTGATCCAGGGCGTTCTGTTGTGGCTCGTCATCTCAGTCGTCTCGCTGTTCGCCGTGCTTCGCATTTTGTAGCGCGGATTTGCTAAAATACTCGTTTCGGCTATGGCTTGGGTTTTCATCCTTAATGAGTATTACGCAGATAACAGTCCGCGGAGCGCGGCAGCACAACCTCAAGAATATCGACGTCGACATTCCGCGGGATAAGTTCGTTGTAATTACGGGTTTGTCGGGATCCGGAAAATCGTCGCTCGCGTTCGACACGATCTACGCCGAAGGTCAGCGGCGTTATGTCGAATCTCTCTCCGCATACGCACGCCAATTTCTCGATCAACTCGAAAAACCTGATGTCGACTCGGTCGAAGGCCTCAGTCCGGCGATCTCGATCGAACAAAAGACGGTCTCGCGATCGCCGCGTTCGACGGTCGGCACCGTAACCGAGATCTACGATTTCCTACGTCTCCTTTTTTCATCTATTGGCCAACCGCATTGTCATCAGTGCGGTGAGCCGATCACTCGCCAATCCGTCGACCAGATCGTCGCCGGCATTTTGGACCTGCCCGAAGGTGAGCGCGTGATGATACTCGCTCCAACTGTCCGCGGCCGGAAAGGTGAATTCAAAAAGGAACTGGAAAAACTCCACCGCGACGGTTATTTGCGGGCCCGAATCGACGGCGAGATGAGGCAGCTGGACGAAGAGATCATTCTCGACAAGCGCAAGAACCACACGATCGAGATCGTGGTCGATCGTCTGCTGATGAAAGATGGCGTGCGCGACCGGCTCGCCGAGTCGGTGAAAACTGCCTTAAAACTCACCGACGGAGCCGTCTTGGTTTCGATCATAGATGGCGAAGAAAAACTGTATTCCGAGCGGATGGCTTGTGTTGCTTGCGGTATAAACATTGCCACGCTTGAGCCGCGTTCGTTTTCGTTCAACTCCGCTTTCGGAGCGTGTAAACGCTGTCAGGGCATAGGGACCGTGATGGAGATCGACGCGGTCAAGATCGTTCCTGACGGCAATGTACCCGCCGGTAAAGTTGATTTCCTGAACGGTGCCGACAAGGCCGGAGCGACATTCCTGCATTCTGCGCTTTTTGCGATCATAGAGCGTTTCACGAGCGGCGACCCGCTCGAACCGCCGACCGGCAGAGAAAAGGCACACAAATCGAAACGCCGTAGGTCAAAAGGTGAGGTCGCCGCTGACGATGCGGCGGGCATGCTTAAGTTGAATTTCGACGATCTACCGCCGGAAATACGCGAGGCATTCTTCAATGGGACCAAACGGCGGTTGACGTTCAGGCATGGCGATTACAAATTTGAACGCGATTGGCTCGGAGCAATGCGGGCAATGCGCGAGCGGATCGAAAATCCGCCGTCTGATAACATAAAAGCCGCGCTCGAAGAGCTGATCGCGCCAGTTAAGTGTCCGGTTTGCGATGGAGCACGGCTTCAGCCCGAGAGCCTCGCGGTGCGTGTTAACGGCCTCGGCATTGCCGATTACGTCGAAATGCCGATCGCCGAATCGGTGAAAAAATTCAATGATATTAAGCTGGGCACGCGGGACGAGAAGATCGCCGGACTCGTTCTCAAAGAGATCCGCGAGCGGGTCCGTTTCTTGGATGAGGTTGGTCTCGGCTACCTAACACTCAGCCGGGCATCAGCGACCCTTTCGGGCGGGGAAGGCCAGCGAATACGTCTCGCAACTCAGATCGGATCGCAGCTTCGCGGTGTTCTTTACGTATTGGACGAGCCGAGCATCGGCCTCCATCCGCGCGATAATCAACGCCTGCTCGCCACTTTGCACGAGCTGCGTGACCTCGGGAATTCCGTGCTTGTCGTCGAGCACGACGAAGAGACGATCGAGCACGCCGATTATGTGATCGACCTCGGGCCGCTTGCCGGAACGCACGGCGGCGAGGTCATCGCGGTTGGTACGCCGGCCGAGATCAAAAAAAATAAGGCGTCGCTCACCGGCCAGTATCTGAACGGTACCTTGAGGATCGATGTTCCCGAGGTTCGACGTCTGCCCAACGGAAGTCGAATCAAGGTCAAAGGCGCTAGGGCATACAACCTCAAAAATATTGATGTCGAGTTTCCGCTCGGACTGCTGACCGTGGTCACAGGCGTTTCGGGCTCGGGCAAATCAACGCTGGTCGAAGAGATACTTTTTCCGGCGCTGTACCGGCACGTGTACAGATCAGCGGTCGAACCGCTCGAACATGATTCGATCGAGGGCCTCGACCTCGTCGACAAGATCATCGAGATCGATCAGAAACCGATCGGACGTACGCCGCGTTCGAATCCGGCGACGTTTACCGGCCTGTTTTCGCCGCTGCGCGACCTCTACGCTATGCTGCCGGAGTCGCGAACGCGAGGCTATAAGGCGGGCCGCTTTTCGTTCAACGTGAAAGGCGGACGCTGCGAAGCATGCGAAGGTGATGGGATGAAGCGAATAGAGATGAACTTTCTGCCGGACGTTTATGTCACGTGTGACGTCTGCCGCGGGCATCGCTATAACCGGGAAACGCTTGCGGTCCGTTACAAGGGGCTTTCGATAGCAGATCTTCTCGACACTACGATCGATGACGCACTGCCGCTGCTCGAAAATATACCGGCTATCAAGCAAAAGCTGAAAACACTCCTGGACGTCGGCCTCGGGTACATTAAGCTGGGCCAGTCAGCCACCACGCTGAGCGGCGGCGAGGCTCAGCGAATAAAGCTCGCAAAGGAGCTGTCCAAACGGGCGACAGGAAAAACGATCTACATTCTCGACGAACCAACGACCGGACTGCACTTTGCCGACGTAGACAAATTGCTTGAGGTCCTGCAAAAGCTCGTCGATACTGGAAACACTGTCATTGTGATCGAGCACAATCTGGATGTTATCAAATCGGCCGACTACGTCATTGACCTCGGCCCTGAAGGCGGCTCGGGCGGCGGCCGAGTCGTTGCCGTTGGAACCCCCGAAGAAGTGGCGAAAGTAAAACGATCGTATACCGGCCAGGCTTTAAAGGCCGTGCTCAACTAGATCCTATTTCGGCGGGTTCTCCGCCAGCTGCAATCTGAATGATATCCGTATCTCTCGCCGCGAAAAGCTGTCGATGAGTTTCAGCGTGCGTTCGAAATCAGATTTGGAAAGCAGGCGAAAGACCGTTGGATCTATTAGGAATCCGTACGGGTTGCCGACCGCCAGTTCGAACTCACCCGACCTCACGTTGAAATTGTTTTGAAAACCCTGAACGACAGCGTTCGCCTCGGCGATCCCGTTTAGCTGTGACACGAGCGGTTCGATAGTTGCGAACGCTTCATCCGGTTCGACCGCTGAGAACGCATTAGTTAGCTGCATGAATTGCGATAATTCAGTCGGGTTGTCCGGATGTTCGGGCAGCAAACTCCGCACCTTTCGCAGTACATTAAGTGCGAACTGCTTATTTTCAACCTTATCCTTCCTGAAAGCTGAATTCGCCAGATTCAAAAGCGAATTGAAACGAGTGCTTTCGGGAAATTCGTCGATAAAGCGTTCGGCCTCGTCGAATCTCGCTTGGGTTACAAGATACGACGCATATGCCGCGTTCATCTGATTGATCGCGTTTTCAAGTGTCGCTCCTGAAAAATTCGCGTTCAGTAGGTCATTCGCGCGCGTTAGATCACCCGACTGAGCAAGCTTGCTGGCGGCGGCCTGGTAGATCATCGGCCTCGCATCCGGCGAGAGGCGTTTTGCGTCCGACAGCATCTGATCGGGAGTTGATCTGTCCGTAAGGATCTTTCTGGCATCACTGTCAAAATATCCGGCGACACTCTTAGGCACACCGCTTTTTTGCATCTTTTTGAGTGCGGCCACCGATCCGGGCTGCAGTTTTTCTGCAATTGCGATCACCGCGGGAAAACGCTGAACACCGAATCCCGGGCTTGCGGTCAACATATAGCTGATAAGCTTTTGTGCCAGCGATCGAATAGCGAGGTCGTCGAATTTGAGCTCTTTGACGTCCGGTTTTTTAGTTTTGATGTAGTCGCTGAGTATTGCCTGTGCCAGCGTTACATTGTCTATGTCGGCCAGTTCGGTCGAGAAATTTGCCGCTGACAGCCTGTCCAAAACTTCGGACGCGAGCGAATTCGCCGATTCAGGATCCTTGTCAAATAGCTTCTTGAGGAGCCCGAGAGTCTCCTGCGACAGGCCCTTGCGGATCGATTCCTGCAGCATCTTGATCGCAAGTTCAGGGTTCTGAGCCGCGGCGAACAGCGTGAGTTTTTGCTCTAATGCCATTTCGGACCGGGCTAATAAGCTGTTGAGGCCATTCGTATCGAAAGCCTTGCCATTAGGTTCGAGATTTTGAGCAAGTACCCGTAATATAGTGCCGGTGCGCGTACGGTATAGGCTTTCGAGAGCAAATACGCCATCGCAGCCCGCGATCGTCGTTAGGATTGCCGGCCGGATGGAAAGGGCGATCTTGATCTCAGAATTGGGCCGGTTAGGATGGCCTTTTGCATCCGCCTCTGCCGCGGACAGGCCGTTAATAAGCTCGCCGACCGAAGACTGAAATAGTGTCACTGACAGCTTTTTGTCGGACTTACATGCCAACGAGCCGAGCCGGGCGTCCACATACGCGCGATTTTCGCCGAGCGCCAAGCCCGACGCGTCGCTCTGAATTCGATCTTCTAGCGCTTCAAGTTTTGCTTTTACCTCGGCGGCGGCGGTGTCGTCCGCGGCCTTGGCCGTTTGGGCGACTACCGAGCAAACGAAAGTTAGACCTATCGAAACCAACAGTAACCAACGTGACATCCCCATCCTCCTCAAAAATATAGCTCGATTATGCACAAATTATCTTTAAAAGAGGACATATTTCTTGCATAGCGGGAAAGGAAGAGCCGTTCGACGCCTACGAGCGAAATGATTGGGATTTGATACAATGTATTAAATATATAAAAATCTTTTGGAAAATATAAATGAGTCAATTAACACACGAGTTAGTATTAGCATCGCTAGGGCAGATCATCGATCCGGACCTGCGAAAGGATATTGTCACGCTTGGGTTCATCAAGGACCTTGCGATCGACGGTGGGGAAGTTTCCTTTCGGATAGTTCTTACCACGCCGGCTTGTCCGGTGAAGGAAGAAATGGAGTCGCAGGCCAACGAGATCGTGAGCGGGCTTGAAGGCGTGACCGCCGTAAGGGTGACGATGGATGCGGAGGTCCCGCAGGGGCGAGGCGTGGCCAATAATATTGCCATTCCCGGAGTCAAGAACATCATCGCCGTATCGTCCGGCAAAGGCGGAGTCGGTAAATCGACGGTCGCGGTCAATCTGGCCGTTGCCTTGGCGGCAAATGGTGCGAAGGTTGGCATAATGGATGCCGACGTATACGGCCCAAATATCCCGCTGATGCTGGGGACCGGCTACGATCAACCCGAAATTCAGAACGGCAAGCTTCGTCCGATCGAGGCCCACGGCGTCAAGATGATCTCGATGGCCGTGCTCGTTCCGCCCGATAAACCGATGATCCTCCGCGGGCCAATGCTCCACGGCGTGGTCCGGCAGTTCCTGTCGGATGTCAATTGGGGCGAACTCGATTACCTGATCGTCGATTTGCCTCCGGGAACGGGCGACGTACAGCTAAGCTTAGCTCAGCTCGTACCTGTGCAGGGAGCGATATTGGTGACGACGCCTCAGGAAGTGTCGCTCGCGGACGTTCGGCGTGCAGTGAAGATGTTTGAGACCGTCAACGTGCCTGTCCTCGGCGTGATAGAAAATATGTCTTATTTCATTGCGCCGGACACCGGTAATAGATATGAGATCTTCGGAAAGGGCGGCGGTCAGAAACTGTGCGACGAATACGGCCTTAATCTCCTAGGCGAGGTTCCGCTCGGTATGGAGGTTCGCGAAGGCGGCGACAACGGCGTCCCGGTGGTCGTTTCATTTCCTGATTCGCCTCAGTCGGTCGCCTTTCGTCACGCGGCCGAGGAAGTCGCGAGACAGATCTCGATCGAGGCAATGAAGCCGGAATTGGTGATCATGTCCAGAGCACAGTAGGGATGAAACTCGGACCATATCAGCGGACGCCAAAAGAATTAAAGGACCAGATCGGCGAGGCCCGCCGCATTTATAACGTCGGGAAACAAGATCTCTACGAGAGATCTGTTACCGCGGTTGAAAACAATACAAACTTAGGGCTCGGCCTATTTTTCGTTTGCTTGTTACTGATGGTTTGGATGATCGCGTTGTACTGGCCGATAACGATCCAAAAGCTTTACGAGGCGTTTGGGATATATCCCGTGATAGTTATTTTTTTCGTTTCATATTTTGCGTTTTTCTTGGTCTCGAGATTCATCTTGAAGCCATCCGACGAAGAACTCGCCGACAGCTCGAGTTAGATCGCACTTTTTTCAGCTTGCGGTCCACGAGCTCGGCGTGGCGGACTATCGGCAATATTTGGCGTTTCACATACGGTCCTTCTGATGGCTTATCTGGTTATTATGCAAACTAAATGACCGTCGGGCCGCATGTCCAAAACAGTCCGTCAAAAGGGAAAATGTGTTTGTCACTCGCAAATTATGTGTTAATATCTACTATTAAGTAAGGATTCAGTTAGAGCTGATCCCAAAATTTTCTAAGGAGCACTTTTATTATGTCAGCAGTTGCAGCACCGTCAGTCGAGTTGACCGTTACAGATAGCGCGGTTGCGGAGATCAAGCGATTTCTAGCCGAAGAGGATGATCTGCCGGAAGCGGCCGGACTTCGCGTCCGTGTCGTCCCCGGCGGATGTTCGGGCTTTCAGTACAGCCTAAATATTGAAGAAGAGCCGAAGACGGGCGATTTCGTGTTGGATAAGGTAGGAGTCAGACTGTTTGTCGATATGTTCTCGGCCCAGTATCTGAATGGCATCACCATCGATCATGCCACAAACATGATGGGCTCTGGCTTTACATTCGACAACCCCAACTCGACCGGCGGCTGTGGATGCGGAACCTCTTTCTCTGCTTAGATCCAGATCGCGACGAACGCATTTACTAGGGCTGAAAATATATTTTCGGCCCTTTTGGTCGTTTGTCGGAACCGGGCAGCGATTAGGTGTGTCTTGAGGTATCAATCGACAACTGAAGGCGACGCGGAGAAGGAAAGGCGGCGGTGATGCCCGGGCAAAG
>JBDTZO010000228.1:0-40512 GCA_040005135.1 Acidobacteriota bacterium | reverse complement strand
TGCAGTTTGGTTAAAGGGACTACAAGAACAAGGCTATCGAGTGAGTCTAATCTTTCTTTGGCTCGATAATGTGGAACTTGCGATAGAACGAGTGAAGGAGCGGGTGCGTCTGGGAGGGCATGACATTCCCGAAGACACGATTCGACGTCGATATTCGCGCGGGTTGGGCAATCTATTTGATCTCTATATCCCTATAGCTGATGCGTGGCGGATATTTGACTCGTCACGTAAGATACCAATTGAGGTCGTTCGTTTTACGGAGGATGACGGTGAAACAGTCTTCGACAAAGAGTTATGGATAAAACTGAGAAATTAGAAAAGAAAGGTAAAGACCTTTTTGACCGATACAAAGACGACATCACTCCTGCGTGTGAACGGGCCGTCCGTGACGCTTTGCTCATGCACAAGCTGGCGGGAAATCCAGTTGCGGTATCGCAGGACGGGAAAGTGGTTTTGCTGCAGCCCGAAGAAATAGAAATTGACTAGCGGATCATCGCTTACTCCTCGAACGAGATCCATCCGATCTTTCGCTCGGTGTTAAAACGGAAGTGAAAGTAGATGGTACGGTTTGCCAGGACCATTCGGTAATGAAAGACCTCGTCAGCGGTAGTGTCCAGCATGAAATGGTCTCGCGTTATCTTCTCTTTTCCTAGAAAAACGAAAGACTTTAATTCGCCGAGATCCTGACGAAGCTGTTGACGAAAAACGTCGGTGATCTTAGCGGCGTAAATGGGCGAGAAGAGGTCGTTGTGTTTACCGTTCGCAATGTCGTTGAGAACTTGAAGATGTACTTGAGTCTGGTTAGGAGTTGCATCGGGCGATGGCTTCATGCCGGCGGCAAAGGCGCCGGGAATGTAAAAGTCGGCGACGCGTTTGGCGATGTACTCGGCACCAAAACCGCCGTCTTCGAGATTGCCGATAACTGCCACGGTGATGTGTTCCTTTGGATAGGTGCGAACAATGCTGCCAAATCCGCCGACGGTCGAACCGAAGTGCTGGACCATCTTGTGACCGTTGAAAGTGTCGGTAAAGAAAGCGAAACCATGAGCGACTGTCCGGCCGTTATTGAGTTTTACAGGAGCGAGCATTTGGTCGAGTTCCGCCTTTTTGACGACGCGGCCGTTCAGGACAGCTTCCCACCACTTAGCAAGGTCGGTGGCCGTAGCAAGTATTCCGCCGCTCGGAGCGATAACTTTCGGCCGAAACGGCTCACCATTTTTAATGACGTCGTTTCGCAGCACATAACCGGTCGCACGATCAGGAACGACATCTTCCTGATGCTTGAACCGGATGGACGGAAATCCTAGCTGTTTGATAATTCGTTCGGTGACAAAGTCTTCAAACGACTTTCCGCTTGCCCTTTCGACGATAATTCCGATCAATGGAAGATTCGTATTCGAATAAAGCCAATTCTCATTCGGCTGAAACTGAAGCGGAAAATCTTTGACGAGATCAATGAACTCTTCGGGTGTGTACTCGCGGCGATACGAGAATTCTTTGATCTCGGTCCAGTCTTTCAGCCCGGAAGTGTGTGTTAGGAGGTTCCGGACCGTGATCTTTTGCCAGCTGGCCGGAGCGTTCGGCGGCAGATACTTGGTTATTGGGTCGTCAACGTTCATCTTGCCGTCCTCGACCAGCAGCATTATGGCCTCGGCCGCAAATTGCTTTGTGATCGAGCCGATCTCGTAGACAGTGTTCTTGGAAGCGGAACTGCGGAGCTCGAGATTTGAAAAGCCGTAACCTGTTTCTCTTAGCACCTTGCCGTCGCGAATGACCGCCACCGAGAGGCCGGGGATCTTTCGCTTGGCGATCTCGGAACGGATAAAGTCGTCCAGCGAATCGGCAGAAACGGAAGCGATCAAACAAAGCAGGGTCGCCAGGACGCAAGCTAATTTTCTGAAATGCTGCATAGGTTTCCTTTGACGGATTCTGAGCTATGATTATTAATAATTACCGAAGCGATATTAGCGACAGTGCACGAGGAAATCAATGTCCACATATACAGCAAAGATAAGCTGGAAAAGCGATTCGGCCGAAGCGTTTGCAGCTAATCGCTATACACGTGGGCACATGTGGGAGTTTGACGGCGGAATTACGGTTCCGGCGTCTAGTTCGCCGCATGCGGTTCGGGTTCCGTTTTCGGTGGAGGCGGCGGTCGACCCTGAGGAGGCTTTGGTTGCTTCGGCGGCTTCGTGTCACATGCTGAGCTTTTTGTATGTCGTGGCAAAGGCGGGTTTTGTCGTCGATTCATACGAAGACAACGCTGTTGGCGAAATGGCGACGACCGATGCGGGTAAGCAATGGATCGCAAAGATCACGCTCGACCCGCAGATCGTCTGGATCGGCAACGAACCGAGTGCCGAAGAGCTTGCCCATCTTCATCACGAAGCGCATGAGATCTGTTACATCGCCAATTCGATCAAGTCTGAGGTTGTGGTAAAGGAAGCCAGCGATGTTTGATGTAGCAATAAGATTAGAAAACCGTCCCGGAGCGATGGCTGAGATGGGTGAGGCTTTGGGGGCGGCTGGCGTCAGCGTTGAGGGCGGTGGAGGTTGGGTTGCGGATGGTAAGGCGACTATGCACTTTCTGTTTGACGACGGTGACGCTGCACGCAAAGCTCTGGAAAATGCCGGTATCGAAGTGCTCGACGTTCGCGAAGTTCTCGTCCAGAAACTTCGTCAGGACATTCCCGGACAGCTTGGCATGATCGCTCGCCGTATGTCCGATGCTGGCGTTAATATCGAAGTTGTTTATAGCGACCACGCAAATCAGTTGTGTTTGGTCGTCGATGATGTAGAAAAAGGAAGGGACGTGTCCGCAGCGTGGCAGGCTGATATGTGGCCGATAGATCGATAACATCTTAGGAATACAATATGAATATCAACTTCAGGTCTCGTTTCGCCATTCTTGCGATCCTCTTACTGGGCATTACGTCTGCTTTCGCTCAAAAGCTGGAGTCTTCGGCTACGAACGGCACGCTGTCAATCGTGCAGATAAATAGCCGACTCCAGAAGTTGTTTGGTAAATACTCTCCTACATACTCTGCGGGGCTTCCAATAACTTCAGTAGTGAGTGACATCAATCTGACGAAGATCCTATATACCTCGACAGACGAGGACGGAAAGCGCGTGATCCTCAGCGGATTAATAGCGATACCGACGACCGGTGCACCAAATGGACTTGTGGTCTTTTGTCACGGTACGATACAGGACCGCGACGCTTCGCCTTCTAAGTGGAAAGGCAAGGAGGACGGTTCTGAGGCTGAAACAGCCGCGCTAGCGTTCGCAAGCGGCGGTTATGCTGTGGTCATTCCCGACTATCTCGGGCTCGGCGACCACAAAGCGACACATCCTTATCCGCGAAACATTATTAATTCGCAGTCGGCGGTCGATATCATCGAACCGGCACGAGCGCTCGCCCGTAAACAAAATTACAACATCGGTTCCAAACTCTTCGTCACCGGATATTCCGAAGGCGGCGGCGTCGCGATGGCTGCCACCCAAAAACTTGAGCGAATGAGCGGAGCGGTTTATCAGGTTGAGAAGTCGGCCCCGGCGAGCGGGCCGTATGATGTTGCGGGAGCGACGCGTGAGTTTATGCTTGTGCAGCCGACCGACCAGATCGGATTTACCGTTCGTGTTTATCTGCTAGCTTACGCGGCCTATTATCTGCGAAAGCATTCGAATATCAAGATCACGGATTATTTCAAACCGGCGATGGCCAATTCGATCTGGCTTAACTTTAATCGCAATCCTTCCGACGAAACGTTAGTAAAAGCGCTCGGGCTGACCGCTGTGCTGATGCGAGCTAAAAATGACCTGCGTAATGTGATAACGCCACGTTTTCTCAAGGCCCTACAAACCACCGACCGGAAAGATCCGCTCGTGGCCGCACTGCTCAACGACAATGTTTTTGACTGGGCTCCGAAAACGCCGATGCTGCTCATCAATCTCGAAGGCGACGGCGTCGTGAGTCCCGAGAATACCAACAATTCTATCAACGCAATGCGTAAACGCGGGGTCGGAAGCGATTCCCTGCGGCGGCTAATCATTCGCGATGCGTCGCTCGGCCATCTGAACGCAGTTCCCGCAGCGATGTCGGCGGCGAGACGGTTTTTCGATAATGGTTTTGACGGAGTACGCGAAGCGCAGTAATAGCAGTAATAAATGAACCGATGCGTTTTCGTCCGCCAGCGTCGAACGGCATTAAACTCCTCTGATAGCTGCCCGTCGTAAACATATGGAAGATACCTGGTCATACCACAGAGCTAAGATCTACGATAAAACGGGTCGCCGATGGCATTTTGTGACACATAACTACTTCCCTGCGGCGGGCGAGGACGAGCCGCGTGAATATTATTTCCGCGACGAAGACGCGACCGAGTTCGGCGTCCTCAGATTCGACCGCATCAAGGACAATCCGTATCGCGATTTTGCGGCGATCAAGGCAAAGATACTTCAAAATGCGCCCTTTCGCCGCTCGCTGCTCGATGACGCTACTCGATCGATCTGGCGCAAACACTGGAAGTAGTCCGCCGCAAAAGATGCCTATCGAGATGATTCAACATTGTGAAGACCTTGACGCTGCGATCGCCGAGCATATCGCTCGCGGCTATCGGCTCGATATGATCGTCCCGGCCGATTCGCCGACCGCCGCTCAGCTTTCATTCGAAGGGAAATTGGTGAGGCTCGTCCAGCCGGCAACCGATGTACAACGGTTAGCAATCGGCGACACTTGGATAAAGGGCCGTGCCGGAATGGAATATCGCGATCTGGTTCCTGATAGGATCGGCGGACGACTCATCGCATCGAATATTCGACTAACAAAGGGCGGCGACGTCCCCGATTACGTTCATTATCACAAGGTGCGTTTTCAGATGATCTATTGCATCGCTGGCGCGATCAAGGTCGTTTACGAGGGCCAAGGTCCACCATTTTGGCTCATGCCAGGCGATTGCGTATTGCAGCCGCCCGAGATACGCCACCGCGTGATCGAGGCTCAGACCGGTTCCGAAGTCGTTGAGCTCGGCGTTCCCGCAATTCACGAAACTTGGGTCGAGCACGATATCCCCTTGCCGACGGACACGCTGGACACGGACCGCGATTTCGGCGGACAACGTTTTGTCAGGCACATCGCGGCTGACGCCGTTTGGGAAGGTTCGGAATTCGGCAAATGCAAATATCGCGACACAGGGATAGCGTTAGCGACGAGCGGCCTCGCCGATGTCAGGGTGCTTAGGTTAGACAATGCAAATTCTTGCCCTATTACAGGCGAGAGCGCTTGCGGTTATGTTTTCCTGTATATGCTAGGTGGAGCCGCGGATGCCGAGGCCGGCAGCGAAACAACGACTTTGGGGCCAGGAACTGCGATAGTCGTCCCATCTCATTTGAGCGTCAACGTGTCCGCAGAAGCCGCATCGATCCTAATTGTTACGCTCAACAATATCTGACAGAGTTACCGCTTTTGTGCCGATTCAGTTCCAAACGCGAAGGAGCCGCCGCCGCCAGTAAAACCGTCCAGCAAACTCGTCGACTTAATGTCATAAAGTGCAAAGTAGCACTGAGGCCCGCCAAAACTGATCGCCGCCGTCGATCCGCGCCATATTCCGTAACCGACAACGTCAGTGCCGGTGTGCCATGTGAATTGATAACCCGTCAGCGTCTTTTTAACGTCGATCGTGCCTTCGTACGGGGCACCGTCTGCCGACTTGCCGGTAACGGTGTATTTTCCGTCGAAATTCGAGTCTGCGGTCTGTTGGGCGTGCTCGCTCGCGTATTCCGTGCCGCCCCAAGCTGCGACGCGCCCATCCATCCCGCCGTTCGGCCCGATCTTATACAGAGCTACGCCGCATCCTGAGCCCTTTCCCGCTTCGGACATCGTCATCGCTAACGCGTCGCCATATTGCACGCCGGCGCCTGTCCGCCGGAAACGGGCAGTTTGTAAATCGGTTTTGTAGGTGTCGCCCTGATTGGTGATCGTGAGCGAGCCCTCGTATGGATCAGCTCCGTGCTCCGCCGACCCAGTTACGGCGTACGTCCCCGAGATCTCTTTTTCGGCCGGGGCACTTGCCGCTGGCGTTGGGGTCGGCCTATTAATGTTAGTCAGGTCAGGCCCTGTGGAGCACGACGCGGCAAACGTTGCGGCAAATGCGATCGCCAACAAAGCGACTTTGCATGTTAATGAACTAAATATCATGAATAAACAAACCTTTCCGATCGATGCGGCACGCTCAGTTTGGTCCCGCAGCTACTCTGTTTTAATCGTCAACATCACGATCTCAGGCGGCATCATGAATCGGATCGGCAAAATGCTCGTTCCGATGCCGCTTGTGACGAACATATCAACATTGTTCTCACGAATGTGTCCGTACGAATACTTTTGCCCATAGCTCGATGGAATGATCGGCGTGCCAAAAATCGGCAGCCACACCTGTCCGCCATGGGTATGAGCGGCCAGGATCACCTTGAGGTCTGGCGAGATCGACAGGCTGCCGGTGATCACAGGCAGCACGTCGGGACTGTGTTCGAGAGCGATCACGTCGCCCAATCCGTCGGTCGGGACGAGCTTTTGTTTAGCGTTATTGGAAAAATCGGACCACCCCGCGATCTTCAAATGATCCGGCAAGCCTATGATCCGCAGACGATAGCCATCTTTTTCGATCATCGCGACGTCGTTTTCGAGAACCTGATAACCTACGCGCGTCAGTTCGGTCCTTACGCAATCGTCGCAGTAACGGCCGTCATGATTGCCGAGCACGGCGTAAACGCCATAGCGGGCCTTGAGCCCGGACAATCCGTCAGCGATCTCCGACATCGGCATCTTCAAGTTAGGCGGCTTTTGATTCGCGGTTTGCGAAACATAATCGCCGAGCAAAACTATGAAGTCCGGTTCCTCGGCGTTGGTCCGTTGGACGATCTCGTTTAATTTTGCGTTGTCGACCGCGTTCGAGCCGCCGTGGATGTCACCGATCATCGCGATCTTTAGCCCGTCGAATGCCGGGTTCCAATTCTTTACACGCAATTCTGACCTGTTGATCACTAGCCGACGCGGTTCGATGTAGTAGGAATACGCGAGACAAAGGAAAATAGCCACGACAGTGCCGGTGAAAACTAATACAAATTTATTCGACGGTTTCTTCATGAACGATCTGGTCCAGCGGCCCGTGCGGATTCCTGATTGAATACTAACCTTGGAAGTATTCGGCCCAACGTCCGTCGACCAGCTTCACAATATCCTCTCGCGGTTCAACAACGGCGGGATACCATGGCTTCATCCGTGCATCGATCACGATCGGAGCCTGATAGCCAATGTGATTATTCTTGAGGTCGATCTTTTTCGCGTAAATATCCGACGCGGGGTCGAACCGCGTCCAAGTCGCCCATAGGAATTTCTCGGTCGAACGGGCGAACTCAATGTCATCGTGAAGGACGATCATCTGCCATTCGTCGAACTTTCCGCTCTTAGCGACTTGGTCGGCGAGGTCTTTGTCATTCTCATAAGTGTTGCCCTCGAGAACTAGGCATCCGCCGCAATACGGTTCGGCGAATCGAATTCCGGCAGGAAGTTCGCCGTGGAATTCGTGAACGAGTTCCCTCTTCGCGTCACCGGTGCCCATCATGATCGCTTTGCTGCCAAAATTGACTTTGCCGCTGGCGTAGTCGAGCGTGTCGAAGGACGTCTGGCTAAAGATGTGCAGGTCACGATGCCATTCGACGCGGGCGAGGACGTATTCAAAAAGAGTCTTAAAATCGCGTAGGTCCTGCGGTTTATCGGTCAGCAAGAGGAATTTGGTCAAAGTCAATTGGCCTTCGCCCAGGATTCGAAACCCTGCCGAGAGAGCCTCGCGTCCGTAACGCTCGCGGACGACAGCCGCGGCGAGCGAATGGAATCCGGTTTCGCCATAGCTCCAAAGGTCGCGAACCGCGGGCATCACGAGCGGAAACAGCGGCGATAGCAGTTCCTGCAAATAGTCGCCGATGAAGAAATCTTCCTGCCGCGGCTTACCGACGACGGTCGCGGGATAGATCGCATCCTTGCGGTGGAAAACGCCGTCTGCACTGAACACGGGATAATCGTGCTGAAGCGAATAATAGCCGTAATGATCACCAAATGGGCCTTCCGCGAGTCGTTTGTGTGGAGCAACACTTCCGCAGATGGCAAATTCGGCCTCGGCGAACAGGCGATGCCTGTCAGCGCCAAGCGGATTTTTGGTCGTGGCTATTTTCCCGTCAGCGAGCAAAGACGCGAGCATAAGTTCCGGCAATCCCTCCGGCAGCGGAGCGATTGCTGACAGTATCATCGCCGGAGCACCGCCAAGAAATATCGTCACCGGCAAAGCCTCGTTCCGCTGCTCCGCCTCAAAATAATGAAAGCCGCCGCCCTTGCCGATCTGCCAGTGCATGCCGGTCGTCGTTTTGTCATACCGCTGGATGCGGTACATGCCTAGATTGTGCTTGCCATCGGTCGGGCTCTCGGTGTAGACGATCGGCAGCGTGACAAAATGCCCGCCGTCTTCGTGCCAGAGCTGTAGCAGCGGCAGTTTTTCAAGATCGACCTTACTCTGACGCGATTCTAGGATCGGAGCATTTCGCGTGCGTTTAGCGCCGAATTTCGCAGCCGAAAACGCGAGATCGCGGTATTCCCAGAGCTTGCCCAATTTGGGCGGAAGTAGGTCCTCGGCGGCGTGAACCGCACGTTTCACAAAATCAAGTGGCTTTCGCCCAAATGCAAGATCGATTCGCTTGCGGGTCCCGAACATGTTTGTGACAACCGGAAACTCACTGCCTTTGACGTTCGTGAACAGCAGGGCCTTGCCCTCGCTCTCGATCACACGCCGGTGTATCTCGGCGATCTCGAGATAAGGATCCACCGCCGCCGAAACCTCGACTATCTCGCCCTCATGCCGGAGCGATTCTATAAATGTTCTTAGATCCTTATGCATTAAAAGGAGATCTGCCCGCGAAACACGCTAAAAGCACGAAATTGGGCCAGATATAAGTCTAACCCGTTTTCGCGCCTTTCGTGCATTTCGCGGGCGATCAATTCTGCTGATTTACTTCCGCAGATTATCATTGCTCAGGTCGAGCTCTCCGGCCTTGATCACATCGACCTTCATATTCGGAAATCGCTTGGCGAGATCGTCTTTAAAGACGGAATAATCGCCGACGATGATGATATCGCCGCCGAAGAACGCCCGTGACGCGAAATCCTTGATCTGTTTATCCGAAACGCCGTTTACGTTGTCTACGTAGGAGTTCAATTCAGTTCGCGGAACGGAGAATGTGTAAAGGTCCGCAAGTGCATTAGCCAGTCCAGCAGTGGTCTCTAGGTTTCGTCCGAAATTCCCGGTTAGCACCGATTTACGCGGTACCAGTTCGTCGGCGGCAACCGTACTATCCGCCAGCTTTTTCAGCTCTCCCAAAACCAATTCTGCCACCTGGGCGGCGGACTCATTCTTGGTCTGTGCTCGAGTCGAGAAATTCATAGCATTATATCGCCATGCGAAACTGCTGCCTGCGCCGTAGCTGAGCCCGCGCTTGATCCGGATCTCCAAATTTAGCCGTGACGAGTAGCCTCCTCCTAGAACGGAATTTAGTACGGAGGCCGGATAGAAAAGCTCATCCTTACGCCCTACACCCGGGTTCGATTTGTAATATCCGACCGAAGCCTGCCCTGATTTCGGCAGGTCCACTACGAGAAGTCGTTGAGCAAAGCTCGGCTTATCACCGGATATAAAAGGAAGCCCAACCGGTTCAGCTCGAGTGCTAGGAGCATCGGTTCGAACGTACTTTTTCATCCCGCCAAGGTATTTTTCAGCGGTCGCGGCCGCCGCGGCAGCGGTAACTTCCCCAGTAAAAATGATAATAGAAAAGTCGGCGAGAAAACCATTTTCATAAAAGCTTTCGACATCGCTCTTGGTAATAGATGCGATGCTTGCGGGTGTACCGCCGGCGGGATGTTCGCCAAAGCTATATTTCGAAGCTACGTAGTTTGCCAGTGCCGAAGGCTGCTTCAGATTGTAGGTCAGGCCGTCGAGCGACTGCGTTTTCAGCAGGTCCAGCTCCTTCTGATCGAACTTCGGGTGCAGAATGACGTCCGACAAGATCGCCATAGCCTGATCGACCTTGTCCGATGTGACCGTTATGGCGACGTTTGAACCATTCCAGCCTGCGCCGGAGCTGATAGTTCCGCCGAGAAACTCTACAGCTTCGGCGATCTGTGTCGCTGTCCTTGTCGTCGTACCCTTGGTCAGCATTGACGCCGTGATGTCCGCGAGGCCGGCTTTGTTCGCGTCCTCGGCCGACGCTCCGTATTTCACGAGCAGTTGGATGGTAACAAGCGGAACTGCCCTTTTCTCAATAACTGCAACTGTCAGTCCGTTAGCGAGCTTCTTTTCCTGCGCGGCCGGAACACTAACGGCCTTGGGAGCTGCCGGCGCAGGCGGGGTTTCTTGAGCCAAAAAATTTGTGACAAGTACAGATAGGAGAATCGCTGCAAGGAATATCGTCTTTTTCATTATTTCGCACCTCCCGCGTTCGAGTAGTAGATGACGGTGCGGTTGTTGTCGGTGAAATATTTCTTCATAACGCGGAGCACGTCGGCGGCGGTTACCTTCTGTAGATTTTCAATGTCGGAATTTACCGCCATTGGGTCATGCTGATACGCGATCGCACGCTCGATGACGATGGCTTTGCCGTCGTTATTTTCACGGCCGCGCACGGCATCAGCGATCAGCTGGTTTTTTGCTTTCGCAAGTTCGGTTGCCGTGACGCCCTTATCCTGGATCAGCTTGAGCTCACCTAGCAATGACTTTTCGAGTTGAGGTGCTGTCTTTCCCTCGGATGCGATCGCCTCGAAATAGAGCACGCCGCCGTCGACCTTGTTGTCGATGTTGAACGACGCCTCCTGTGCGATCTGCTGCTTGTAAACAAGACTCTGATAGAGCCGCGAGCTTTCGCCGCCCGATAATATTTTGTCTGCGACACGGAGGGCCGGCAGGTCGACACTGTCCGATCGCGGGCCCAAATACGTGATCGCCACCGCCGGGAACGGCACGTTCGGAGAGGTCTTTTCGAAGCGAGCCTCTTTGGTTTTGGCCGGTTCCACCTCTGTAACCCGCGGCATCGTCGAGCTCGGTTTTGCGACCTTTCCCAGATACTTGTCCGTCCATGCATCGAACTGTTTCTGTTCAAAATCACCGACGACGATCAGATAAGCGTTGTCTGGACGGTAAAACAGGCTGTGAAACGCCCTCGCATCCGCCGAGCTCGCAGCATTCAATTGGTCAAGATCACCGATGACGCCGCGTTTGTAGGGATGTCTTGTGTAAGTCAGGCTGCCGATATATTCGTTAAATTGCCCGTAAGGCTGAGCGAGCACGCTTTGGCGGTATTCCTCTTTGACGACGTCGCGTTCGGAGGCGAAATTGGCGTCGTCGACGTTAAGATTCGCCATCCGCTCGGCTTCGGCCCAAAGCAAGGTTTCCAGATAATTCGACGGCACGACCTCGTAATAATTCGTGAAATCGTCCCACGTCGAAGCGTTATTATAGCCGCCAACGTCCTCGGTCAAACGGTCCATCTTCTCGTTCGGCATGTTTTTGGTCGATTTGAACATCAGATGCTCGAACATATGAGCAAACCCCGATTTGCCCTGCGGATCGTTCTTGCCGCCAACGTTATACCAAACGTGGATCGCGACCGTCGGACTCGAATTATCCTGCACGGACACGACCTTTAGTCCGTTCGCGAGCGTCCGTTCCTTGATATTGAGCGGCGCGACCTTGACCTGAGCATGAGCGGCGGCAGCGAACGCGGCCACCATCACCAAAATTAGAATTTTTCGCATAAGTATTCTAAGACCCAACTAATTACCACGTTTGATACGCAAGATCGGGCAGTCAAGTTTTAGGCACAGTAAGTGATCAGTTTTTGCCCGCGAATAACACGAATAAACGCTAATTAAGAAATCGATCCTGATTCGTGCTGATTCGCGTAATTCGCGGGCATTCTTATCTCTCGCTATTTCTGGTAATCGTAAAAACCCTTGCCGCTCTTTCGCCCGAGCCAGCCGGCGTCGACGTATTTCTTCAGCAGCGGTGCCGCACGGTACTTTGGATCACCGAGGCCGTCGTGAAGCACGTTCAGGATTGCAAGGCAAACATCCAGGCCGATGAAATCCGCGAGTGTTAGCGGGCCCATTGGGTGGTTCATGCCGAGTTTCATTATCTCGTCGATCGACTCGGGCGTTGCGACGCCCTCGCTCAGTGCAAAGATCGCTTCGTTGATCATCGGCATCAACACTCGGTTAGATACGAATCCCGGGGAATCGTTGCACTCGACCGGAACCTTGCCGAGCTTTTCGGAGAGCCCTTTCACTGTGGCGTACGTTTCGTCGGAAGTCGCGATCCCGCGAATAACCTCGACCAGTTTCATAAGCGGCACAGGATTGAAAAAGTGCATTCCGATCACTTTGTCCGGGCGTTTGGTCACGCCGGCGATCTTGGTGATCGAAATGGACGAAGTGTTCGAAGACAAAATGGCGTCGTCGGGGCAGATCTCGTCGAGCTTTTGAAATATCTGTTTTTTGACCTCGAAATTCTCGGTCGCCGCCTCGACGATCAGCCTACAACCGGCGAGGTCGTTAAGGTCAGTGGTTGTTTTGATCCGACCGAGTATCTCTGCCTTTTGAGCTTCGGTCATTGTCTCTTTTTTGACGAAACGGTCGAGACTCTTACCGATGTTGGCCAGGCCGCGTTCGACAAACGCCGCATCCACGTCGCACATGACCACTTCAAAACCCGCGCCCGCGGCCGTCTGCGCAATTCCATTGCCCATCGTGCCAGCACCGATCACCCCAATAATTTCACTCATCGTTAGTTTACAAGCCCTTTAGAACTGTCGTCTTCAATTTAAGAATAAACCACTGCTCGATATCAAAACAAATGAGCGACAGGACTTGGATACGTCCTGTCGCTCATATGTTAAGGATTCCAGCTAACTTACATCCAAATGTTCGGTTCAGGCGCTCTAACGGGCAAATCCTCAACTAAGCCATGAATGCCAAGATCGGGACTGTCGAAATAGCGCTTTCCATCGTCGCCGAAGAGAAAGACGAGGCCAAATACACCGATCGCTGTTCCGAAGGGAAAAGACATGCACGCAATTATCGAGGCGATAATAGCCCAGATACGGGCCCAGCTTTTTCCGTTCCGCAGGCCATACCCGGCGACTATTTTCGGGATCGAAAACAATATAACGAAAAACAGCGCGAATGCAAAAATGATGATCAGCATCGGAAGGATCACTTCCGGGCCGGGCTCACCATGCTTGTGGGGCATATTCGAAAATACCGCACCGAATATGACCACATAAACCACCGCGATCACGGTTACGAGCCCCACATTAAATCCGGCAAATATCCAAAACAATAGTCCCAATAATCGAGCCTTGTCTCTGGGTGTCATATATCCTCCCTTACCAAAGCATCATACGATGTAGAGAGCGAATTGTTGCACCTTTCCAAATTAGCCGCGCTCGACCGCCAGAGCGACCGAATTGCCGCCGCCGAGGCAAAGCGCCGCGACGCCCCTTTTGACGTTTCGACGTTTCATTTCAAAAAGAAGAGTGGTCAGGATTCGCCCGCCCGAGTTGCCGATAGCATGCCCAAGAGCGACCGCTCCGCCATTTACGTTGACCCTTTCGAGATCCAGTCCGAGTTCTTTCATAACGCCGAGAGCCTGGACCGAGAATGCTTCGTTGAGCTCAAACAGGTCTACGTCCGTCATGTCCCAGCCGGCTTTTTTCAGAACTTTCTGAACGCCCAGAACCGGAGCCATCATGATCAGTTTCGGCTCGATGCCCGACGCCGCCCAAGCGACCACGCGGCCAAGCGGTTCGATCCCGAGACTCGCGGCGTTCTCGGCTGAGGTTACGACCAGCGCCGACGCACCGTCGTTTACGCCGGGCGAATTGCCGGCGGTCACGGTGCCGCCGTCCTTTTTGAACGCAGGGCGCAGTTTGCTCAGGCTTTCAACGGTCGTTTCCGGGCGGACAGGCTCGTCGTGGTCGAGAACGATCGGATCGGCCTTTTTTTGTGGTATCTCGATCGGGATCAACTCGTCTTTGAACCGTCCCGCCTGTTGAGCCTCATGAGCTTTTCGATGCGAATTGTACGCATAATCGTCCTGCTGCTCCCGCGTGATCTGGTACTTTTCGGCCACCACCTCGCCAGTGTTTCCCATGTGCCAGTTTTCAAATGGACACCAGAGTCCGTCATGGATCATCAGGTCCGTCGCGGTTTGATCGCCCATGCGAAATCCTTCGCGGGCTGTCTTTAGTGCGTACGGGACATTCGACATCGATTCCATGCCGCCCGCCACCACATATTCCGCGTCGCTCAACTGCACCGACTGCGAGGCAAGAGCGACGGCACGGAGCCCGGAACCGCAGACCATATTTATCGTCAGTGCCGATACTTCCGGCGGCAGCTCAGCCTTTAATGCGGCCTGCCGTGCAGGCGCCTGACCGAGCCCTGCCTGAACGACGCAGCCCATGATCACCTCATCGACCTTTTCACCGGTAATGCCCGCACGTTTGACTGCTTCTTTGATCGCGATCGCTCCAAGTTCTGGTGCTGTGAAGCCCTTCAAAGCTCCTTGAAATCGCCCTGTCGGCGTTCTGGCCGCACTTATGATCACTGCTTGTTTGAAATTTTCGCTCATATTATTATTGGATCACTTTAATTTATGCTGTTATAAGAAATTCTCTCTTCTCTAATATATTAAGACTTATCAACTTGGCGTTCAAATGCCTCGCGAGCCACGGTCTGTAATGACGACCGACGTGAAACATGGTCCGCAGATTTGTCTTTGCCGCAGGTTTGATTTACGTTGTTTTTGTCCCGATTTCCAATTTCACGATCACTTCTGAGGTTCCCGAATGTTTAAACTGTGCCGGATTTTCGCTCTCGTTCCCGTTTTCATAGCGTTTTATGCGATCCCGCTTTTCGGTCAGACCTTACTTACACCCAAGAAAGAAGATCCGCTAAAGAATCTACAGTATAGGCTCATCGGGCCCTTTCGCGGCGGACGCGTCGGTGCAGTTGAGGGTGTTGCCTCGCAGCCAAACGTATATTATTTCGGGGCAACCGGCGGAGGCGTGTGGAAGACGTCGGACGCCGGTGCGAACTGGGCGAATATTTCAGACGGATATCTCAAGACCGGCTCGGTCGGTGCGATCGACGTCGCGGACAGCGATCCTAACATCATATACGTCGGGATGGGCGAGGAAACCGTTCGCGGAAACGTTTCGTCGGGAGATGGAGTTTACAAGAGCATTGACGGCGGGAATAGCTGGAAGAATGTAGGTCTCGGTGATACACAGCAGATCTCGCGCGTCCGCGTCGACCCGAAGGACCCGAATATTGTTTACGTAGCCGCCATCGGCCACCTTTGGGCAAAGAACGACGAGCGCGGCATTTTTCGAACGAAAGATGGAGGCAAGACGTGGGCTAAGATCCTTTTTCGAAACTCCGAGACCGGAGCGAGCGACCTTGTCCTTGACCCGTCCAATCCAAATACGCTCTACGCGGCACTATGGCAGATCAGCCGTAAACCCTACCGCATGGACAGTGGAGGCGATGGAAGCGGGCTGTTTAAGTCGACCGACGGCGGCGATACGTGGACCGAGATAACTCGAAATAAGGGTTTGCCCGCCGGCGTCGACGGAAAAATAAACGTTACGGTCTCGCATGCAAATCCGAATCGCGTTTGGGCAATGGTAGAGAATAAGGACGGAGGTCTTTTCCGTTCGGACGACGGCGGCGATACTTGGCAAAAGACAAGCGATAATGCCAATATCCGCCAGCGGCCGTGGTATTTCAATCGTATATATGCCGACACTGAAAACGAGAATACGATCTATGTAATGAACGTCCAGATGCAGCGTTCGATCGATGGCGGACGCACCTTTTTAACGGTCCAGGCTCCGCACGGTGATCATCATGACCTTTGGATCAGTCCGCTGGACGCCAAAAAAATGATCAATGGCAACGACGGCGGAGCAAACGTTAGTTTCAATGCCGCCCAGACGTGGAGTCAGCAGCTGCAGCCAACGGCGCAGTTTTATCGCGTGGCGACCGATAATGATTTTCCGTACAATATCTACGGAGCTCAACAGGACAATTCGACGGTCCGGATCGCGTCGCGTTCTGATAATTTCACCATCGGGGCGAACGATTGGTTCGACGTTGGCGGCGGCGAATCGGGATGGATAGCGCCGCATCCGGACAATTCGGACGTCGTATTCGCGGGTAGTTACGACGGGCTTTTGACGCGTTATGACCACAGGACGGGCCAGCAGCGGAATGTAGACGTTTATCCCGACAACCCTATGGGCTCAGGCGCCGACGGAGCTAAATATCGGTTCCAATGGAATTTCCCCCTGCTATTTTCGCCCTTCAAGACCGATGGCAAAGCCGTTCTGTACGCCGCCGCCGAGAAGCTCTTTCGGTCCTTTGATGGTGGAGTTTCATGGGAAGCGTTCTCGCCTGACCTCACCCGCAACGACAAGTCACGCCAAAAATCGTCAGGCGGTCCGATATCGCAGGACAACACGAGCATCGAGTATTACGACACGATCTTCGCCGTTGACGAATCGCCCGTAAAACAGGGCGTTATCTGGACCGGCAGCGACGACGGCCTCGTGCAAGTTACTCAGGACAACGGAAAGACGTGGGCGGACGTGACGCCAAAAGACATGCCCGAATGGATCCAGATCAATCAGGTTCGCGCTTCGCCATTTGACCCTGCGACCGCATACGTTGCGGCCATCAACTATAAGAACGACGACCAAAAGCCGTACCTATTCAGGACCACGGATTTTGGCCGTTCGTGGAAAAAGATCGTCAGCGGTATTCCCGCCGATCAGTTTACCCGCACTATAGTCGAAGACCCTAATAAACGGGGATTTCTGTACGCGGGAACGGAACGCGGCATATTCTATTCGGCAAATGACGGCGACACCTGGGAGAGCCTGCAGCTTAATCTTCCGGTGGTGCCGATCGCCGACCTGACAGTGCAAAAGCGTGAGGGCGACCTTGTTGTCGCCACTCACGGACGCGCTTTCTACGTATTGGACGACCTGTCGGTCGTCTACCGGCTCGCCGAGGCACGCAGTTCCGACGTCACGCTCTTTACGCCGAAAGATACATATCGGACCGCCGGCGGCGGCGGCCAGCTTCCGCCAAACGCAACCGTCGGCCGCAACCCGCCTAACGGAGCGGTCATAAACTATTACTTTAAGAAAAAGCCCGAAAAGGAAGTCACGCTTGAGTTTCTCGATGATAGCGGCAATGTACTGCGAAAATTCACTAAACGTCCGGAGTCACCCGGAACGCCGGCATCGGCCGCGCCCGAAGGCCGGCGTGATGGCGGTGATCCGCCGCTTCACGCCGAGGCAGGATTCAATACATTCGTATGGAATTTCCGGCTGCCGAACGCAACGACCGTACCTGGACTGATCATGTGGGGCGGCTCGCTTTCGGGCCCGCGCGTGGTTCCCGGAAATTATCAAGTCCGCCTGAGCGTCGATGGAAAGCGAGTTAGCACCGAAAAGTTCGCCGTCAAAGCCGATCCGCGTCTTTCGACAACGGCGGACGATTTTGCCAAGCAGTATGAGCTGATGGTCAAAATCAACAAAAAGCTATCCGAAACACATGCCGCGATCCTCGAGATACGGGACATTCGAACCCAGTTGGAGAATGTTTCAAAAAGACTCAAGCCCTCCGAAAACAAGGATCTGGTGGACAAGGGGTCAGACATTTCGAAACGTCTGACCACGATCGAAGAGGCTCTGTTCCAAACCAAGATCAAGAGCGGCCAGGACGCGCTGAATTATCCTATCAGGCTCAATAACAAGTTGGCGGCGCTGAGTTCGTTCGTTGATGGCTCAGACGACGGCCCGACGGCATCGGCCTATGCGGTTTATGATGACCTAACCGCACAGATCAACGTGCAGCTTGCAGCTTTGGAAAAAATCAAGTCGGGCGATATTGCGGACTTTAACAAACAGTACTCTGCCAAGGGACTGCCTGTCGTCGTCTCTGGAAAATAGTTCACCCGGCGGTCTTGAACCTTTCGAAGGCCGCCCGCTCGAGCGACTCGCGATGATCAGGATGGGCGATCGATATCAATTCGGTCGCCCTTTGTCTTAGGTTCTTGCCATACAGGTTCGCCACGCCGTATTCGGTAACGATGTAATGTACGTGAGCTCGCGTCGTAACTACGCCGGCACCTTCCTTGAGCCACGGGACGATCTTACTCGCACCTTTATTTGTCATCGACGGAAGAGCGATGATCGGTTTGCCGCCCTCTGAAAGCGATGCTCCGCGGATGAAATCCATTTGGCCACCGACGCCTGAGTATTGATATGTGCCGATCGAGTCCGCGCAAACCTGGCCTGTCAGATCGACCTCGATCGCACTGTTTATAGCACAAACCTTTGGATTTCGGCGGATCACGGATGCGTCATTTACGTATGCGATATCCAGCATCAGCACCTGCGGGTTGTCATCGATGAAATCGTATAATTTTCGCGTGCCCATTGCGAAGCCGGCGACAATTTTTCCGGGATGTTTGAGTTTTTTACTTCCTGTGACGACGCCGGACTCGACCAGACCGATGAGCCCGTCGGAGAACATTTCCGTATGAATGCCGAGATCTTTGTGATCGTTCAGAGCACATAGAACTGCGTTCGGGATGGCTCCGATACCCATCTGGAGAGTCGATCCGTCCTCGACGATACCCGCAATGTGTTTGCCGATCTCCAAATCGTTTTCCGACAGCTCCGGGATTCCTGCCTCAGGCAGCGGTGTATCGACATCGACGAGAATATCGAGGTCCCACGATTGAACGAGCGCATCACCGATCGTCCGCGGCATTTGCGGATTGACCTGAGCGATAACAATGTCCGCGACCTCAACCGCCGCACGAGCGATATCCACCGAAACGCCGAGCGAGCAAAGGCCGTGCTTGTCCGGAGGCGAAACGTGAATGAGCGCGACATTCAGCGGCAGCACACCCTTTCGAAACAGCGCCGGAATTTCCGATAAAAAGACAGGGATGTAATCACCGCGGCCTTCGCGAACTGCCTGCCGTACGTTGCCGCCGACAAAGAACGCGTTGACATGAAAGCTCTCCGCGTACTCCGGCCGAGCATAGACCGCGGCTCCCTCGGTATGAAGATGAACGATCTCGACGTTCCGCAATTGGGATGCCCGGGCTGTCATTGCGTCTAAAAGAATATGCGGAACAGCGGCGACGCCGTGGACAAAGACCCGGTCACCGGACCGGATCACTTTTACGGCGTCCTCCGCCGTCATGTTTACAGGCATATTTTTTAACGATAGCGCCGGAGCTGTCGCTCCAACTCAACTCACATGGGCTTAAGCGTGGAGACCGCGAAGATCTCAAGAGCTAATTTGTTGAAGCGAACCAGTTTTCTCTAATTCTACCACTGCGTTCTCAGCGATCTCTGCGTTTCACTTAAACCCGAACAGGCTATTCCCCAATATCCTCGTTCCAAAGTTCGGCGTTCCCTGCAATGAATTTGGTCATCATCGCGATGCATTCGGAGGAATTCACGTCGATGACCTCAACTCCATTCTCTCTCAGCCATTCGATGCCGCCGGCGAAGGACTGCGACTCACCTACGACCACCGTACCAATGTTGAATTGCCTCACGAGCCCGCTGCAGTACCAGCAGGGAGCGAGCGTCGTCACCATTATGGTGCTTCGATAGTTACGCTGTCGTCCGGCCTTACGAAAGGCGTCGGTCTCGCCGTGAATCGACGGGTCGTTTTCCTGGACGCGGCGGTTGTGGCCGCGGCCGAGCACATTGCCATCTGCGTCGAACAGTGCGGCCCCGATCGGGATACCGCCTTCGGCAATGCCCAAGAGTGCTTCGTCGATCGCGACTTTCAGCATTTGTTCAAGTATTTCAGCGTTCAGAGACTTGATCATGATTCAAATTTTATCGGCATATCTGGGTTTATGCTAATCTCCACTATGTATGGCTCAGAATTTTACGCCCGGCGATTTTCTTGTTTTTCAGTTGGAAAGCGGCTACGGATTGCTCCGCGTTATTGCAGTCGATAATGACGAAGACAATACCGTGTGGCACCTTGCAGGCTACGACGAATTTTTTCTCGACGTCGATAGTGCCGAGGCGGCGATCGCCCGCCAAAATCCTCCAAAACCTAGCCACGATCATATTGCGATCACCAATCGAGCCTTCGAAAGCACGCAGGTCGCCCGGCTCACCAATGTTCCGCTCGAGGACATTGACCGTTCCTCCTATATTCGATGGATCGCTGATCCCGGACACGAGGTCTCAGACCGTTCTGTCCGCCTCATGATGGGATTCCGTTGATCGCTGCTCGACGGCGGTCAAATGTCGTGTCGTATGATCGGTAACGCTCGCCGGCACGATGTTGTCGAAGTCGGCCTCTTCAAGCAGTTTGCCCGTTTTTTGCACGGATACCGCTTCCAATTCCTCGGACGCCTTTGGTTTCTTAAAGTGCTTTCTTAGCTGCAGCGTTCGCCAAAACACCTGCGTATGCCAGATTCCCATTGCGAGTAAAAGTGCGGCTGTCATGTAGATCAGCCAATGCGTGTCCGAACGAAATCCGAGCACGATATACAGCATGGCCGAAAGCGTAAATGACGCGACGACGGTCATAGCGCTAAAGACCATGTTGACCTTGACGTGTTCCTCGGGCTTTATCGGAGCTTTTACAGGCTTGTTGAGGTCGGGCAGGTAGGTGCCGCATTGTCGGCAATAGCTTTCCGGCGTCTGATCCGGCTGGCCGCATTTCGGACAAAACATATTTTCCATCGTTGGCATATCAATACGCTTTTCCGGTGTCGTCGGTTCAATCGAGCTTTCTACGCTTAATTTCTTCTTCGATCAGATCGAGTTCGCGGCTGACCTGGCCCGCAGTCGAGCTGTTTTCCTCGGCACGGCGGATCAGGTAAGGCATCGTATCCGCAACCGGCCCGTAAGGAAGATATTTCGAGACGTTATAACCCTTTTTTGCCAACGCGTAGGAAATATTGTCTCCCATTCCGTATAGTTGCGAAAAGTAAACGTTTGGATGGTCCCGCGGCACATTAAGCTCTTTCATCAGCAGCGCCAACTTTTCCGAACTTCTCTCGTTATGCGTTGCCGCGACAAATGCAACGTCATCGTGATGCCGCAAACAGTATTCGATTGCGGCATCGTAATCACGATCGACGGATTCCTTGTCCGGGTAGATCGGCGAAGGATAACCCATTTCGGCCGCACGCTCGCGTTCCTTTTCCATGTAGGCACCGCGGACCAGCTTTACGGCTAAAATATAGCCGTTTGCGGTTGCCTCGCGCCTCGCAGTTTTGAGATATTCGAGCCGGTCAGTGCGATACATCTGGAGCGTGTTAAAGATCATTGCACGCTCACGGTTGAACCTTTCCATCATCTCGACCGCCATACGATCGATCGCGTCCTGGATCCAAGAATCCTCGGCATCGATAAATAACGGTTGGTCGATCGAATAAGCGTATGAGCAGATCTCCTCGATCCGATTATGAATGCGCTCGCATTTGGCCTGGCTTTTAGCATCGAGCTTCTTTTTAGCGCTCATCCGCTCGAGCGTTCCGAGCGGCGCGATGCCCGTTACCTTGAACACCGCGAACGGGATCGCGGGATCGTTCTTTGCCCGTGCGATCGTTTTGATGATCTCGTCCTTTACAGCATCAAACTCCTCTTGCGACGATTTTCCCTCGACCGAATAGTCAAGGATCGCGCCGATCTTTGAGGCGTGCAGCTTCTCGACCGTGGGCTCGCACTCCTCTATCGTCTCGCCACCGCAAAATTGTTCGAAAATTGTCTTCTTGATCAGGCCCTCGACCGGCAGCCCGATCGACAACGCAAATTTTGCGATCCCCGAACCAACGGCGTTCAGGAACGGCGAATTTAGCATCTTGAAAAGCCGATATTTTTCCTTGAGTTCGGCATTGGATTTATCGGCGTACGCTACAGCAGTGTCTTGAAATTCGTGCGATATATCGCTCATAAAGGTGTACTTTAACACAGGGGACAGTTTGCGCAAGTGCGCGTCGTCATCGCCCGCTGGGGCGCTCCTAATTGTCTAATAACCTCTATTGCCGTATCATTTCCCTTTTCTATTAACGTTTTTTGCGTCGTCGAAACGACCGTATCTAATTATGAGCAAGGCACTGCCGAAGAGATCGGAAAACTATTCCGAATGGTATAACGAGATTGTAAAGCGAGCGGACCTCGCCGAAAATTCCGCTGTCCGCGGCTGTATGGTCATCAAGCCGTACGGTTTTGCGATATGGGAAAAAATGCAGCGCGCATTGGATGATATGTTCAAGGCGACCGGCCATCAGAACGCCTACTTCCCGCTTTTTGTGCCCAAATCGTTTCTTGAAAAAGAAGAGGAACACGCCGAGGGCTTTGCAAAGGAATGCGCCGTCGTCACTCACTACCGTCTGAAAGCCGATCCCGAAGGCGGACTGATGGTCGATCCAACGGCTAAGCTTGAGGAAGAGCTGATCATCCGGCCGACGTCCGAGGCGATCATTTGGAACACATATAGGACCTGGATCCAGTCGTGGCGCGATCTGCCTTTGTTGATCAATCAATGGTGCAATATCGTTCGCTGGGAGATGCGCACACGCCTTTTCCTGCGTACCGCCGAATTCTTGTGGCAGGAAGGCCATACGGCGCATGCGACCGAAGCAGAGGCGATAGAGGAGACCGAGCGTATGCTGGGCGTCTATTCGACATTTGCCGAAGAATGGATCGCTTTGCCGGTGCTAAAGGGCGTCAAATCGCCAAACGAACGTTTCGCCGGGGCGATCGAGACTTATTGCATTGAAGCTCTGATGCAGGACGGCAAGGCTCTGCAGTCTGGAACATCGCATTTCCTCGGGCAGAATTTCGCCAAGGCGTTCGACGTTAAGTTTGTAAACAAAGAAAATCAGCAGGAATATGCATGGGCGACGAGCTGGGGCGTTTCGACGAGGCTTATGGGAGCGCTCATCATGGCCCACTCGGACGACCAAGGTCTCGTCCTGCCGCCCAAGCTCGCTCCGATCCAGGTCGTGATCATCCCGATCTATCGTTCGCCCGAGGATCTCGCGACGATCGCCGAAAAGGTCGGACCGCTGATCGACGATCTTCGAAAAGCCGGCGTCTCGGTCAAATTCGACGATAACGACAATCAGCGATCGGGCTGGAAGTTTGCCGAATATGAGCTCAAGGGCGTTCCCATTCGCCTCGCGATCGGTATGCGCGATATCGAGGCTGGGACGGTCGAGGTCGCTCGCCGCGACACTCTGACCAAAGAAAGCCGCCCACTCGAAGGCATCACAACATATATTACTGCTCTCCTAGACGAGATTCAGGCAAACATTTACCAAAAAGCTCTGGCGTTTCGCGAGGAAAACACACACACGATAAACACTTGGGACGAATTCAAGAACCAAATCGAGCTCGGCGGCTTTCTCCTTGCCCATTGGGACGGAACGGCCGAAACCGAGGAATCGATCAAACAGGAAACCAAGGCCACGATCCGCTGCATACCGCTCGACGCCGCCGATGAGCCGGGAATCTGCGTATTCTCGGGCAAACCGTCGACAAAGCGCGTGGTATTTGCACGCGCATACTGAAAAGAAGGTGGCGACAACTGTGTCGATCGAGAAAAAGTTAAGCGTCGGACCGATGTTCGACGCTTTCTATGTGCACCACCATACAGACCGCTTGCGTGACGAATGAGATGCTCATAAATGTAAGTGATCGTTACTTTAGTGAGGAAACAATATGAGCATCATAAATAAAGACGAAGTTAAGGGAAAGATCAAGCAAGCCACCGGAGCGATAAAGGACAAGGTTGGCGAAGTGACCGGAGATCGCCGTCTCGAGGCCGAGGGCGAAGCTGAGAATGCCGAGGGTCACGCACAGGATGCCTGGGGCGGCGTCAAACGCGGTGTTTCGAACGCCGTCAAAGATCTCGGCGACGCGATCAATAAATAACGTCTAGTGAACGCGGCGCGTGCGACATCCGCTCGCCTATTCTGAAATATGAAGACAAAAGCGCCCCGTTTTGAACGGGACGCTTTTTTCGCATTATTCACAAAATTGCGAGTTCATATTAATCGACTTCAGTGCAGATCACTCCACGAGAGCTCCGCGTCGGCCGATCGTGACCATTCTGTCGGAGCCGCAGCAGACGCTCACCAACTTTTTTCGGTCAGTCTGCATTTCCGTGTCGTTTTCGATCAGCCTCATCGTTGCATCAAAAACCTCGCGGGCCGCGCTATCGCTTGGTTCGCGCAAGCTGTAATGCATCCATTTCCCGGCACGGCGGCCCTGGACGAGCGAGGCGCGCTTTAAGTACGACAAGTGCCGCGAAATTTTTGGGTTGTTCGTGGCGAGCGTCTCAGCAAAAAAACAAACGCAGACCTCGCCATCGCGCATTAGATTGAGCAGCCGCAGCCGTGTTCGGTCTGCTAGTGCAGAAAAAAACAGCTCTGCGTTGAAAATGCCATTAACCGTCATCCCTTAATTATATCATCACCGCACGATTACGGCTTCGCATAAGTTTCGCACTCCTGCCGCAGGATGAAGACGGTAGGAAAGGCGGCTGGGCGATATTTGCCACAGCCGCCATTCGCGATCGTCGTTAGTTTTCGTTTGGAGCGATGAAAACAAGCCTCAAGTAAAGAGCGACGTGAAAAGTCACGTCCAAACTATTGAGCGGTAAAGTCGAGTCCATCGACAGCATCGCTCAAATTAATGGTTTGCGAACTGAAAACGAAACGCTTAGATTGGACGCTCACGGTGCAACTCTGTCCCGCCGCCACATGAGAAATACTGTAATATCCTAACGAACTCGACAGCGCCGAATGCGAGCTGCCGTCCGTACATGTCACCGTCACGATCGCATTCAAGAGTCCTTGGCCAAACTGAGTGAATATGCGACCCGAGACCGAAACATCCGCGGCGCTTATCCCGACAATAGTGAAATTACTATCATTAACATCAAAGAAGACATTGCCGATAGCCTCGATCTTTAACCGGGCCGTGGTAGTGGAGATATTCGGCATAGTTACGGCTTCGGATCCGTCATTTGGCGTACTTGCAGCCAATACCGTCGGAAAGGTAAGTCCGCCATCGGTGGATAGCGATATTTTGACATTCACAGCATTAATTGGTGCTCCGGCGGTGTTTGCCACGTCCCAGTTTACTGTCTGTATGGAACCGCCGTTATAGGACACGTTCGTGCTTTGCGAGGTAACCAGGAATGGTCCGGCGGTCGGGGTCAGGAGCAACTGGGTTGGAGCGTTCCCAACACCGCCACGACCGTCCCGCACCGTCAACCGAAAATTAAGCGAGAGCGGGGAGTTATTTACACTTGCAGTGCCAACGTAATCTGCGGTGGGCAGGAACTCAGAGAAACAGTCGATCTCGGCGGCTGTCGGAGTGGCGGGAACCGCGAGCGGGCAGGAGCCGGTTGCGGCGTTAGTGTTGTTGGCCAGGATCTGTGCCATGTCGGGGAATACGCGCGTCGGGTTGGTCGTGACCCCGTTTTCGCCTGGCGAATTGTATTGGATCGTGCCTCCCGAAGTGACAATAGCTGCGACACTAAACTGCCTGAACAGCGGGCCGTTCAGCTTAGGCTGCGTAATCAGGCCGGTGCCGGCCGAGGTGCCGCTCGCTCCGCGGTCGTTCTGCTCCCACATGTAAGTCAGAGTATCGTTATCAGCATCGGCTCCGCTGCCGGTTAGTGCAAATGGGGTCCTGATCGGGATCGTGAATTGTATTGGAGCTGTAGCTGTTGGGATCGCATCGCCGGTTGGCGTGGTGGCACCACCCTTTGTGGACAAGCCGCCCTTTGTGATCTCGGCAACAAATCCAGTTGCTCCGCCGGAAGGGTTCACCAATGAGAGAAGGCTGACATCGTTACCAGCCACAGTTCCGCCGAACGTAATTGTAAAGGCAGTGTCGCCAAGCGTACTTACCGTAACTGTGCCTCCAGCGGGCCAACCGGTGATGGCTTCAACAGCTGCCTTAACACCGGCAGTCGTAAAATTGGTCCCACGGACGATGGCGGCAGAATTGTTACCGTTGTACCGGATCTGAAACTGTTGTCCGTCCGCAGCAAAGCCGGTCAATACGCCCATCTGGACCTCATTGAGGTTCGTCTCGGCCGCGGACGTGTATGTGGTGATCTCGTCAAAACTACGCTCTGAGAAATAGGGGTCGCTGTGCGGCTGCATGTTGTCTGTGCCGCAAATACCAGCGTAAGCCATTACCGACGAGCCGCTGCCAGGCTCGACCGACGTGCCCGCGTTGCGGTTGCTGGTGGAGCAGTTTGATATAGTGCCGTTAAATGTATGATTTCCGGCGAACTGGTGGCCCATCTCATGGGCAACATAATCGACAGCGTAAAAGTCCCCAACCGGTGTCGGGATACCAGTGCAGCCTTGTGCTTTACTAGATCCTCCGACGACGCCGAGACTGGCGACGCCTCCGCCATTCACACCGAGCCCGATATGGCCGACATCAAAGCTGCTGGCACCGACTATTTCACCGATGACCACACGGTTGCGCGACAGCGTCGAACTCGTGCACGATGCGATCTGAGATGCCGTGAAGCATGCCGCACCCCCGCACGGTCCATTCGTTCCTGTGATCTGGGCAGCGGTGTCGAGGTTTAACAGATCATTTGCGCCGATAAGTACCATACGGATCGAAAGATCGTATCCGTATACTTGATCGACACGGTTAATAAGGGTGACCTTGGCTGCAGTGACGTTTGCCGAGCCGCCAAAGTAGGCCGCATAACTTGGGTCAGTTAAAAGTGCGAGGCGATACGTGCGAAGCTGGTCGCCGGTGGCGAGCTGGGGTGATGTTCCCGGTACGGACGCGACTTCATTTTCGATGCCGAGAGTTCCAGAGTAACGACCGGCAATTTTCACGCTGCCGCCCGTGAGGTCCGCTGTGCCGAGCGCGTCTTCGATCTGTCCTTCAGAAAAAGGCCCGTGGGTGTTCAGCAGGTTGCGTCCGTAGTAGCTCGCATATACGCTTTGATCGAGGTGAAATAATGGGTCAATGTACCAATTCCCTTGGCTTCCGCGGATCGAAGCGTGAAAACCCAGCGGCGTCAGATCGAAACGAATGTTTGCTCCTGGGTCGTCGATCCCCGTTCCGGAGTATGTTTTAATTTCTGGGTGCTTCGCCGCAAGCTCCTGCTCCATCACCGGCGACTCGACAACCTCAAAACGCTGAAATTTGCCATCAGGTGCCGGGATCGACAAGATCATCGCGGCCTGACGGGCGGCAGTAGTAAATTCCAGCGGAGCGGCGGTCAGCGACACCTGCATCGCGTCCCTGTTCAGCGAAAAGGCACTGAACTGAGTGGCATTGATCTCAACCGTTTGGCCTGAGGAAATTGCCTGCGATCTCGAAACCGATTGCCAAAAGCCCGCGGTCGGGTCGTCTTGTGGTTTACCTCGCGAAACCTTGTCGTTCGCTTTCGATCGGCCGTCATCCTTACTCTGCATCAAGGCGGTCGCTGTAAACGTAACGGCGACCAAGCCTGCGATGATAGATATGACTAAAAAGCGCACGTTCAAAAACGCGCACATAATTGCGTTGAGCTTTTTCATGATTTTCCTCCGGAAGTTGCGATCTGATAGGTGCATATTCTAGCATACCGAGCTGTTGGTCGGCATAGCGGGAATGATTAAGAGTAAGGACGGTAGCACTTGGTTCTTCTCTACCTTTGATCTAGGCGCTTCGGGAAACCAAATAAATCAAATATCGATGCCGTGTATTGGAGTAACCCGTCGTGCCCGGCCAGAAGGGACGAAATAGGAATCTGGAAACTGACTAGGCTGTTAACTGCAAGTTTCCGAATGGAACAACGCCACTCGTTTATCGATGAGCGTAAATATAAATGGTAAACAGATTGGCTCTAAAGCTTTGAGTGCCGATAATAATGTGTTCGCCTGCTATGGCGACGGACCGCATTCGGGTGCATTGGTATCGTCGCCTGGCAGATCTTTGCCAACAAATTTGGCAAATATGGTCCCTCCACCTTTCTCTCTGCGATAGTAATTACCGCCGCTTTCGCGTTTGAACCAGACGACCGGCTCGCCCCGCTCGTCCTCTTTTTCGATCAGGATCTCGTCGCCCGCCGCGTCCATGCCGATCTTGAAACGGCGTGTGGCGCTAAGCTCCGGAGCTTCATTATTTGATTCATCTGCTGCCTCATCGGCGTCCCGCTCGGAACCGGGCACAAGCGGGTCATTCGATTCAGGGTCAACGTTCTCGACGTCTTCGGGCGTCCCGAGATCTGATGATTCCGATCCATCCGGTTCGACTTCGGGCGGCTCAGGATCTTCCGGCCGCTCACTATCGTCCTTAAGCGGCATCGGCGGACGTTCTAACTGCAGGAGCCGGTGAACCTTCGATTTAGAAAGCCCGAGATCGTCCGCTATTTGGCGTATTGTTACGCCATCGTCATGCAGAATAAAGGCGTGAACGAGATTCTCATAATTTAATCCGCTACCGAAGGAAATAAATTGCCGTTTCTCATCGGCGAAGCTCAGAAATTCAAAGAACTTGAATGGCCCGTCGTCGCGTGCGATCCGAAACGTCGGCGTATGGTCGCCGTCATATGTGATCTCGACGCCCCGCGACCGGAGATGCTTGAGATAGCGATACGGACCACTCGAACCGGCTTTCCCCATCGCGAAAACCGAATCGACAAAGTTTGCCAGAACAGATGACGCACCGAGGTCCCGTACAGAGATGCCAGCATCGCTTGGCCGAACTTCCCTATTTAGGACGACCAATATCGAAAGCCCAAATTCCCGCTTGAGCCGGTTCAGTTCCCGGACGATCGCCAGTTCTCCCGCCGTGCCTCCGGACGAGCAGCGAAAAGACGTAATGCTGTCGATGATCAAGACCCGTGCGCCCGTCTCATTTACCAGCCACGCAAGGCTCTCGCCGAGTTCCTTTGCATCGTCCGCGCCTCTCACGCAGCCGCCGTCCGGCATTTCTACGCGTGTGAAATTATCGGAAAACACGTGTTCCGTTCGTGATACGACGCCTGTTTCATCTGAGCTCTCGACAGAATATCGAGTGCGAAACTGATCGGCCGTCATTTGCAGGTCCAAATAAAGCACCTTCTGCGCGTCGGCATTCATTTTTTCCCCCCAAAGCGGTATGCCACGAGAGATCGACTCGGCGATGTGCACCGCGAGCGTTGTCTTTCCCGAGTCGCCGAAAAACAGAGCTGTTTCACCTTCCAGCCAAAATTCATCGAAAAGGTAAACGGGCTCCTTGACCCGCCCGGCATCGCCGTTTAGAGAAGTGATCCGAAATTTATTTGAGACTCTCGTCGGCTCTGTAGGAGCACTACCGTCAGCCATCTATACCGTCCTCCGTAATTTGTGTTTGACACGCACGTAAAGAAGTATATACTGATTGTTGCACAGAACGCAAGAAGTTGCTTGTGTGCAACATTTTTGAAATCATAAAAATAGGTGGGACAGTGGGACAAAGTTAATAACTATCTGTTATATCCATCGTTTAGGCTGTCCCAGCGTTTGTCCCACTTTAAGAATCGATGGGAAAGTATTTAATCGCCAGGAACGTGACCGAGATGGGTAAAACTTAGACTTTTCGGAGACATTCGGCGTCTAAGTCAATGGGTAGATAATGGTTTGGTTCAATGCGGTGGGCTAACGTAGTAGCTTTCGGACGGTTATCGGTAAAGCGGATCGATGTTAAGTAATTTGACTGATGAGGAACTGGTCCGGTTGTCGGTCTCGGAAAATCCTGAGGCTTTCGGCGAGATCGTGCGACGTTGGGAGCGTAAGATCTTTGCTCTGTGCTTTGGCATGCTTGGCCGCGAGGACGAGGCAAGGGACGCGGCCCAAGAAGCCTTTATCGCGGCGTATCGAGGTTTGAAGAATTTTCGCGGCGACGCCAGGGTGTCATCGTGGCTGCACCGAATAGCTGTGAATCAGTGCCTGACCACGAAACGCCGCCAACGGTCGAGATCGGAAGAGTTTTTGGACGACGACGACGGTACCGCAGAAAGGATCTTTGTAGCGGCTTCCCATCATTCACCCGCAAAGAAGGCTGAAAAAGCCGAGCGGCTCAATATTGTGAGGCAGGCGGTAGGTGCACTGCCGGGCGATCTGAGGCAGGTCATCGTGATGAAAGAGTTTGAGGAAATGACATTTCAGGAGATATCGGAAACGCTCGAGCTCCCGTTAAGCACAGTCAAAAGCCGGGTCTATACAGCTCTCAAACAGTTGAAAATGAAGTTGGAACGAACACCGATCGAGGTGATCTAGTTATGGAAACGAACGATACGAAAAATTTGCGGTGCGAGCTCAATGCCGATATGGTGACATATTTATACGCTGAGGCGACGCCTGCCGAACGTGAGCGGTTTGAAAAGCATTTGTTAGAGTGCACGCCGTGCACTGATGAGTTTGCTGAGCTCTCGGACGCTCGCTTTTCAGTATTTGAATGGCAGCGTGAGGAGTTTGCTCCGCTCGTTACTCCAAAATTCGATATTCCCTATCCGGTAATTCAAAAGGCGGTAGTGAGAACTGGCTTCCGGTCAATTTTCGGTCTCGGTTGGCCCGCATTCGCCATGGCCGCCGCACTCGTCGTAACTCTTTTTGGATTTGGATTATGGATAATTCAGCCAAAGCCTGGATCTGGGGATCAGATCTCTAAAAAAGAGCCGGTAAAGTCCGCCTCAGTAATGAGCGAATCGCCATTGGTTGCCACTGAAAACCCGGAAAAAGCCGGTACACTGAATGATCTACATAGAAAAGATGTTGCTGTGACGGCAACGAATATTAAGGCTGAGGCGCCGAAGAAGGCGGCGGTTCATTTCTCACGGCCGGTGCTAGCGAGGGTCACGAATTTGCGGAAACTGGAAACGGAAGCAACTGTTGCGGAATTGCAAAGGCAGGGCGGCCGGCTTCCGCGGTTGACGGCGCGAACTGATGAGGAAGACGAGTCATTGCGGCTCACCGACCTTTTCGATAGTCTGGACGACAAACAGTAGAAATTGGTGATCATATGAGATCAAGATCATTGCTAACGACTGCGGCAGCCGCGATCATTTTGGTACTTTCAGCTTCTACAGGCTTTGCTCAGGACGCTGCGGTACCCGCTCAAAAGCCGCAGGCGACCGAGGCCAAGCCCGCTGAGAGCAAACCGAACCTTCTTGCCCAGTTAGGATTATCGAAGGATCAAATGCAGCAGATCCGTGCGTTAAATGTTGAACGAAAGCCGCTAATGGTGGCCGCTCAAAACCGGCTTCGAGCTGCCAACCTCTCGCTGGATTCGGCAATATACGCCGACGCGGCAAATGATGTAGACATCGAGTTTCGTGTAAAAGAGTTACAGGCGGCGCAGTCGGAGGTTATCAGAATTCGGTCCGCCAACGAACTTGCAGTCCGACGGGTGCTCACTCCGGAGCAACTCGTTCGATTTCGCGAAATTCGACAGAAATTCGATGAAGTGAGGCGGCAGCTACAGACACGGAGAAAGGCACGGCAGGCAGTAAAGGCTGGGACCACGATCCAGACGCCGAATATGTTCAAGCGTCGAGGCGGCCCTATTTAGGATGCCGCGTCGAAGACAGGGTTAAGGACGGATCGATTAACGATCGTCCTATTGTCAATTTGAAGTTCTTAACGGGTTCGTTATAATCTTGAGCAGTCTTAGATCGCTCCGAACTCGCCAATGAACCTGATCTCAAACTTCCTGTTGGAACTACAGGGGATAACGTTGCTTTTTTGGCGCGGGGTGAAAGGGCTGCGCAAGCAGCCACGTTATTTCAGCGAGATCATTCAGCAGTTGGATCGGATAGGTGTCGGTTCGCTCGGCATCGTTATACTCACAGGTTTTTTTACGGGCGGCGTTTTGATATTGCAGGCATATCCGACGCTTCAATATTACGGTGCGCAGAGCAACGCCGGCCAAGGGGTCGCGACATCCTTGATTCGCGAGCTCGGGCCGGTATTGACTGCCCTGATGGTTGCCGGCCGAGTTGGATCTGCGATTTCGGCTGAACTCGGTTCGATGGTCGTTTCACAGCAGATCGACGCGATGAGGGCACTTGGCACATCGCCCGTGCGAAAGCTTGTGACGCCACGAGTTATCGCTCTCGTGCTGGCGTTGCCGCTACTTACTGTCGCGGCCGATATATTTGGACTGTTTGGCGGAGGAATTATCGCGCTCCAGATATATGGTCTCGACTCGGCGGTTTATATTTCATCCGTCCGTGCCGGAGTGGATATAGAAGACCTTATCGGTGGGATCATAAAACCAATAATTTTTGGATTTATAATTGGGATGATCGCATGCTATAAAGGGCTGAACACAAAAGGCGGAACCGTGGGCGTTGGGATCTCCACTACAAACGCTGTAGTTGCCGCGTCGATCAACGTGATCATCGCCGATTTTTTCTTATCGAAACTATTGCAGGGATTCTTCAGCCAAACGATGTTTTAGGCCTTTCGACCTTTTATGGCATTGACCGAAGATGACTCTATTTCCTCCGCCACTGACGCGGTGTCGGCCGACGGTGCTGCGGAACCGAGCGCAAACGGCCGTGTCATACCTGCGATTGAATTTCGGGGTGTCGAACTTGCTTTTGACGATCAGGTGATTCTTGACGGTATCGACTTTATGGTACGTCGAGGCGAAACCAAGATCGTACTTGGCGGTTCGGGCAGCGGAAAGTCAACCATCATCAATTTGATCCTGGGCCTCATCAAGTCGGATGCCGGAATGATCCTTGTCGACGGCGAGGATATCACGCAGATGGATGACGCAGAGCTGATGCGGATCCGGCGAAAGATCGGCATGGTTTTTCAGGAAGGAGCACTCTTTGACTCCTTATCAGTCTATGATAACGTTGCGTACCGGTTAACAGAAGAGGGCGTTGACGAAGTGCAAATCGAACATGAGGTCAGGCGCATGCTGCACTTTGTTGATCTCGAAGATGCAATTGAAAAGATGCCCAGCGAGCTTTCCGGCGGCATGCGGAGACGAGTCGGTATTGCACGTGCTCTCGTAGGAAATCCAAGCATTGTGCTATTTGACGAGCCGACAGCGGGGCTCGATCCTCCAACAGCAAGAACCATTTGCGAGCTCGCTATAAAGCTCAGAGATCTTGAGGACGTTTCGTCGATCTTTGTGACGCACGAAATGAACAATGTGGAGTATCTGTCATCTGAATATGCTATCGTTGACGAAAAAGGACGTGTCCATTTTGAGAACGAGGGCGACAAGTTGTGCCTGGTGAATACGGAAGCGATAATGCTCCGAAACGGAAAGATCATTTTCAGCGGTAAGGACGAACAGCTGAAATCCGCCGCCGATCCATATATCCATCGGTTCATTAGGGGAAAATAACGAACGATGCCCGTTACCAAGAAAAAACTATCGATCAGCGAACTGCGGGTCGGCATTTTTATGTTTGCCGCGCTGCTCGTATTTGGGTTTCTGATCATCAATTCGAGCGGTGACTTTAATCCTTTTGAAAAGAAAATGCACGTGAAAGCGCGGTTCGCATCCGCGGATGGCTTACGGCCGAACGCCGAGGTACAATTGGCCGGACTGAGCATCGGAAAGGTCGAAGAGGTGAAATTCCTGCAGCCTGACGATCCCGATGGCGACCGTATCGAGGCCCTCATGTCTGTGGCACAGGTTCTCGACGGAAAGCCGATGACCGATCTCATTAAGTCTGATTCAACAGCGACACTGATAGGCACCTCGGTCCTGGGTAACGAAAAGATGATCAACATCACTCCTGGAACCGCGAAGGGTGCCCCGATCGATGCGAATACCGTGCTCGAATCTAGTTCAGCTATTTCCATGAATCAGCTGACGTCAACCGGCAACGACCTACTCAAACAGATCAACAAGCTTGCAATTCCCGCAAATGAGATCCTTAACAAGGCCAACAAAGGTGAGGGCACTCTTGGACGTGTGATCAACGATGAATCCCTCTATCGCAATCTCGACAGCGCCGTAAGCGAAACCAAAGCGACTATGGATCGGCTTCAGACGACCATTGATAAGATCAACGACGGCAAAGGGAGTGCCGGAAAGTTGGTCAATGATCCGGAACTGTATAACGGCCTTAGCAAGACTGTGGCCCATCTTGAATCCATCTCAGCCGACATAAAGGCCGGCAAAGGGAGTGCAGGCAAGCTCGTAAATGACGATGCTTTGTATGACGAGACGCGATCAGCTATTAAGGAGCTTCGAGCCTCCGTGGACAAGTTTAATGGTATCGCTGACGATATCAAGCTTGTCACGTCGGACCTTCGTGACGGCAAGGGTACTGCGGGAAAACTTTTTAAGGACGAAAAGCTATATGATGACGCTCGTGAAGCCGTCGCCCGCTTTAACTCGACCACAACTCGTATCGAATCGCTGCTAGCCGATGCCCAAGCCGGCAAGGGCACCATCGGTAAACTGGTGACGGACGAAACGCTTTATAACAATCTCAATCAAACGGTTTCGAATATTAATCAGTTCTCGAGCGAGGGCACCAAACTACTCTACGACTTTAGACAAAATCCCAAGAAATTTCTCCGTATCAAACTAGCTATTTTTTGATGGCAATATAACCATTTGGTGAGAATGCCGGGGCGTTGACAATCATAGCCGTGCTGTATAAACTGTGAATACAATTCGGCACTTATGCAATAATGTGCTTTGAATTGTGAATAAAGCCGATGTCCTATTCAAAAACAGCTCGCCAAGAAGCCATCATCGAAATCATTCAGGACGATGCGGTCGGGCGTCAGGAAGAGGTCGTGAGACATTTGGTGCGGCGTGGTTTTAGCGTCACGCAAGCGAGTGTTTCCAGAGATCTTGTCGAACTCGGAATAGTCAAAGTTAATGGTGCTTATGCCTCGCCGCGTAATGCTCACTTGCCCGGATTTGGGATGGTGAATCTCACTATCGCCGGAAACAATTTGATCATCGCCAAATGCGATTCGGGCCTCGCATCCGCCATCGCTGTTAAGATCGACAACTCTGGGGTTTCTGAGGTGATTGGAACAATAGCCGGCGATGACACCGTATTTATTGCCGTTGAAAACTCCGCGTTACAGCGGTCTGCCATCAAGAAACTGTTGAGTGTTCTCGGCGGACATTCGAGTTAACTCCCAAATAATGGAAGAAGTGATCATAGACAAAGTTGGTTCCGCCGCATCACGACTGAGCATTCCTCGGCAAGTTCGTTTAAGCACCGTGTGTTCCAAACCTAGAACAGGCGATGTTGTCGTAGTCCGTTCGCTCGGTGAGTCCGCGACCTACGGAAATCTTGAGCTTTGTAATGGTCGGCTGGCACGTATTACGACCGGTGACGTCCTCGTCGGCGTCCTAGGGAGCAGGCGAGCACTTAAGGGTTTCGTCGGTGACGTTCCTGAAAATATTGCAGAGGGCGACCATCTTAACCTCTTGAACATGGGTGGCGTTATTGGGGTTTGCAGTGGGCATCATTCTTCCCTTTCGGACGCCATCCAAGTCGAAGTTCTCGGCCTCGTTTCATTGGATGGAGAAACCGTTGCGAATATCGCAGATAACGCCATCAGACCTGCTGAAACACTGAATAAAAGTGTGCCGATTATCGTGATCGCTGGTGCATGCATGAACTCGGGGAAGACCGTTGCCGCTACGGAGATAATCAAACAAGCGAATCACTCTGGCCTTCGAGTCGCAGCCGGAAAGATTTCCGGGATCGCTGCGCTCCGAGACACTTTAAACATGCAGGACCACGGAGCTTTTGCCACGGCGAGTTTTATTGATTGTGGTCTTCCCTCGACGGCAAATGTTGGTAACCTATCGCCTGTAGCCAAGGCGATAATCAATCATCTGAATGACCTTGGTCCAGATATTATTGTGATCGAACTCGGGGACGGGATCGTCGGAGGCTATTCCGTCGAATCCGTGCTCAAAAACGCTGAATTTCGCGCCGCCGTCTCCACCTTCGTTTTTTGTGCTTCGGATTACGTCGGCGTTATTGGTGGGCGGACCGTACTCGACGAGTTTGGTATCAAGATCGATGTCGTTGCCGGCTCAGTAACGGATTCTCAGATGGGAGAAGATTATGTTCAGCAAAAGCTGAACCTGTCAGCCGGAAATGCCCGTAGAAACGGGGCGAGGCTTTTCGAACTGGTTTACTCTCAGTTAAAACGGCAGTCCGTAACGGTCTAATTCATGGCTTCGACCAACAAAATACGAATTGCGATATTCGGAGGCTCCGGTTACGGCGGAAGCGAGTTGCTGCGCATTTTGTTGTTTCATCCGAGCGTCGAGATAGTGCTCGCCACCGCAAATGAGCATTCCGGAAAACTAGTCAGCGAAGTTCATAAAAACCTCCTTGGACTAACCGGCATGCGGTTCGCTCCTGCTCCTGAAGACATGTCTTCACTGTCCGATATCGATATTGCGTTTTTCGCACTTCCTCACGGCCAAGCTATCGGCCAGGTACCTCAGTTGGATCCAAAGACAAAAGTGATCGATCTGTCCGGCGATTTTCGTATCGATGATCCAGAGGCCTTCCGAGAGTATTACAAGATCGATCATTCAGCCGTGGACCTGCAGAAAAAGTTCGTTTACGGCCTGACTGAGTCTAACCGCGACGCGATCGCCGGAGCACACTACGTCGCCAATCCCGGATGTTTCGCGACTGCGACCGCTCTCGCGTTGATGCCCATGGTCAAGAGCGGGTTACTTGCTGGATCGGTGATCGTTGACGCCAAGACCGGTTCGTCCGGTTCCGGCGCCAAGCCGGCACCCAACACTCACCATCCACAGAGAATGAACTCGTTTTACGCATACAAGCCATTTACACATCAGCACTTGCCCGAGATCACTCAGCAACTGCGAACGGTCGGAGCGTTCTCAAACGAACTTGTGTTCATGACGCACAGCATGCCCGTTTCGAGAGGAATATTCGCGTCGTGCTACATGCAGACCGAAGCGGCACTTACGAACGAGGACGTTGAGAATTTCTACCATTATTTTTACTCTGACTCCTTCTTTGTCCGAATGGTCAGCGGCTCACCGGACGTTAACTGGGTAAAGAATACGAATTTTTGTGATATTGCAGTTCACTCAAGTGGAAAGCACGTCGCCGTGTTTTCCGCCATCGACAACCTTGTCAAAGGTGCCGCCGGTCAGGCGGTTCAAAATATGAATCTGATGTTCGGACTGGACGAAAAGACGGGCTTGATTTTTGCCGGAGGCAATCCCTAGAGATCTATGAACTTTACCGACATAGAGAAACTTGAGGACGCATACCAGGTCGCGACCTATAAGAAAATGGGTATCGCCGTCGAACGCGGATCTGGCTCGTGGGTGTGGACTAGCGATGGCGAGAAATACCTCGATCTTTATGGCGGCCACGCTGTATGTGCAACGGGCCATTCGCACCCTTTCGTCGTGAAGGCCATCAGTGAACAAGCTGAAAAGCTCCTTTTTTATTCAAACCTTGTATATTCCGAAACAAGAGCTCTGGCCGCCAGTAGATTGATTTCCACCGCACCCGCGAGTCTGGCAAAAGCTTTCTTTTGCAACTCCGGAACCGAGGCAAATGAAAATGCGATGCGGATGGCCCGCATGGCCACGGGCCGCGAAAAGATCGTTACATTCACCGGCGGGTTTCACGGCCGTACTGCCGATTCGATATCAGCCACCTTCCTGGGCAAATACCGACATATTGGAAAGCCGAACGTTCCCGGCCACGTCGCCGCCGAATTTGGCAGTATCGCCAGTCTCGAGGAAGTTGCGGATAACGAAACCGCCGCAGTCATGATCGAGCCGATCCAGTCGATGGCCGGCGTCCGCGAGGCAGGTCCTGAGTACTTTCGATCACTGCGTCGAGTTTGCGACGACCACGGGATAATTCTCATTTTTGACGAGGTCCAGACCGGCATCGGACGAACTGGCAATTGGTATTTTGCCGGCAGCGATCTCGCGGGCGGTGTTGTGCCCGACATCGTTACGTTAGCGAAATCGCTGGGCAGCGGAGTTCCAGTCGGAGCGTGTCTGGTAAATGAACATGTTTCAGAGAACATAAAATTAAACGATCTTGGCACCACGTTTGGCGGTGGAATGCTGGCGATGGCGGCGGTTTGTGCGACTTTGGATGTGATCGAAATGGACGGCATGCTCGAAAACGCCCGGCGTGTCGAGAACCACCTGCGCGATTCGCTTTCCGGTGTAAAAAATATCATTGCGATCCACGGCAAGGGATGCCTGCTGGGTATCGAATTTGACGGGCCGTGCGTTGAAATGCATACGAAACTGCTTGAACAGAAGATCATCACCGGCACATCGAGCGATCCCAAAGTACTCCGATTACTGCCGCCGCTTTGCGTCACGACAGACGAGATCGATCTGCTGGTCGAGGTGCTTTCGAATTGAATAATTTCCTAACTACATCCGATTTTTCGCGTGAGCATCTCGAATCCCTCATCGCGTCGGCCCGCGTGCTCAAACGCCGCGAATCACTGCCTCGCCCGCTTGCCGGAAGATCGATCGCGCTTGTGTTTTTTAATCCGAGCCTTCGCACCCGAACCTCGATGCAGGTCGGGATCTACGAACTCGGCGGAAACCCGGTCGTTCTTGAGCCGGGAGGGACATCATGGACCCTCGAGCACCGCGACGGAGTCGTGATGGATGGCGGCAAGACTGAGCACCTCAAGGAATTTGTCCATGTTCTCGAACGCTACGTATCAGCCATCGGCGTTCGAACATTCGCCGAGCTAAAGGACTGGGAGACGGAACGCACCGATCCGATCCTTTCAGCATTCGCACGTTACGCCACAGTCCCTATTATCAATCTCGAATCGGCAATGCATCATCCGTGTCAGTCAATGGCAGACATGATGACGATCCGCGAAAAGCTCGGGCCTCAAAAAAAGCGAGTTTTGCTGACGTGGGCGTGGCATCCGAAGCCGCTGCCTATGGCCGTACCGAATAGTTTTGCCCTGGCTGCAGTGCAATTTGGGCACGATTTGCGAATCGCTCACCCGAAAGGTTACGAACTCGACGCCGACCTACTATCTGCGATCGAGCTTCAGGCGACTGAAAACGGCGGTACCCTCGAAGTCACGAATGACGTTAATGACGCGTTCGAAGGGGCTGATGTCGTCTACGCCAAGAGCTGGGGCGGCAAACAATTTTATGGACGCCCCGACGCCGATATGGACTTTCGAGCGTCGCTTCGGAACGATTGGATCGTGGACGAGGCCAAAATGCAGCGAACCGAAAATGGGATTTTTATGCATTGTTTGCCGGTTCGCCGGAATGTTATCGTTAGCGACGAAGTGATCGATTCCCCGAATTCCGTCGTCGTTGATGAGGCCGAGAACAGGCTTCATATTCAAAAGGCTATCCTCGCTGCACTCTTCGAATGATATGAATCAGGAAACGCTCGATCTACTACGAGAATCTCTCCCCTACATCCAAAAGTTTCAGGGTAAGACGTTTGTCGTCAAATTTTCCGGCAAGGTCACCGAGGACAAGGAAAACCTCGCGTCACTTGCCGAGGAACTTGCACTATTGCATCAGGTCGGAATTCGCGTCTGTGTCGTGCACGGGGGCGGCAAGCAGCTTAACGAACTCGCCCACAAGCTCGGTGTCGTTCAGACTATTATCGAAGGCCGTCGCGTTACCGACGACGATACGCTCGAACTTGCCAAAATGATCTTTCGCGGAAAGATAAATACCGAAATACTTGCTCAATTTCGTCGCCGGGGCATCCAGGCAGTTGGCCTTTCGGGCATAGACGGCGGTGTTGTCCAGGCAGTAAAACGGCCGCCAAAAGATGTGCTCAACCGCGAAACCGGCGCGACCGAATCGATCGACTACGGGCATGTCGGAGACGTCGTCGAGATCGACGCATCTCTAATACATACTTTGCTTGATAGTGGCTATTTGCCCATCATTTCGTCGCTGGGTGCCGATGATGACGGGCGCGTTTTCAATATCAACGCCGATACGATCGCGACCGAGATCGCGGTTGAGCTCAAGGCCGAAAAGCTGATCCTGTTGACCGATGTCAACGGGATCTACCTTAATGAAGCTGATCCTACTACTAAATTGTCAAAGATCACGTCGTCTGACGCTCGCCACCTGATCGAATCACGCCGTGCGACGGGCGGGATGATCCCCAAATTGGAGAGTCTAATATCGTTGGTGGCCCGCGGTGTAAGCTCGGCACACATCCTCAGCGGTACGGCCCGCAATGCTTTGCTGGCCGAAGTCTTTACCGACGAGGGCACGGGGACGATGATCGTCGACGACTAGTTTCCAAAAGACTTCCACGTACATAGTATAGCACATAGTTGCAGGAATGATACGCTCAGCTCCGATTAA
>JBDTZO010000084.1:0-13509 GCA_040005135.1 Acidobacteriota bacterium | reverse complement strand
ATCTCCTGCACTCGTCCGACTTGGCCGTCAGTGAGGCGGACCTTGATTCCGTGCGGGTGATTTGGCGAACTTGTCAGCAGGTCTTTGACCGTGCCTTCGGTTCGTTTGCCGGTCCGCTGGTCCTGTTTGAGGACGATCGACACGCGAATTCCCGGACGGATGTTGGTGCGTTGGCGATGCGGCATCTGATATCTATACCTCGCGACCGTCGGCCTCGATCATGCGTCGGATCAGCATTATTTGCCCGAGATGATATGAATTGTGATCGGCAATCACGAGAATTTCACGGAAAAGCGTGTGCCCGGCCCCGTTCGGCAAAGGGGCGAGCAGGTCGGCGCTCTCGTTGGCGACCAGTTCACGCAGTTTGTGCAGGCCGCTGATGATCTCGTCGCACGAATTTTGCCAGTTGATAGTGCCGCCGGCCTCGAGATTCCAGTAGCCTTCCGGAAAAACAGGAGCCGCGTAGCCGTCTCCGCAGCAATATTCGATGATGTCTGATTGAGCCAGCCGAATGTGCTCGACGAGCTCCCACGCGGTGTGCGGCGATCGGTCGATCCGCGTATGTATCCCGTTGATAGGAAAGCCCTTTAGGGCCGTTTCGAGGGCGATGTGTGCCGACTTTCCGTCGAGCAGCTCAAGCAGATTTTCCCGTATTTGTGTATTCATTTGACTCGAAGATCTCCAGGCCCCGCGATTGTGTATCTCTGAGTCTATCCAAAAATTCGTCGCGGTCAACCTCTTTCGCCCCGAGCACCTTGAGATGCGGCGTCATCACCTGGGCGTCGATCCACGTCGCTCCGCATTCTTTTATCTCATCGATGAGGTAGAGCAATGCGAGCTTGGACGCGTTCGGGACCTTAAAGAACATGCTTTCGCCGCAAAAAACGCCTCCTGCATCAACGCCGTAAAGTCCGCCGACCAGGCTGCCTTCGGCGTCCCATACCTCAACACTGTGTGCCATCCCGGCTTCGTGCAATTGGGTGTAAACGTTTTCAAATTCGCGTGTGATCCACGTCCCGCCCTGGCCCGGGCGATATGCGAGCGCGCATTGGCGTATGACGCCGCGAAAATCGCGGTCGATCGAAAACGTGAGGTCGCCGCGACGGCGAATTTTTGCGAGGCTCCGCGGGACATGTACTTCGGCGAGATCGAGGATCGCTCGCGGGTGGGGGCAATGCCACGGCAGCGGTATGCCGCGGGTGTACCACGGGAAAATGCCCATTCGATACGCCTGTATCAGATTTTCGACCGTAATTCGACCGCCAAAATATACGACGCCGTCCGCCGGATACATGTACGCTCCGACGATCATCCAACGGGCATAATCGTACGTTCGCGGGTCTGGAAAATCTATCCGGGACATAACAGCATTTTAACAGGGATAGAGTCGATGAACGGGTTGGCGGAAGATTATTTTGGGAGCAGTTTTTGAGTTCGGTTATTGGATTACACGACCTTTAGCTTCCATTTTCCGCGTTTGAACAGCAGCCCGCTCGCGATCGCCAGCAATGAGAACGCCAGCGTGATCGCCCAAAACACGCCGGACGGGCCCATCCCGAAGCGATAAGCCAACGTGTAGGCGAGCGGTATCTCGAAGGCCCAGAAGATCAGCAGATTGAGATATGTCGGCGTCCACGTGTCGCCTGCACCGTTAAACGCCGTCTCGAGCACCATTCCAAGGCCGTAGAACGTAAAGCCAAAGGCGATGATGTGCAGCGCCGAGGTACCGTAGCTCAGCACCTCGGGTTCGTCGGTAAAAAAGCCGATGATCGGATGCGAAAACAGCAGAAATACGAGCCCGATGCCGAAATATATCGCCGCGTTGAACCACGCCGCCTTCCACACGGCGGCCTCGGAGCGTTCGGGCTTGCCGGCCCCGAGATTTTGTCCGACAAGAGTCGCCGCCGCATTACTCAGGCCCAATGCCGGCAAGAGAGCGAACATCACGACCCGCAGAGCGATGACATATCCCGCGATCGCAACCTCGCCAAAGCCAGCAATTATCGGCATCAAAGCCGTCCAACTGGCAGTCGCAACGATCATCTGAAAGACCGCTGTGGACGAGAGTTTGACGAGTTTCCAGAGGAGCTTGGGGTCGAAGCGCCAGCTTTCGCGATCGACGTGAATTCGACCGCCTGCGCGGAATAGATTCCACGCAGCGAACGTAACTCCGATACCACGACCGATGGTCGTACTGACCGCGGCGCCTGTCACGCCAAGCTCGGGAAAGAACCCAATACCGAAGATGAAACAGGGTGACAAAATGATGTTGAGGCCATTAGCCAGTATGAGAACCCGCATTGCGATCGCCGCATCGCCCGCGCCGCGAAAAATGGCGTTCAGCAAAAAAATAAAAACGACCACCGCATTACCACCGACCATGATCCGCATAAAACGCGACCCTTCCACCAGCAAATGCGGCTTCGCACCCAACAACGTTAGAATATTCGGAGCGAAAATGAGCCCGATCCCACTGATCACAAGCGATGCCATGATTCCCAAATAGATGACATGCGCCGCCGCTTTAGCCGCGCCAGCGATGTCCTTCTCACCGGTCCTCCTAGCGACAGTCGCAGTCGCTCCAATGGCAAATCCAAACGCACAGGCATATATAAGTGCCATTACCGATTCCGTCAGACCTACGATCGCGATCGAGTCCGCTCCGAGCTTGGCCACGAAAAAAATGTCGACTACGGCGAACAGACTCTCCATGCTCATCTCGAGGATCATGGGTACGGCAAGCAGAAAGATGGCAAGGCCGATGGGGCCCTCAGTAAAATCGCGTTGGGTTCCACGGATCGATTCGCGCACGACTGCCCACCACGAATTATCAAATGTCTCGATTGCCGGAATATCTGATTTTCTCGACATAAGTCTCGAATCGCCTTTCGATGGAAACAGCACACGTAAGTCGGAAGCGGTAACCAGTAAGTTGTGAGCACGCAAAAATATTTGAGCGGTCAGGGATGGGATTATCGCGCGGCTAAATTCATAGTTTCGAGAATATAACACAGCGTTTTATCAGGGTGCAATTTGACTCGGATCGATCCTGTTTAGGCGGAGGGTGGATTTAATGGCTCTCATCGCATAGTCGCACGAACGAGAGAAACGCAGATTGTTTTCAAACTCAGGCACCAATCGCTATACTCTTTGTTTGGGGTTTAGATGAAAATAGCGGTAGCAATGAGCGGAGGAGTCGATAGTTCGGCGGCAGCTGCGCTTCTAAAAGAACAAGGTCACGAACTGGTCGGCTTTACGATGCAGCTGTGGAATCAGCGACGCGGCATCAGCGTCGATGAGAACGGCGATCCCTTGCCGAGCCGATGCTGTTCGCTCGACGATGTTTATGACGCCCGCCGCGTTGCCGAGGGGCTTGGGTTTCCGTTTTATGTTCTCAATCTCGAACGGGAGTTTGAAACATCGGTTGTCGAACCATTTGTGCAGAGCTATCTCGACGGCGAGACCCCGATCCCTTGTGTCGCGTGCAATTCCCGCCTCAAGTTTGCGTCTCTCGATAAAATGGCGGTCAGTCTCGGGTGTGATAGGGTCGCGACCGGCCATTTCGCCCGCGTTGAATACGACGATGCCGCCAACCGATATCGGCTTTTTCGCGGCAAAAATCATTGGAAGGATCAGAGCTATTTCTTGTGGGAGCTTACTCAAGACCAGCTCTCGCGGGCTCACTTTCCACTCGGTGAAATGCTCAAGAGCGAGGTTCGCGACATTGCACGCGACGCAAATCTCTACACCGCTGAAAAGGCCGAGTCGCAAGAGATCTGTTTTGTGCCTGACGGCAAATATTCCGAATTTATCGATCGGTACCTCGACCACGAAGGCCGTAAAAGTGAGCTTCCGACCGGCGGCGACATCGTCAATTCGACCGGCGCAACTGTCGGCACGCATACTGGAATTCACCGTTATACGATCGGCCAGCGCCGCGGGCTTGGGATCGCAAATGAAAAACCGCTATACGTCCTGCAGATCGAGCGGGCAAAAAATCAGATCATCGTTGGCGAGGCCGATGAACTCGAGTCGTTCGAATTTATCGCAAAAGGCGTCAACTGGGTGGCATTCGAAGCGCCGTCCGAGCCGGTGAGGGCTGAGGTAAAGGTCCGTTATCGTCACGATCCGGCGGCGGCGACCATATATGCGTTGCCTGATCACCGCGCCCGCGTGGTTTTTGACAAGGCGCAGCGTGCGATCACGCCGGGCCAAGCAACGATATTCTATAATGGTGACGAGGTAGTCGGGGGCGGCTGGATAGTAAAGATCTAAGGAGACTTAAAAAATTATGCCTAAAGAGAAAAAGAGGTTGAGCAAGAACGCAAAAGCGGCGCTCAAGGCGGTGAGCGACTCAAAGCAGCTCGCTGCAGCTAAGGCCGCGAACACGACGAACGCGGGGCAAGAACTTCGTGCCAATCAGGTCACTCCGCGGACATCGGCGGCAAACAAGCTGCGGCCGGAGAAAAAACGCGGTTAATGCCGTACGTACCAACAAATTCCGAGGCCCGATCGTTCGATTTCGAACGTTCGGGCTTTTGTCCTATGATATTCTCTAGGTCATTAAAATCCTTATCGTCTGGCGTCAAAACGCATCGGAAGAATGCAGTTTAGCGATTACATACCGACAGTGAACGGCCTGCGAAATGTCATTGACATTGCGCTCGTATTTATCATTGTCTATGTCGTACTCAAGCTGCTCCGCGGCACACGAGCCGTGCCGACGGTCGTTGGAATGGTGCTGCTTGGTCTACTTTACTGGATCGCCTCGACCGAGGGCCTATCGACCCTCGAATTCGTCTTGCGGTATGCCGTCGTTTATATCGGGATCGCGATAATCGTCCTGTTCCAATCTGAGATCCGGCAGGCACTAATTTACTTTGCCAATCGTTTTCGATTTCCGCTGCTTAAGCGGCAGCGGGGCCAGTTCGGAGGCAGCGTTTATGATGAGATCGTGCTTGCCGTCACGACGCTTGCATCGGAAAGGATAGGGGCGCTTATCGTCATCGAGCGAAACATCGGGCTTCGAAATTTCATTGATGCGGGCGTACAGCTCGATGCGCGGCTCAGCTATGATCTAATTGTTACGATCTTTAACCCGGCCACGCCGCTGCACGACGGCGCCGTGATCGTCCAGAACGAGAAGCTCGCGGCGGCGTCCGTGTTTTTGCCGCTGACGAAAAATCCTGAGATCTCACGCGAACTCGGAACACGTCACCGGGCGGCGATCGGAATTACCGAGGGCAGTGACGCGATCTCGATCGTCGTCTCCGAGGAGACCGGACTGATAACGTATGTCGAGGCCGGAAATGTGCGGCGCAATCTCGAAACGACGGCACTCAGGCGACTCCTGCTCGACGCAATGGAGATACCGTTGGTCGAAAAGCGTCGGGAGACGCCCGGTGCAAAGACGTTAAAGGACTCAGACACCGAAGCTACCGTAAATCAGGCTTGAATCAAAAATGCTGTCAGGCAATGGACAATCCAGGCGGTCTGATCCTAATCGGCTATTACTCAAAAATATCGTCCGCAAGGTTTTTTTCGAGGATTGGCTGCTCAAATTAGTTGCGCTCGCGATCACGTTGGGGCTTTGGCTTGGCGTAACGGGCTTAACGACCAACGGCACTAAGCGGATCACAGTCCAGCTCGTCCCAAATCTTGCGAATAACGTCATGATCATAGGACCGATCGCCGGTGAAGTTGAGGTCACTGTCAGCGGCGACGAGCGTAAGTTAAAGCCGTTCACGGGCACAAATCTCGTCGCCGTGCTTGAGCTTTCAGATGTTCCTCCAGGCGATCGAGTCATTTCCCTAACGCCGGAAAGCGTATCGGTGCCTGAACTCCCGGCTGGGATAAAACTCTCGGAGATCCAGCCTCGGAGCATCAAGGTCCGGCTCGAAACAGTCGAAGAGGTCGATCTGCCCGTCATCGCAGCCCTTGATGGGACACCGGCAACCGGATTTGAGGTTTACGGTAATGCGCTTGTATCGCCGCCGCGTGTTCGAATTCGCGGGCCGATCAGTGTTCTCAAGACACTTCAGTCTGCTTCGACAGATCCGATCCCGCTCGCAGGGCGGAATGAAGATTTTGTCCAACGTCAGGTCGGCATTCGCATTGCGGCCGAGAACACCACGGTGTCCGACACGGTCGTGGACGTCTCGGTCAAAATTGGCGAAACGCGCGTCGAACGGACTGTTCTCGTTCCGGTCACGGGCGTACCGGGCAAAAAAGCGGCCGTGACGCTATATGGACCGAAATCGGTGCTCGATGCTATCAAGGCAGACGTACTAAAGGTCGAAATGATCAAAACCGATTCCGGACAGGAAACACCACAGATAAATCTGCCGCTCGAGCTTCAGAACAGCGTTGAGGTCAAACGAACCAGGATCCTAGGTTAATAGACAGAGAAGCTGTATTCGATCGTCTTAACGACTGACACAGGCTTGCCGTCAACCATTTGCGGAACAAATTCTATACGTCGAGCTGCGTTCAATGCCATCTCATCCAGCCCGCTGCCGAGACTTTGCAGAATTAGTGTGTGACGGACCTGGCCGTCCGCGCCGAAGAGTACGGCAATGCGGACGCGGCCGGAAAGGCCCGACGCCCGCGCCCGGTCGGTATATGTTGGAAGCGGCTTACGTATTATTACTAATGGCCGTACGTTCGAGGGCACCGCGGCTCCCGAGATCGCCGTGCCGTCGGACGGCTCTTTCGAATAATGTGTGTAAAACGCCCCGACGGACTCTGATTCGTCGTCAATGCTTTTGTGATTTGGGTGCGTCCTTGATCTTTCGGCGCCGGTTTTGAGCACATCGTTTGCCTGTTTCAGAAGGTCGATCTCATCGCGAACGTCCCAGCCCGCCCCAACGAGCTTTCCGAGCTTGGAAAGCAAAATGTCAGCGCGCAGCATGTAGCCGTCGGGCGAAGCGGGGTTAATTTCGATCACCTTGGCGGCATACTTGTCGGCCTCGTCAAATTTCTCGTCGGAGAGCTCGACGCGGCCGAGCACAAACTGAGCATTCGTATCTTTTGGGTCGAGTCTGATCGCGGTTTCGGCCTCGCGGCGTGAGTCATCCATCTTCTGTGTCAGCAGATAGAGGTATGAAAGATTTCCGTGAAACGCCGCGACGTTAGGTGCGATCTTAATGGCGGTCTCAAACGCTTTCCGCGACTTCTTGATGTCGTCCTTGGCAAAGTATGCTAGGCCGAGAGTATTCCAAATATCACTGTTGTTGCTAAATTCTTTTTGCTTCGAGGCCGCCTCGAGCGACGTTATCGCCTGGTCGAACTTGCCCTGTCTATAGAGCTCGATGCCCGGATGCTTGAACTGCTGTGCCTGTGTCGTCGCTGCCAAAACACCGAATCCAATGATCAGTCCCAAAGTTCGCATTACATGTCGCAGTTGGCGCATAAGATTACGGGTTTTTCTATATTATACCGCTGCCGCTTGCTCGGCTAGAAATTTCTTAATGTCGGCCCGCATTTCCTGACTGATCTCGTGCTTGGCCGTGTATTGCTTTGAGCGGTAATGCGACAGCCGTTGGGCGAGTTTGCGGTCATACTCGGCAAACTGTTCCTGAGTGTAAAATTCATCGTCGTTACCATAAAGATAAAAGACGTCTGTCTCAGGCGTACTGTATTTGGAATTGGTATCGAGGTCGCCGGGAATGCCGCCGCACACAGCGACGACCGCGCGGGCCGAGTGCGGATGCGAAAACGCGAACCGAAAGTTAAGTGCGCACGCCTGCGAAAAACCGTACAGGTAGACGCGCTCCGGATCGATGGTTCCGTCCGACGCAAGTTTTCCGATCACGTCGAGCAGGAATTTATGGTGTAATCGAACGTATTCCTCGGGACGGTTGTCGGTCAGCCAGCCAAATCCAACACGATAGCCGTCCTCAGTTTGGCGAAAATGCTGGTGCGGCCCTTGGACCGAGGCGATGACCCAATCTTTTGGCGCGACGAGCCTTGCTTCGCGCATCATATAGCGCTTGTGTGCTCCGTAGCCGTGGACGGCTATCAGCAGCGGAGCCGCCGCTGCGGCGTTCGCCGGCACGAGCAGGTCGTAATAGAGATCGATCTCTGCCTTTAGAGAAAGGTCGATTTGTGGTTCCTGGGGTTCCATATTTTACGTGCTTGCGCCCGTCGGGGTTGTCGAAACATAGCGAGCTCCGGGCTCCGCCGGCCAGACTAAACTGTTACAATAATCGCATTTATGACGAGATTTCTCGAATTCCTCGACGGCCTTGCGGGCTCCGGCGATGAGACGGGGCCGGCACGCTGGCTTGACCGGCTCGCATTCGTGTTTTTGACACTGATGGTCGTCTCGTCGCCGCACTCGATCGCTGCGTCACAGACGTCATGGGTCATCGCTTTGCTAATGACGACGCTGCGATTTTTCGCGAGGCCGCGGCGAAAGTTCAAGCTTCGGCCGCTCGACATCGCGATCTGGGCGTTTTTTGCATGGTCGGTGCTCTCGGCTTCGTTTTCCTATTCGCCCGAATTGTCGTTCAATTCGCTCCGAAATGTCATCTTGTTTCTCGCCTACTTTCTGACGGCGGCGAATGTGCGTAATTTGCGAGCGGCACAGTTCCTGGCGTTCGCACTATTTTTTTCGTGCATGGTCAATGTCGTCAAGACACCGATCGAGCGTATCGTCGGCCGCGGGGTCGAGATCCACGGCGTCGATCCGGACGGCGCGATCGGCAAGTCAGGGATGACCGACGGTGACACGATCCTCAAGATAGATGGCAAGACAGCACATGATCTGGCACCGCTGATTACTGCTCTTGAGACCAAAGATTCGGTCGAGATCTCGATCCATCGGCCTGACGCGTATCAGCCGCGCAACATACCGCGTGCTCTGCTGCGGCCAGGCACGACGCCCGAAGAGCGGCTCGGCGTCGGAAGCTGGGCACCAAGCCATTATTGGCGGGCACTCGGTTTTTTTAACCATTGGACGACGTATTCCGAGGCTCTGCAGCTGATCGGATCTCTCATCTTCGGTCTGCTGGTGGCGTCGTTCTTTTACCGGCGTCGCGGCGATGGAAATGCGTATGCGGGAGCGATCGGGGCGTTTGTTCGTGTGGTCTCGTCGCGTGTATTTTTGGCCGTTTGCCTGGCGGGCACTGCGCTGGCTTTGCTTCTGACCGTGACTCGCGCGTCGCAGATGTCGTTCCTGGTCTCGGGTTTCGTGATCATCGCCCTTTCGGCAAGCCGCCGCGTCGTTATCGCGACGATCATTTTGGCGATCCCAGTCGGGCTCGCCGGCGTTTATATGATGCAGCAGTCGCGGCAGGTCGGATTTATCGATTCGTCGGACGATTCGACGCAGTATCGCCTGACAATGTGGCGCGACGGCACGCGGCTTCTCGTGTCGAGCCCGCGCAATCTCATCTTTGGCATCGGTATGGACTCGGCCACCGAACACTGGCGCGAATGGAACATGTATGACGGCGGCCGGATGATGATCAGCCACTTTCACTCGACGCCCGTCCAGATCGCGGTCGAACGCGGCATTCCGGCGCTTCTCCTCTGGATCGCGATCCTTGCTCTTTACGGCATGATTCTCTGGCGCGGACTTCGTCTTGCACGTGCGACCGGCGATTGGCGGTCGATCGGCATTATTCTAGGCTGTATCGGCGGTGCGATCGGCTTTGTGAATAGCGGATTTGTCCATAACAATATCGGCGACAGCGAGGTGGCGATGATCTTTTATCTTTTGATGGGCCTCGGCGTTCGCACATCCGAACTTTGCGCTGACGAGGCACGTATTCAAACCTGGAAATGATCCATATGAAACCTCAAATCACGAAGGCCTCGGCCTCGCTGCTCGTCGTCCTTTCTTTCCTGATCGCCGCGTTACCAAATAGCTCGCTGGCTCAGACGGCCGCGGCTCCGGCGGTTGATTACACCAAGCAGCTGCAGGCGATCGAGGAAAAGATCGACGCGCGACGAAGGGAGCTCGGGATACCGGGCGTTTCGCTCGTGATCGTCAAGGACGACAAGGTCATCTATATGAAAGGCCTCGGGTACAAGGACTTTGAGAAAAAGGTGCCGGTCACGCCCGATACGCAGTTTGCTATCGGCTCGGCGACCAAGGCATTCACGGCACTGTCGGTCCTGATGTCGATGGACGAGGGCAAGCTCGCATTGGACGATCATCCGAAAAAATATCTGCCTTACTTTAAGATGTACGATCCCGACACGGACGCCCGGATCACGATCCGCGACCTGCTCTCGCACCGCTCGGGCCTTAACCGCACTGACCTCGCGATGATAACCGGCAAGCTCACTCGGGCGGAGCTGATCCAGGTCGCCGCTCAGGCTAAGCCGACGGCCAAGCTCGGTGAAAAATTTCAGTATCAGAACATAATGTTTACCGCCGCCGGCGAGATAGTCGCGACGGTTCAAAAAATGCCTTGGGAAAGGTTTATCCCGCAGCGTGTATTTAAGCCGCTCGGCATGACAAATAGTTCGATGTCGATCGCCGATATGCAGAAGTCACGCGATTTCTCATACGGCTACAGCTACAATTTCGACACCAAGGCGACCGAGCGTCTGCCGTTTCGCGAGATCTCACAGGTCGCTCCTGCCGGCTCGATCAATTCGACCGCACGCGACATGGCACAGTGGCTGCGGTTCGTTTTGAACGGCGGGACCGTCGACGGCAAAAGACTCGTATCCGAAAAAGGTTATGACGAGTGGCTCAAGCCGCAGATGAAGATCGCGGGTACGAGCTCGTACGGATTCGGCTGGTTCCTGCAGGAGTGGAACGGGCTAAAGGTCGTGCAGCACGGCGGAAACATCGACGGCTTTAACTCAATGGTCGCGATGATCCCCGAGAAAAAGCTCGGCTTTGTCCTGCTCACCAACGTCTCGGCATCCTCGCTCGGCAGCGACGCGATGTCGATCATCTGGTCAAACCTCGTCGACCTGCCCAGATCGCCGGACGCCGCGAATTGGGCCGCGGAAAACCCCGAAAACCTAGTCGGCAAATACCGTCTGGAGGTCGCCAAGATGGACATCGAGGTCAAGATGGACGCCGGCAAGCTGGTGATGTCGGTTCCCGGCCAGCCGCAATACACGCTCGAACGCACAGCGGAGCGCGAATATAAGCTGCTGGGTGCTCCTGATGGATTTGCCGTCAAGTTTGATCCCGCGACCGGCGGCGCGGCCGAGATGCTGCTTAAGCAGCCGCAGGGAAATTTTACTCTGCCGCGGATCAATGCGGACGGCTCGGTCGCTCAGGCGCCTGTGAATGCGGGTTCGAACAGTGATGCCAAGCAGCTCATCGGCAACTACTCAACGCCCGGCGGCCAGGGCCTGGTGAACATTAGGAACGAGTCAGACGGAAGGGTAACTTTCAACGTAGACGGCCAGCAGCCGTATGCCCTGACCGCCAAATCGACCGACGTTTACGCAATGTCGCCGCTGCCGGACGCGTACTTTCTGACCGTCAAGCGCGACGCCGCGGGAAAGGTTGCGAGCGTAGTCGTTACCCAGCCGGAGGGCAATTTCGAATTCAAACGCTCCGATGCAGCACCTGCGGCGGCCGTGACGATGACCGTTGACGAGCTCATGCAGAAAACGATCGACGCCGCGGGCGGCGAGGCGAACTTACGCAAAATAACCAGCCGCGTGGTCGAGGCATCGGTCGACCTCGAAAATCAAGGCGTCAAGGCGATGTCCGTTTCCTACGCCAAGGCGCCAGACAAGTCCGCGTCCTCGACCACGATGACCGCACTCGGCAAGACCATCGGAACCGGCTGGGAATACTTCGACGGTTCGACCGGCGAAGAGGCGTATTCCTTTGCTCCGGTCGAAAAATACTCCGGCAAACACCTCGAGGATATTCGCCTCGGTTCCGACCTTTACGCGCCGCTCGATTGGCGGGCAAACTATAAAAAGATCGAGATCAACGGTATAGCCAAGGTCGACGGCGAACCGGCGTACGTCGTTGCCTTTCAACCTGAAAAGGGAACCGCGTTCAAGGAATTTTACTCGACAAAGACGTTCCTGCTCCTCAAACGCGAGGGCATGACCACCTCGAGCACGAGCCCGCAAGCGATACCGTATTCGATCGTTTTTTCTGATTACCGCGACGTCGACGGCATAAAACTTCCATTTCGCAGCGTCAGCAACAACGTCTCGAACGGCAACATCGTCAGCACCGTAACGTCCGTAAAACAAAACGTCCCTATCGACGACAAGATCTTTGCCCCGAGAAAAGTGAAGTGAGCGAGAAGGAACCGAGAACCGTGTCAGTAGCCCGCACGTTAGTAAGGGCGCCGCTCGTCACTCAAAAACCGTTTCGTCATGTCAGTACCCGCGTGCGGTAGCGACTGGGTATTTCCACTTGATGCCGTGTCAGTAGCCCGCACGTTAGTAAGGGCGCCGTTTGTCACTCAATAACGGTCCAGCAAATCCACCGCCGCGAGGGATAGCGGCCGGGCCCGTCTCCTCTCATGATCGCAAGCAATACCCGCCGTTCATTGCTCACCGTCCCAAAAGCCGCCAAAATAAACCTATGCCCGAACAGCCGCCACTCGCCAAGGTCACGATCCGCGTCCCAAAAGGATGCACCAAAACCGCGCTCAGCGTCGACGCTCTCGACAAACGCACCAGAGACCTCGCCTGGCGCACATTCATCTATGTTGGCGACCAACCCCTCCTCTGCCGCTCCTTCCGCCTAACCACAAAACCCGACGGTACAAAAACAGTAATACTCGAAATTATGGAAGAATGCTTCGAGATCCTCGAAGCCGAAGAATAGCCTGACGCGACGCATCAGCGAGGATTGTCAAAACGCTCGAACAAGCGCGGGCAAATCTTCTTCATTGACTCGGGATCCTCTTCTTCCCACGTAAAATCGAACTGCTGATAATTTCCCTCCCCGTATTTGAAATTGTCGTAGGCGATATGATCGTAAAGCTCTTTGCCCGTCTTGTTCTTAAACGCCGTCAGAGCGACGTACCAAAAGCTCTCGAAATCGTAAAATTCCTCGTTCTCATCCATTTGATCGGAGAGTGAGTCGGGATTTGCCCTGGCTTTTTCGTACACGTCACGCCCCTTCGAAATAACCCACAGCCGAAAGTACTCGAACATGTCGTCCGAGCACCCGCCTTTTATGAGGTAACCGGCGCACCACATGTCCGAGGTGTACGTGTCGTAGAGCAGTTTGTCGGTCCGCAGCCGAAAGCCGACGATCTCAGCAGGGGTCAGCCGCTCAAGCGAGTTTATCAGGATCGCTTCCTGACGGTCTTGATCACCGCCGGACCCGTTGATCGATGCGGCCACGATCTTCCAAAACGGGTCTTCGCCCATCATCTCGCTGACCGGAGCGAGCACGAACGGCTCGCTCGGAGCGGCTTTACCGAATAGCTTTGAAAATATGCTCATATGGTTTCTTATTTGAGTTCGCGGTCGATGCCGATTACGCGACAGCTTGCGAAGGCAAGGCTCGAGGCATCTCGTCCCACGTTCTGCCCTCAAGCGTTCGTCCGGCCT
>JBDTZO010000064.1:0-40854 GCA_040005135.1 Acidobacteriota bacterium | reverse complement strand
TCTTGTCCCGTATGTTATGCGGTTCGTTCCGTTTTCCAAAGGTTCATGCTGCAGATCCGCTTCGTTCGGCCGCGGTTCGTACAACGCCATATATTCACAAAAAGCGACCATGGGACTTCGTGACACGTATTTGCCGACGTAGCGTCCATTCGCCTCGTAAATATTCCAAGCTGCCATGACAGATTCCTTGCCTCCTCGATTTACTGAGTTCGCGTAGAATAGAGCCCGACGATCTTTGACGGCGAGAGCCGTTTTTCTTTCAAACGAAAATAGAGCGATATTATATATTATCGGCGGCGTTCGGCGTCAAGTATTTTTTTTGAGGGTTTATAGTGTAATTTTGTTTTTTTTGGGGTGGGCTGTGAGAGGTGGGAGCAAGGTCGGGCGGGTGCTTAAGATCTTGCCTTATCGGGGCCGTCGGATACGAGATAATCGATCTCGTCTGTCACGAAATAATCAAAATGGCCGGTAAGATCTTCTTGCTGATTGAATTTGGCGACACGTTCTGCCTCTTCCAGCTCTGCACATGATCTTATGATCTCAACCGCCGGAGGATCGGAGCGGGCGATCTGGACCACGTGAAATCTCAACTCGGCCATGCAGTCAGTCTAATAACGCAGATCTCCGCTGTCTGTGTGCTACCCGACATATAGTTCCGATCTCCGATCCAAAACTCATCCTGGCCCGCCGACCTCTGTCTCCCCTTCCCTGTTTTCTGTTTACTATTTTCTATTCACTTTACTCCTGATATAACACGGCAAGCCCATTTTCACGCGGCAGCCGTGTGTGCCACATGACATGTGCCCGAATCCAGGTTTGATCAATGTAGATCTTCGTCCAAATTGGGAATAATATAATGAACACCGTCGAACCAGTCGAAACTAAGCCGACGAAGGATAAATATGAATTGCCACTAGCTTCAGATAGTGGATCAGGATAAAAATGAATTCTCGGCTTTAGCCCTATGTTCGGCTAAAGCCGGAGATAAAGTAATGACAAGCCCACTAGCTAAAGCTATTGGCAATTCAAAAGAGAGATCAGTAAAGAATCAACTAGCCCACGCCAGCGGCAGAGAGAGTTCACGAGTGTGCACGCAAATGCAGTTTTTAGAACTATTGATAACTGGCGATTACCCAGAAACTGTCGCGTAGCTCATCACTCCCCTTCGAAAGTGGCGAAAATCTTTTTCCCCAATGTCGCCAGACCGATCCGAGAATCCTTAGATCGAAGTCCGCTTCAACGGAAAACAACCCGACTTGCCGCCAAACCTAACAACCTTCAAACAAGCGGAGAAGATGGTTGCTGAGAATAAGAATCAAGGAATGTTGGGATTTGACTAAAGTTATTGTTTGCCGACGACAAAAAATAGGAAACGGCGATCGTGCGTTTATCGGTAATTACAAATATTCTTCTGCCCGCGTAGCGGGTAACAGCATAAAGCCATGGGTGGAACCCATGGAAAGGTTAAATGCATCCCCGGAGCCGTTGGAAACGGCGACAGAGTTTTATTTCCACAAATAACGAAGATCAAAATCGACTTCGTTCTTTTCCAATAACGCTACAAATTCGCTTTCGAACGTTCGTGTAGCATGATGAATTTGCTGCTCGGCTATATATTTCTGGACGCCAGCAATTTGCGAAGGGCTGACGGTAAACGCACCATAGCCATTCTGCCACGCGAAATCTTTCGCGTCTGGAAACACATCGTGCATCCACCCCGAAGAGTTCGCTTTGAGATCGCGAAGGACATCGGAAAGAGCATTGTCGGCCCTGAGCTTTGTGAGGACATGAGCATGATCGTCCATGCCATTTATCCCAAGTGAAATTCCGCCAAAGCCGCGGATCGTTCCGCCTATGTATTCGTACAATCTCTCGCTGCGGTCCGGCGTGATCAACGGCTTTCGGTCCTTTGTGGAAAAAACTATGTGATAGATCAGATTTGTATATGATCGTGGCATTTCGGAAAATGTCGCCCGCATCCGCGGGTTCCTATTAATAATATCAACGTTCCATGGGTTATCACCCATGGCTTTATGCTGGCACCCGCTACGCGGGCTTTAAGAATTGAAGATGCCGAACTCTCATCCGGCGAGATCTATTTCGGCTCCCATACTTCGCGACTATATTTTATATTCAAGTTCATTCCGGTTCCCAATCGAAACAAAAAATCCCCTTACAGGCACCTTAAACATTCTTTGACATCTTCTTGTGTCCTTTGGGACCTTCTCGTTCCTGATCTAAAGCGGGCGTGGTCAATAAATATAGAGGAAAAGCCGCTTGCTTTGGCAGGCGGCTTTTTTTGGGTGGGGCGATCTGGGGATGGTCCGGCGTTCGAGGGCTGAGGTCTCAGGTCCTGGTTCGCGGACGGTAGGTTTAGGAAGAGCTATCACTCCGCACTTTGGGCTGCACTCCCAAATAAGTTAAAAGTCTTTGGTGGGGTTAGAAGCATATGAGGCGTCCGGAGCGTTTGGCCAGCATTTGGACGGCGAGCGAGACGGCGTCGATCTGGTCGTCGTGGCGGCCATTTGGGAATCGGGCGATCTCGTCGATGAAGCCCGGGATCCAGGGGCCGCGGACGAGGAAGACCTTGCCCTCCTCGGCGAGGTTGAGCCAGGCGAGCGCACGCGTCAGTTTGTCGTGTTTGACGGGCACGAGGCGGAGCGGATATTGGCGGAGCTGGGGCTCGCGGCGAAGGTCCTGATGACAGGCTTCGCCGTGAGCTGCTTTTTCGATGCCGTGCTCGGTCCTCTTTTCCGACTGCATTCGCTCAATGATGTAGCGGCGCTGCTCGGGGTATTCGATGCGGGCACAAAAACCGTCGGCGATGTACAGATTGCCCAAATGGTCATACGCACACCGAAAACTCGCCGTCTGATCAGCCGACGTTTTGGTCGAGATCGCCAGATCATAGCCGCGTTTCCAACGAAGATGCTCGGGCGCCGATTCGACTATCTTTTCGAACCACGCACGCCGGAACATGCCTCCCTCAGCCGGAGTCGGAGCCTGCTGATACAGTGCCGCAAAGGAATACGAGCCCAGCTTTTTCCGGATCCTTTCAAGCGTCTCGATCGGATAACGCCGCGGACAAAGAGCTTCGCCGGGAGAGCGGCCCAAAGGATCGGAAGAAAATTTCGAATTTCGAATATCGATCGATGAATGTGAAGACAAAGGGAAAGATCTCGAAACATTGGAAACGATCTCTTCCGACTTCTTATATTCGACATTCGATATTCGATATTCTTCATTTTCCTGAGCTATCGCCGGCAGCGACACCACTTCCCATGGTTCACCGCCGTTTTCGGTTTCGCGGAGAAGGCGGCCGGCGAGGTCGTCTTCGTGCCAGCGGGTCTGGATGAGGACGATGGCGGCGTCGGGCTCCAAACGCGTGTAGATGTCGTCGTTGAACCAATCCCACACACGGTCGCGGTACGTTTTGCTCTCGGCATCCGCACGGTTTCGGACGGGATCGTCGATCACGATGAGCCCCGCTCCAAATCCCGCAATTCCCGCTCCGACGCCTACGGAACGCACAATTCCACCGCCCGGCGTCTCCCATTCGGACGCCGCGGCGAGGCGTTTGTGGACAGGGCGTTCTTCAGAACTACCACCCCGCCCTTCGGGCACAGCTCCTAAACAAGGAGGGGAGTTTTCGGCCACGATCCGCTTAATTCGTCGTGAAAAGCGATCGGCGAGGCGTTGATTGTAGCTGCCGAGGATGACGTTGAGAGTCGGGTCCTGCAGCAGACGCCAGGCCGTGTAGCGGATCGTGACCGTCTCGCTTTTGCCGTGGCGCGGCGGCATAAAGATCATCAGGCGGCGCGATCTGCCCTGGGTGAGCTCGGCGAGATCGTTATAAATGTAACGCTGATATGCCGCGGTCCAATCCCATTTGGGAAACGTGCGTTTTAACCACGATTCGAAAGCGTGGCGTCCGCCATTGCGGTTCCCGAGCTCGGCACGCTGGGCAGCCGTGAGATCTGATCTCCAGCCAAATCGCTCGGGCCAGCCGATCGTGACGCCGTGCGAATGCCGCCGCGTATAAAGCATTGACCGATAGAACGGCAGGCCGCGGGCCCGCAGTTCGCTGGTGATCCGTTCGTGATGTTTGCCGCCGTATTTGAGCCAGAGCTCGCGGGCCTGTTTGATTATTGAGCTTTGTGGTATTTGTGCATTTTTCATGGATGTCGGAAGTGATGTGCGATGGACGCCTGTACGTTTCATCGATGGCACTTACAACTATCGTATCAACTTTTCACACGAACGTAAATAGTAAATATTGCGATCTTTTAGGTGCGGACCTTGGAAAGCAGAAAAACGCCGAGCATTGAAAAGACGACGACCGGGCTGTAGACCGCGATCGACGGTGAGAGAAATCCGTTGAGGCCAAACTCTTCGAAAATATACGTGACGCCTGTGTACACCAGCCACAAACCGATCGCGTAGCCGACTGTGACAACACGACCCGAACGCTGCAGCGACAACGCGAACGGCGCCGTAAACAAGGCGATCACGAACGGCAAAAATAACGTCGAATAACGTTTCTCAAGCGCGACGGCGAAATTGCGGCGTGCGGCATCGGATTCGCTGGTGGCGACCGAGTGCCGGATCTGAGGGATCGTCATATGGCTCGGCTTGCCGCCGAGCTCTGTAAACGGATTGTCTGGCTCGCTCAGTTCCCCGCCGTTGACGGTCTCGGTGCTAATACGGCCTTCGCGAAGCACGCTGTGCTCGACCGGCCCAGAAAAAATGATCCGATCGTCCGCCCACTGCGCCTGGCCGCCGCGGTACACGGATTGCAGCCCATTATTATCGCTCGCGAATTCGTAAACGGTGAGATTGCGAACACACACGGAAGGACAAGCAAGTCGCTGCTCGTTATCAGACGCAGAGATGTTTTGAGCAATACCCGGCGATGTCGGTTCGTTCATTTCAAACGAATATATACGCCGGTCGTTCGCCACCCAATATTTACCCGATGCGTTGGTCACGACGCCGCCCTTGCGGATCTGTGTGCGAAGAGCGTCCTGGACCGGATTTGTTTTGGGCGCGACCCATTCCTGAACGCCAAAATTTATTAAGCCCAGAAGTATCATGAGCAGAAAGCACGGCACCATCAGGCGGTAAACGCTCTGCCCCGCCGATGTCCATGTGACTATCTCATTCTGCCGCGATTTGATCACGTAGGTCGCGATGGTCGCGATCATCGCTGCGCTGGGGGCGAGTTGGAGATAGACGAACGGAACGAGATAGACCAGGTACTTGGTCAGCAGCCAGGTTCCGTCGTCCATTACGCCGGCAAATCGCCACAGCTCAAAAGCCGTAAAGATCATGAAAACGGCAGTCAAAAAGCCAAGAGCGAGCCCGAAATACCGCAGAAGATTTGTGATCAGGTCAAAATCACGAAGGCCGGTCGTGAGGTCAACAAAAAGGTTGCGAGTCTGACGCACGGCCTCGGGGCTCGATCGACGGGCCGTTAGCTGGGAAAATTTATTGCTGGCGTCATTCAGCAAACTGATCCGCGTAGAAAACATGAACCAAAAGATCGCGGCCGCGCTGACCACCACGGGGATCGCTCCGCCAAGATAAACGTTAAGGTTGCCCGTGCGAGCCAGCTGCTCACCCAAAAAGGTCAAAAGGTAATAGCATACGAGCCCGCCGAGAGCCATCACCGAAGCAAATCCACGGCCTCCGCGATTAAACCGAAGTATCATCGCGGTTCCCAAAAGACAAAAGATCAGCGGTGAAACCGACAGCAAGAGACGACGCTGCAATAGGATCTGGGCTTCGATACGGTCGGCTCCGGTCTTTTCGTTGGCGTAATCCGACAGTTCGGTGAGGCCGAGCTCTTCGGCGGTTCCCTGCTGATCGCCGAGGCGGGCGAGCAGCTCGCTCCGTTTGGTCTTGATCGCGAGACGGACGTCGCCGATATTTTCGGTCACGTATTTGCCAACTCCAGGCGTTCGCGGAATCGACGAGACCGTAGCATTCTCGAGCACGAGTTCCGACAATTGGTCGGTCGTATCAATGCGTCCTCGCTGTGACGTTATCAGACGCACAACTCCGTTCGCCGGATCTTCGCTATATATAAAAACGTTTCGCCAGCGGCCGGTGACGATGTCGCCGCCTTTGACATAGATCGTATAGCCCGCGACCTCGGTATTAAAAACGCCCGGTTCGATCGGCGACTCGAGCTTTTTGATCGCGGTCTGGAGCGCAACATTGCGTACGAGTTTGGCGGCGATCGGAACGCCTTTGAGATTGACGAGAAAGGCAAAAGCCGAGAGCAGCACGCCCAGAATTATTATCGGCACCGCGATCTGCAGATTGCCCACGCCGGCTGCACGGATCGCAACGAGCTCGCTGTCCTCCTGCAACTTCGACAATCCAATTATTGTGCCAACGAGCATCGCCATTGGGCATGTAAACGCGATGACGTTGGGCACCAGAGCGAGCGAAAGCTGCCAGATCAGGTTGGTAGGGATATTGACACTGAAGAAAATGTCGGCAAATCGACTCGCCTGCTGAACGAAAAGTATGACACTGAGCAGCAGCCACGAAAACACGAAGTAAGGCACGATCGCCTGTACGAGGTATTTTGAGATGAGCCAGCCTATCCGTTTCATCTAGATCGTATTGTATCCCGCAGCGACGCGTTCGTCGGTGATCTCACGCCCGAGAGCTTGAGAAATTATTCGTTTGAGTATTATCGACAGCTCGCTAAGTTCGGCCGCTCGTGCGGTAAATGCACCCGCGAAATTGTCGGGCGAAAGCCGACGTGCTGACGTAAAGATCTCGCGATGAACGCCGGACATCGTTCGTCCGCCAGATGCTCGACGGCATCCAGAGCATAATAGATGAAAATTTACCTGAACACTTGCGTCTTCGGCGGGTTCGAAAACGCGGCCGCATTCGTCGCATCGGGACCAATCGGGCAAATAGCCCGAAAGCTGGAGCAGCCACAATTCAAAATAGACGCCGATCGCGAGAAGGCCGTCGGGTCGCTCGTCCGCCGTCTGGAGACATGCCTTGACCATTCGGTAAAGAGTCTCGTTTGGGTCGTGAGGTGGTGAGAAGGCGATCAGAATGTCGGAAAGATAAGAAAATTTGTTGAGGAAGTCCGGATCGCTCGCGGAGCGGAAAAAGGAACGTACCAATTCAACCTTTTCGATAGAAACGAGCTCTCGCGACTCTTTTTGGAAATAGGTGGCCCTGACAGTTGTAAACGACTCGAGTCCGCTTCCGAATTTGCTCAATAGACGCTTTGCACCCTTTGCTACGCCTCTGACGACGCCGTGATCATGTGTTAAAAGAACCACGATCCTGTCCGCTTCGGCCAGATTATAGCTTTTGAGGATCAGGCTTTCGGTTTCGACAAGTGACATGGCGGGTCAATGAGAAAAACATCCCGCGTCCGCGGCGACGCCTAGCGCGGAATGAAATACAGCACCCAGGCAAGGCCAAGGCTAACAAGTAGAAATTGCAAAAATGTCTTGGTGCCGTACCAAACACGATCGCGTGTCGTGCCATCAATAAGTACGCCGAACATCACAGAAACGAAGAAAGCAAAGGCAATAAGATATAGGAAATGGATCATTTCTTCCTCCCAAGAGCAATATCGACGGCATCGATGATCGCGAGAAAATTAAGCAGTCCGGCGATCTCGAGAAACCGGCCGCCATATTCAAATGTCGCGAGCGCCGCGACGTTAGGCGACGGAAAGGAAGCAATGATCCAGCTGATGATCGCCCCGAGTCCGTTTCCGAGCCGAGCAAACACGTTCAGTAGATACAGCAGCTGGCCATCCTTATATTCGAACCCGGGATAGTAAGCCCCACCACTGAAGACCGCTATTGCGAATAGAGACCAAACAACGCCCGCGATGATCAGGCCGCGCACATACCGTTTTTGGATCAAATGCCCGCCGCCGGGAATGAACCACGCCAATATGCCAATTACGATCGGATTATCCATTGATCTCCTTTTTTGCCGAACTTTTACCTGAGAGCTTTCCCGTTAACTTGTTACTTTAACTTACTTTAACTTTTATCCTGTAAATGCTGTGTACATTGCTTTAACTACTTCGTACGATACTGTTAATGTAATACTTCACTCAATATAATGTTCAATCGCACCCATAATACCCTAACTTATTGATTATACGGCGGTTACACTCCGTTCGCCGCATGCTTCCAGAAATGATGTGAATAACGCTCGCGATAAAGGGTCGACTGACCACGATAGTTCGGGATGCCACTGCACCCCTAAGATAAATCGTCCGTCACGCATATCTTCGATGCATTCGACGATGCCGTCCGACGCCCAAGCCACCGCATTGAGGCCATCTCCGACACGGCCGATCGCCTGATGGTGGTGGGAATTGACCTTAGCTTCCCCCTTCGATCCGACGCCGGCCGCACAATTGGGAGCAAATCCCGATTCCGCAAATTTGAGCTTATGCGAAGCCCGCGCCAGTGGCAATCCCTGCTCGTGATTGATGGCACCATCAATTCCGGACTCAATATCCTGTACAAGCGTTCCCCCACGTGAGACGTTAAGTGCCTGCATTCCGTAGCAGATGGCGAAGATGGGTAGATCCAACTTCTCAGCTTCCTCAATTACCAAACGTTCAGTTTCATCTTTCTCGGGCACGACCCGTTTAAGTCTTGGATGCGGGTCTTCGCCGTAAAGAGCCGGATCGACATCGGAATCGCTGCCGGGCAAAAGTACGCCGTCAAGTCCGGAAAGAAGTGACGAGATGTATTGCCGGTCAGGTATCAATGCTATGTGAACCGGAGATCCTCCGAGGCCCTGAATTGCCTCGCTGTAATCACGGCCGAGATAGAAACGACGCGTTTCAATTTCGAGCCGCATGGTAATTCCTATCTTTGGCCTAAAGTTCATAAACTCTTTAATGTTCAAACAATTGCACCATTTATGTCAATTTGAGCATTTGTTATTAAAACTCTATTATGGAGTTTTATGCGACAATCCGAAACTTCCCCGATAATCAGGTCTACGACGGTCCTGCTCGTTCGAAAAGACGGACAGGCGGCAATGGCCGGCGACGGCCAGGTAACGCTCGGCGATACGGTCATAAAAAGCAGTGCCCGAAAGGTCCGCAGGCTCATGAACGGTAAGATCGTCGCGGGATTTGCGGGGTCGACCGCCGATGCGTTTTCTCTACTTTCTCGTTTCGAGACTAAGTTAGAGCAGTTTCAGGGCCAGCTCGAGCGGGCAGCGATCGAATTAAGCAAAGACTGGCGGACGGACAAATACCTCAGGAACCTCGAGGCACTCTTGATCGTCGCTGACGCTACGGACGCATTTCTGATCTCCGGAAAGGGCGACGTGATCTCGTCGGACGACGGACTTTTGTCGGTCGGCTCAGGCAGTATGTACGCTCTGGCCGCCGCGAGGGCACTGATGAAGCACACTTCGCTTAACGCAAAGGAGATCGCCGAGGAATCGCTCAGGATCGCGGGTGAGATCTGCATTTACACCAACTCGCAGATCATTGTCGAGGAGATCTAAAAATGCCAATTTATCTAAGCGGCGAAACAGTCGCGGCACCGCCAAAACTCGACGATCTCACGCCGCGACAGATCGTCGCCGAACTCGATAAGTATGTCATAGGCCAGAATGCGGCCAAGAAGGCCGTCGCGGTGGCCCTACGCAATCGCGTTCGCCGCCAAAAGCTGCCGGCGGAGATGGCTGCAGACGTTTTGCCAAAGAACATTCTGATGATCGGATCGACCGGCGTTGGTAAGACCGAGATCGCCCGCCGCCTCGCCCGGCTCGCAAATTCCCCGTTCATTAAGATCGAGGCGTCAAAGTTCACCGAGGTAGGATATGTCGGACGCGATGTCGAGAGCATGATCCGCGAACTGACAGAGGTCGCGGTGGATATGACCAAACAGGCGGCGTTTGAGGAAATTAAACCCAGAGCTGTGGAAAACGTTGAGGAAAAGTTGCTGGACATACTGCTGCCAATGCCTGATCAGCATTATCAGACGCAGCCTGATCCTGAAGATATCGACGTCGAAAAACCGCTCTCCCGCACTCGTGAGAAGCTCCGTGAACAGCTCCGAAACGGAGAGCTGGACCAGCGGGTCATTGATATTGAGACACAGGACCGTTCCAATGCGACCATTGATTTTGTAGGCGGGCAGGGAATGGAGGAGATGGGCGTCAACCTCCGCGATATGTTCGGAAACATGTTTCCGGCAAAGACCGTCCGCCGAAAAATGAAGATCGTCGACGCCCGCAACGCTATGCTGCGGGACGAGCAGGAAAGCCTCATTGACATGGAACAGATCACCCGGCACGCGATCGATAAGACGCAGCAGTCCGGGATCATATTCTTGGACGAGATCGACAAGATCGCCGGCCGCGAGGCTGGAGGGAATCCGGCGGTATCGCGCGAGGGCGTCCAGCGCGACCTTTTGCCGATCGTCGAGGGGACCAATGTTAACACCCGTTATGGCATGGTCAGCACAGAACACATCCTGTTTATCGCCGCAGGAGCATTTCACGTCGCAAAACCGTCGGATCTTATCCCGGAACTTCAGGGCCGGTTTCCGATCCGCGTCGAGCTTGAGTCATTGACTGTCGATGATCTCAAACGCATCCTTGTACAGCCGCGAAATTCGCTCATTAAGCAGTATCAGGCATTACTCAATACAGAGGGAATCGAGCTGCTATTCACAGACGACGCCATCGACCGTCTTGCCGAAATGACCGAGGAGATCAATAAGCTCACGGAAAATATCGGTGCTCGCCGGCTGCACACTCTCGTCGAAAAACTGCTCGAGGAGATCAGCTTTCTCGGTGATGAGCTGCAGGAGAAAAAACAGACCATCGACGCGGGATATGTTAATGACCGGTTAAGCAGTTTGATCGAAGACCAGGACCTCCGACAATACATTTTGTAGATTAAACAGATGTTGAACAATGACTCGCTTAACCGTTGTTTGCTAAACAGTGGTCTTAAGCATCTTTTGCGTAAAGCACCCATAGCGCTTTTAGCACTTGCTCTGCTTAGCAGTTTAAGCTGTGGAAAACGCACTCCGCCCCAGGCACCGAAGGAGAGGGTCAACCAACGCGTCGAACTTACAGGCTTTCAACGTGGCGATCAGATCGTTCTATCGTGGAAAATGCCGGCCCGAAACGCAGAAAAGAGCAGTGTACTGAATATCGATCGGATCGATATCTATCGGCTGGCGGAACCAGCCTCGTCTTCCCTTACGATGTCTGAGGAGGAATTTGCTTCGCAAAGCACCATCATAGCCACCCTGTCGATCAAGTCTACCGATTTTGGGCTTCAGACGCTTTCATATCCGGACAAGCTGGAATTTGCGGGCCAGCCAGTGCGGCTCAGATACTCAATGCGATTTGCAAATGCGTCCGGACAAAAGGCAGCCTTCTCGAATTTTTTCCTGATCGAACCGGCGTCGAAGACCGCCGCGGGGCCGACTTCCCTTTCCGCAAACTATTCTCAGGATTCGATAGACCTAAAATGGCTCGGCGCGAGAGTGAATATAGACGGATCATCGCCGGCAAACCTGCTTGGCTACAATGTTTACCGCTCCACGTCAGAAAAAGACCCTGCAAAACTATTGAACAAAACCCCGGTCGCTGAAAACACCTTTCGAGATGAGTTCTTTGATTTTGGCAAAGAATATTTCTACTTCGTGCGAGCGGTATCGATCGGAACGGATGCCACACCGATCGAGAGCCGGGAATCGAATATTCTAAAACTAAAACCGGTGGATACATTTCCTCCGTCGCCGCCGTCGGCTATTACTCTTGCGGTGGGCCAGAACGTGATCTCACTCTTTTTCGCCGTAAATCCCGAAAAGGACATCGCCGGATACCGCATTTATCGGTCCACCAACCCAGATCTTGCCAAAAAGGACTGGACGCTGCTTACACCCGAGATACTATCGGCGAATACATTGCAGGATACCAAGGTCGAATCAGGCAAGACATATTACTATTATCTGACCGCCACGGATAAAGCTGGCAACGTCAGTGAGCCTTCGGAAATCGTTTCCGAGACGGTAAAATGAGTTATGAAGATCGATATTACGTGGCCATTTACACCGTCGAAAATAGTGTGCGTCGGTCGAAATTATGCTGAGCATGCCGCCGAGCTTGGCAATGCCGTACCGACCGAACCGCTCTTATTCCTTAAAGCCCCGTCCGCATTGATCGGGGATGGCGAGGAGATCGTGATTCCTCGGCAGTCAGCGCAGGTCGAGCACGAAGGCGAGCTTGCGATCATTATCGGACGCACTTGCAAGAACCTGTCGGACGATGATGATCCCATGGCTTATATAAAGGGCTTTGCGTGTTTGAACGATGTCACTGCCCGCGACATCCAAAAAAATGACGTCCAATTCACACGCGGCAAGTCGTTCGACACGTTCTGCCCGATCGGCCCACATATCGAGACGGATCTTGACGTTACGGATATCAGGGTCACGACCAGAGTCAACGGCATTACTAAACAGGACGGCCGGACGTCGCAAATGGTCTTCCCTGTCGCATTTTTGATACGATATGTTTCAAACATGATGACGCTGAACTCAGGCGATTTGATCGCCACAGGCACGCCGTCGGGCGTCTCTAAAATGGAGAGCGGCGATGTCTGCGAAGTAGAAATAGAAGGCATTGGCGTGCTCAGAAACGCCGTCAGATAAATTGGCCCTTCATACGGGCATTGGGAAACTTATATGAAATTTTTTATTGATACCGCGAATTTGGAAGAGATCAAAGAGGCGGTCGATCTTGGGTTGATCGACGGTGTGACGACAAATCCCTCACTTGTCGCCAAAGAGGCGAATGTTGATTTCAAAGAGCAGATCGCCAAGATCTGTGAGCTTGTGAAAGGCGACGTGTCGGCCGAGGTAACGGCCTTGGATTTTGAAGGGATGATGAGTGAGGGCCGCGAACTTGCCAAGATCGCTCCCAACGTCGTGGTTAAATGCCCGCTCACCATGGAGGGCCTTAAAGCCACCAGGGCTTTCCGGGCTGAGGGCACGAAGGTAAACGTAACACTTTGTTTCTCGCCGGCCCAGGCTCTCCTTGCCGCAAAGGCCGGCGCTAGCTATATTTCGCCGTTCATCGGACGCCTCGACGATATTGCTCAAGACGGAATGCAGTTGATACGGGATATCGTCCAGATCTACGATAACTATGGATTTGAGACCGAGGTCCTCGCGGCCTCGATCCGCCATCCAATGCACATTGTGGATTGCGCCCTTGCCGGGGCGGATGTGGCAACGATCCCATTCAAGATCATTACTCAACTTGTCAAACATCCTCTAACGGACAAAGGCCTCGAAAATTTTCTTAGCGATTGGAAGAAAAGCGGCCGTTAAAAGACTAGCTGCACGGTGGTCTCGTAGTGCCCACGAGACCACCAGGGCTGCTTCTAATTTTCTGACAGTATTCGTTTCAGTTCAGCATGACTGCCCGCCGCCTCAGGGTACTGCTGCAGGGCGGATTGATACTTTGTTTTGAACGACTCGTCGTCCCCACGCATCTCCGCGAGCTCAACTACCTTGACCAAACTAGCGTTGACCATTTCCCCGCTCACTCCATCTTTGATGTCGAACATCTCATCGATCTCCACGATCAGCATCGAGAACTTGCGCAGCCAAGCAAGATCCTGATCCTCCAAAAGCACGTTCAGAAATTGAGCGGCGGTCATGGGCCCGTGGATTCCCTCGTACATCTCACGTTCGTAATCAACAAGTGTCTTGTGAAGCTTAAGCAGAACATTGCGTGCATTTCTGAGCTTTTGAGTGTTTTCCATAAATAAATCTTAGCCTACTTCATAAATAAATCATACCGTGCTAATGTTTGATTATTAGCCTGCTAATAAATTTAACTTAGCCTGCTAATAAATGTATATTAGCCGCCTAATAAGAGTTAATATGCTGGCAAATTGTTTATTTAAGGAGTTCGTCCGAACCGTCCGAAATGGCCGATCCGATCAAATTTGACGATACCGTGAGCTACCTTTTGGCAAAGGTCTCGACCGCGTTCCGTAAATCGCTGGAACGGCATCTGAGCCGTATCGATCTTCACGGCGGACAGATCTTCGTTCTTTTTGAACTTTGGAAAAAGGACGGACTGCGGCAGATCGATCTCGCTAAGTGTCTGGATCTCTCGGCACCAACCGTTAATAAGACGGTCAAGGGCCTAACCGATATCGGACTCGTCAGTTGCTCTCGCATAGACGACGACGCCCGCTCGACACGCATATTTTTGACCGACTTGGGCAGGCGTGTTCGCGGCGACATCGAGGCCCAGTGGCTCGAACTCGAAGAGGATTGCCTCAGCGGACTCACCGAAACGGAACGGCTCATCCTTTTCGAATTGCTCGGCAAGCTCCGCAGCACCTACACCGGCCGGCCGGCCGGGGATGAAGACGATTAGCCACTCTGCAGGGATCAATTCTGGGTTAGAATGGGATCGATATCAAGAATTCCTATTAGAGGTAAATGACATGAAAGTACTTTTTGCCACCGACGGAAGTAAACAGGGCGATGCCGCAGCGGCGATGGTGAAGAAGCTCGACCTGGCAAACCACGACTCGATCCACGTGATCAGCGTCGTCGACTTGGCCGTCCCGATGTCTGTCGATCTTTACGGTGGATACCTTCCTGATACGAGCGAGATCGAAAAGGCGGCACGCGAACACGCTACAAAGATCGTCGACGAATCGTGCCGCGCCATCACCGAAGCATTTGCCGGACGCGATATCGCGGTGACTTGCGAAGTTTTGTTTGGTTCGCCGGAAAGCCGCATTGTCGAGACGGCCGAGGACAGACACATTGACCTCATTGTGCTGGGTTCACACGGATATAGCCGCTGGGAGCGGCTGCTACTCGGGTCGGTCTCCAACTCGGTCGTTCACCATGCACATTGCTCGGTGCTTGTCGTAAGGGCCCCGGCTGACGAGACTTCGGGATAAATGGACGCGACCGCGGCCACCATACGTTCGTTAAATTACGACCGCACGATCCGCAAAAGCTGGGCGTGCGAGTTGATCGAACAATTTGATCAGGCCCTGACGTTTATGGGAGTATTCGATCGCGATATCGACCACGCCCACCTCGGCCTCATCGCATGTGGAACGATTTCTTACGAGTACTACTGGCTCGATCGTTGGTACAACGTCTTTCGCTTTCATGAACCTAACGGGCAATTCAGAAATTTTTACTGCAATATAAGCACACCGCCGACTTTCCGAATGGGCGTTCTGGAATACGTCGATCTGGATGTGGATATTTTGGTCTGGCGGGACGGAACAGTGGAGATCCTTGACCGCGAAGAGTACGAGGAAAATTCTATCAAATACGCTATTCCGCCGGATGTTACCAACAATGTCGAATCTGCCGTCGCCGAGTTGCTTGATGCGATCGCCCGTCGGCAATTCCCTTTCGACACTAATTTTGGCTGACCGAAGATCGCCGATCAGCCCGGCTGGATCCTTAGCATGTAGGTGCAAACTCTGAGAGCCGCGCCGGGAGCGATGGCGAACCGGTGCCCGGCGGGGAGCTCGTATTCGTTTACGGAAGCCGGATTCTTGCCCTCGTTCACCGCCCAGTAATTCCCCACACCATCCGTCGAAATTGTCAGGTGCCTTCGGCTGATCTCGACGTCGCCCGAAAGCGGGATATCGACGGGCTTTGACCTAGAACCGCGGCCAACTGTGATCTCGTTTTGATAGATCGGAACTACGCTCTGTCGAACGCCGCCGCGCCAGATCTCAAGCCGATAGAGTTCGACGGCTCGAGTGGCGACATGTGTCATTTCTTCCGGGTCATCCTGACCGAGTGGCACAGCCTGTTGGATCTTTGCCTGCGGAACGGTCGAAGGCGTCTCCAATGGATATTGGCGTGTCGAAGCGATCCTCGACGCAATGCCTGGATCGGTCGGCGGGACATGAAGGACCGGCTGCGAGATCGCTGCCGCGGGCAGCTTGGTCCTGGCGAGAACTCCCGTCTTGTTGCTAGCCGAATCCTCCCAACTATGCTGTACTCGAACGTCACCTCGCTCAAGTGTCGCGTCGATCCGCAACTCGATCACGAACGATTTCGTCTCGAGTTTTTTCTTGCCAACGAGCTCCTTGGCCCGCTCGGCTAGGATATGATACAGGCCTTGTTCGAGCCCCTTGCGCTTTACGCCCTGCCATTCCTTGTCGTCGTCGTCGTTGAGAAAGATCGTGTATTCGCCCGGGATTAGCGTAGTCCCCTGCGGCAGTGGCACCATCTCGCTCTGCATGACGGACTCGACCGCCTTTGCGATCTTAACGATGAACTCCTCAGCTTTGCTGCGCGGTTTTATCTGGGCGTCGCGAGCAGCTTGTTCCAAAACAAGCTCGGCGCTGTCACCATCGATCCATTTCCTGACTGTCTCGAGTACGCTCAATCTAATTCCTCGTCGGTCTAATTGTCGTCGATATCTATATATTTTCCGTTCAGCCAACCGCGTGTCGATGCCGGCTGGCCCGGCCGCTGACGTCCCTGCTCTACTATATCAACTTGATACCAGTTATTTTGCGAATTTACAATTTTGACCTTTGAATTTTTGGTCACCAATCCGATAGGATCGTTATCAGTATTCGGCTGTGGGCGCAGATAGATGTCGGTATTCGCCACAGCTGTTTGAGTCTTGAACGGATTGTGAAATTCTGGCAGCATTCCGGCACCGCGCATATATGCGTGTGTTCCGTACAAAATACCGGTAAATATAATCAAAAATACCGCGAACACGGCAAACCGACGAAAAACGCGCTTCTTCTTTTTCGGTTGGTTAATTATGATCGGTCGCTTATGTCCGAAAAGCTTTTCCTGAGCTTCGGCATCATATTCGGCCGGCTTGATGATCTCGGGCAATCCAATGCCGGACATCCGGTTTATCGGTATTGCCGGCTGCATACGCTGTGCTCCCGGCAGACCGGCGAAAGCGGGATCGACTATCGGCTCGAACTTCGGCTGTTCGGGAATAATAGGTGTATATCCACGCGAAACGTGCGATTGTGGCAATTCTCCGCGTGTACGGAGCACAGTCCCGACTTCACCGTCGTCGACGATCTGCCGAAACGAGGCGAGGTCATTCCAAAATTCTTCGACAGTCTGGTGCCGTTGCGAAGCGTCTGTATCGGTCGCTCGTCTGAGCACACGGAGCAATTCGTCCGACCATTCCTCATCACGATACTGGTCGGGCAGGCTCTCGATCGGGTGATTGGCGAAGGCTCTCGGAGCTTCGGATGTGACCAAAGTGTAAACGGACTTGGCGAGCGAATATATGTCGGCAGCGGGTGTCAATCTCGCGGCGTCGAGGTCGCCTGTCCCGCCCGCGGAAAGCGGGCTATGTTCGGGCGGGGCGTAAATGTTCGTGCCGACACGGGTTATCGGCGAATCGGAAAGCGAAAACCTCGCTACGCCGAAGTCTGCGATCTTGACAGTTTCGCGGTCAGCAGTGAGCAAAAGATTGTGCGGCTTAATATCACGGTGAATAATGCCGCGATTGTGAGCATGTCCGAGCCCTGCGCAGGTCTGTTCGATGTAGCTTATCGAACGCTTTAGCGGGATATGGCCTTTTCGAACGGCATTCTGCAGATCGCCGCCGGGCAGGTATTCGAGAACGAGGTAATGAAAAACCATTCCGCGCAGGTCACGGGCCGTTCCATGTCCGATGCGGCTTATGATGTTCGGATGACGAACGCGGTCGAGCGCGGCCGCTTCGTTTTGAAAATTTTCGACGAGCGTTCGCTCGAGGTCATCGTCGAGATCGTCCTGCAGGAAAACGTTCAACGCCTTGATAACGACCTGGCTGTGCGGCGACTGTGGTGAAGCCAAAATATCGCGCGCAAGATAAATTTCGGCATAACTTCCCCGCCCGAGCCCGTCGCGGATATCGTACCGTTTATCAAGCCTGCAATTAATTAGCGAAAGCTCTTTCATCTGTGCAAGACGCAGATCGAGACACACGTCTCCCGTAAACTAAAATACGATATCACAGTTCGGAAGTTCGAAAAACGATGAACTAGGCGAGATAAAGACTCTCGACAGCAGGCAGATCGAGCAAGCGATTTAACCGTAATCAATCGAAAAAGCGGTCTCGACGAAACCGTCGAGACCGCTTGATCTTTCGCTATCAGAGGGCGTTAATTCACGCGTTGAAAGCCGGTCATCTGGATGTTCTGAAAATACGGTGTTCCCGGAGGCAGCCGATTCACATCGAGGAACGATGCGTCGAAGATCCAATTTCGGTCCGGCGGAGAGTAAACGGTGTTACAACACTTGAACGTTCCGTTGTTATTATGCGAATTGAAAAGATTGATCAACGAGCCCGAGTAGTTGAGCCTTGTACCTCCCCAGTTCTCGAGGAAGCGGAGGAAGTTATGAACGCCGCCGTTCATCTTTAAGTCACCGCCGCCCTGATTTGGCGATGCGTTCAGAGTCGTGATCGTATCGCCCGAGAGCATCGCAAATCGCTGCGTTGTTTCTGTGGCAGCGCGGGATCCGAGATTAAACGGATAAACGAAACTACCACCATCGGTCCATGCGTTGGACAGCACGGTAATCGAGTCGCCTGCGATCGAGACCGGAATGTCGTTCGCTCCCTGCGGTAAATAGAGATTCGCAGCGGTTGGCGTTCCAACCGAGCTTATGCCGGTAGCGTTGTAATTGCCCAGTACGTAAACACCGTTTTCAGAAGCGAAAGTAAACCCTTTCGTATTCGCTGGTGTCGTGCTGTCATAACCTCCGGGAGGCTGTGAGCCATTGACCAAGCGTACTCCACGACGGTAAAAGACGTGATCGAATACCGCTGCAACGTCCTTCGCTGCGCTGGTCGCCGTTAAGCCGCTTCCGCCGGTATACTTGACCGCTTCGTGAGCGTAATCGGCTTGGAGCAAGCCATTCCCATTAATGTCCTCACCAGCCTGAAGAATACCGTCGTTGTTGCCATAAACATCCTCCATATCGTATTCGCCGTCGAAATCGTAATCGCCGCGACGGTCAGAAACGTAGAAGACCCATCCGTTATTTTGAGGGATATCGGCGCCGCGAAGCACATGTCCTGTCGCTGAATAATACGGCGTTCCTGTCGGCATTTTGGCGTCGAGTGTGCCGTCGAGAAACGTCTTGAGGTTCCGAACATCTATATCGACCATGCTCATCACGCCGGCCCATGGAACGTTGCTGCCATATCCTGGAGCCGAGCCCGACGTGGGATTAAAGACCGAAGACGTATCGTTATACAGGCCCTCACGAGTATCGAACATATTGATCGGGAATGGCACAACGCATCGATTCGACGTACTTCCGACCTTTGCATTACGCATATTTACGCGGTTGTTGGCAGTAAATCCGGCCGGAAAGAAATTCTGGTTTGTAGGGATCGTACCGACATCGCCATTGGAGGAGAAGTTCGTCGAGGCAGGACAAGTGCCGCTCGTTACTGACCCAGGAGAAACATAGTTGTACGCAGTCGTTCCCGAACCGACCGCTGAAAGAAAGTTTGTGTCCGCAAGATTCGGACCCTCGACCACAAATCTCTGAAGGTTAATGACCGAACGAGAATCGACATACGTTGTACACGAACCTGGTACAGTACCTGTATTGTATCCGGCGTCAGTGATCGCGAATGTTGTGTTGCAGGGCGGAGGATCGGTTACGCCGAGGGCAAGAAAGTCCTGTGTTATGTCTTGAGTGTCGTACGTAATGGTCGCCGGATTATAGACCACGGTCTCGACCTTGATCCACGTCTCAGTCCCGCCGCCAGTAAAGAACCTTTCGCCATTGACCGATGTTGCAGTGTACGCAGGCGAGCCCCCCATCGAACGAGGCTGATAACCAACGTGATTCGTGCCACCCGCGGTCTGACCGCCGGTGTCGCCATCGAGTCGGATGCCGCAAGCAGTTGAAACAGCACTTCCGGTCGTCGTTGCACATCCGGGGAGTTTAGCTTTGCTGTCGGTTATTGATACGCGGATCCCTGTTTTGTTGTAGTAACGCTCAGCCGCCGTGACCTTATCGTCCAGGGTCGTGCTGGACACCGCGGAAAGATTCGGAGTTGAGACCGTTCCTGAGCCATCATTCCAAACGTCACCTATATTTTTTCCGCGCTTTATGACCTCGACGAGATCTAGATTGAGGCCAGTGATGTCACTGTTGATCTTGATCGGCAGCTGCAGCGGCTGGGTATATGCAAGCAAGTTACCTTGAAACTGGTTTTGATTCGTCGTCCAATTGGCGGCTTTGTATGCGGTCGGCAGCGGCGAGCTGGTAAATGGCGATCCATTAACCGTGTTGGCGAGTACGCTGCCCATCGTGTTTCTTAACTGGACGTAAACACCCGAGCCATTCTTAATAAAGGTATTGTCGCCCCAATTCGTGTACGGCGAGCCGTTCTTCGAAACATCTGTAAATATATTAGCTGCGGACGTTACTTTTGACGAAAAATAGAGACCTGTTTGGGCCTGAAGAAATATCGAGCCGTTCGAGTGTACACGGCCGCCAAAATCAAATCTCGGACCGGGATGAAACTCGAGATCATCATCGTAGAAAATGCCGAACTGAAAGACCGGAATACGATTATTTAGAAATTTGCGTCTAAGTGAGACTTGTACGCCCGTCATTTTGTCTCTCGCGTTCGTATCGAGTTGCCATTCGTCGCGGCGTGCGTTCAGTCCTTGGAAAAACTCACCGGTCATTACGACATCCTTTGTCGCTGCCGTTTGCGTGATGTTTTGAGAAAAGATGTAATCTGTGTCGAAAACGGGAGGCACCTGTGAATTAATACGCGTTATATCCGTCGTATCGATGGTTAGCTTTGTCTCAAAGACCTTATTGAAATTACGGGTCATTATCTCGAGGCTGGCATTTGCTGCCTCGAACGCCTTAGTCTCCGATTCGTCATTCGAAGCCGATACCGTTTCGCTGTTTGTTCGCGACACCGCCAAGGCGACAAATCCCATGAGCAGAATCATGATCATGAGCGCAATAACCATGGCAGAGCCGTCCTCGCCAGATGAAGTTCCGCGGGATACGCGATCGACAAAATGTTTCAAAACGCTTAATACCTTGTTTTTCATTGATCCAATTCCCTCACCCTGCGTCATAGTCCAGGTTTCTCGTGCTGAACGTTGAGGTCAGCGTTATTGATTCGGGCCGATGTGTCTTTTCATCGGTTTCATTCGACTGGACCTTCACGGTAATGAGGACCTGTCGAATTAAATTAAAGGCCTGCCAATCGTCGTCGATAGTACCTACAATGCCGTCGGGGCCCACAGATGGATTGTCCGTCGTGGTACCGTCCGAAAGAATGTATTTGATCTGAAAATCCTCCACATTGTAGGCCATGGGAAGTTCCTGTATCTGGGCCGTCGACGCAGCTCCGCGATTGTTGCCGTAAACGATTCTGACCAGCGTTCCATCGGGTTTGACCTTGTAGCTAACGAGAAAGACTCGTTTTGCCGTCGCCGAATAGGTGGTGCAATTCTGATCCGCGGACGACGAGCATTGGCGAAGAACACTGCCCGCATTACCGGTTCCGTTTAGAGGCTGATTGACTCCTAACGGGTCACCCGGCGCAACGTCGATCGTGTTTGAACCGTTAACGGCGGTAGCCATTGCGAGGATCTGCGAGGTATCGGATTCGACAAGGAACAAGTCGTACGGAGCCGCCGCAGACGCACCAGTCGATGTTTTAGCGGTAAGCCGCGGTATCGTCGGACTACCTGACACTGCTGCCACGCCCTGCAGATCGATCGCATCTCCGGCGTTGAAATCGAGGTCCCGATACGCGAACGATATCGTGTCCGTTCGCAGCGCCGCATTGCTGCTCAGGTTGTTTGTATTTATGTCGTTTCCCACCACGATCGAAGTGAGCATATCTCGGGCATTATCGACGTCGGCGGGAACACCAAGGACGCGATTGTTGAAGTTATCGGGAACGATCGCGCCGCGGCGGTGATAACCGAGGCCCGCGTTTAGAACATCGCGGCCGATCATATGCACCGCGACCCGTGCATTCTTTAGTACATCGGTTCGGCGACTGGCACGATTTCGATCGTAAGTACCCAATTGCATTAATCCCCAAACGGCTCCCGAGACGATCACAAAGATCACCATGGAAACCAATAGTTCGATAAGAGTGAAGCCGTTTTCACCCACGCTTGATCCTTGCTTAGTACCCCTATTTGTTGAACTTCGACAAACTTTCATAATTTTGGCCTCTAGTAGTTGGTAATGAGCGTCGAAGCAGTTTCTGTCCGGGTTGCTTGGTTTACAAAATAGCGGATCGTGACATCGATTCGGCGCCTCGTTATAGCATTAGGCGGGGAAGGCCGTTCCGGATCCGGGACGTCCGATATGACGATCTGACGTTGAAAGCCAAGCATGGGCGTAGAGGTATTGGTAGTGCGTCCGGAGACAATGCACGGACCAGTCGCAGCGCACGCGTCATCGACGGTGCCCGCAACGCCGTCCCAGCCCACGTCTGGCCGGACCGGATTGAAGCCCGTCACGAAGATCCCGTTGATATCTCCGGCAGGGACCGACGTCATGACGTTGCGAAGTGAGTTCCATCCGTCGACGACACCAGGCCTTTCGATCTCTTTAGCAGAGATAATAGACTCAATGGTGGAAAGCGACAGTTGTTTGGCCATCGTACGTTTTTCAGATTCCATCGAACGGACAAGATTTGCGGACAGGGCTCCGGCCATCGCCAATACACCGACCATCATGATAACGATCGCTATCATTACGTCGATATATGAAAAACCGCTCTCTGTTTTCAATCTTAGTGACATTATATTGACCCCGAATTTCTTTGATAGTGACGAAATTACCGGTTCCTCAGAACGAGCTGCTGCGTCGCGAGTCTTCCCATTTATTCGACGCCGATGACGAGCGATCAAATTCCCAAAGCCGGATCACACCGGTCGCTCCCAGAATCGTTATGCTGCGCGCAATATCCGATTGTGCCGTGTTGGCCTTGCTCGGAGCCCAGATATGAAGCGTTACGCCGGTTGGAACTGCCCCAGTTCCGATCGCGTTGGTGCCAGCATCGACTGCCGAACCATTCGCCAAAAACCGGATCGTCGCGACTGTCTGGCTAATGCTCGGTGGATAAACGCTAGGCTTAAATACCGCGCTTGGTACCGGCAAGGATTCTGGAGGATTATAGGAGATCTCTGCCGGTCGCGTGTCGACTCGAACATTTACCGTAGTGAACAACGCAAGACTTTTTAGAGCCACGTCGTCCGAAGCAGTCGTCGCGTCCAGATTCTCGTCGTAGAGTTTGACCGTGTTTGTCGTAGTATTAATCTCGACCCGCATCGAGCGGCGCTGTGTTAGAGCCCGCTGTCGGGCCTCTTGTAAGATGTCGGATATCTGAAGAGCCTGATCGTCAGGTTGATAGAGCTTTTTGTGGCCAGCCGCATAGAATATCGATATGCTGGTCAAAATAGCTAAAACCGCGAGAACCACGAGAAGTTCGACGATCGAATAGCCCGAGTTCGCCCTTTTTATTACAGCCGCCCGTCTGATCATATTTTTCCGTTCCATTTCGACTTTGAAGTCAGGAATCGAGCTCTCAATTCGGTGGGACACATAGAAAAGAAATAGCGAATGCACAAACTCTTCCAAAAAGATTGTACATTGTTTAGCACTTGTTTTACAAGAGGTTTTGTTACTTTTAATTCAACGTTGTTTCCGCTAAAATTGGGCGAACATAGGTGTTGCTGGCATCGTATTTCGGTTTGTTGATAAATGACTGAAAAAACGCCGACCTCAAAACATTCCATATCTGCAGACTGGCTTTTTAGGGGCGTTCTGACGAAGCTTGGTGATACGTTCGATCGCTTCACCGGCCGGCGATGGGTTCCGTCGAGCAGCCTGGCGACAAGCGAGTTGGTCGAACGGCTCAAAAAACTTTTGGACTCCGAAGTAAAACAGGTTTCCGGAAAAGGGGCCGTCGTTCCCCACGATATCAGCTTAAAGATGCAATGGGACAAGTTCTCGGACGATGGGGAGAAAGGGATAAATGCCTTGCGCTCCGAGCTGCTGACTGCCGCCGCTGACCACATCAACGACTCGCTTTACTACACGCTTGCTCCGCTGACCTTGGACGTTAAGACCGACTATTTTACTGAAGGCGTCAAACTTTCAGTTAGCTTCGGCAAGTTCGATCCAGAAGCCCAGGGCGTAGAAGTGAATGTTACGATTCCTTCTGTAAATCTTGGCTCGTTCGAGGGTTCTCAACCAGAAACGTTTACTTCTCCCGGCGAGGTTCTTTTAGCTAGTTATGCGATCCACGACGTACCCGTTGAAACTCGCTTGGCTTTGTCGCCTAACGGTCGGATCTCGGTGGGACGTACGGGCGCGAGCATGCTGGCTCTCGACGATCCGAGCGTTTCAAAAATGCACGCTTCGATTCTTGCGCTTTCCGATGGGAGTTTGGCGATCGCCGACACGGGCTCTACAAATGGTACCTTCATCAACGACGAGCGGATCGCCTATGGTCGATCGGTCGTATTCAGCCCAGATGACAAAGTGAAATTTGGAAGCGTCGAAATTCACTTCGACCGAATTCCGGCGCCTGTAAAGGAACCCGACAAAGACGTGGAAATCGTGAATTTGGAAAATACGGTGGAGGTAGGCGGCCTTGAATTTACGAATAGAAAACTCAGTGAATCGGCCGCGGAGCCGAAACCGATTCCGTATTTACCTTCGTCAGGGCCATTGACTATCGCATGTTCGAATGCGGACGCTGAAGCAGGTGATCCGAAAGAAGAACGTATTTCAGTAGGACCTCATGATGATCTAAAGACCGGATAACGATGCTTTGCCTTTTACTGAATCTGATCGATTGGCAGAAATGGCGGCCCGAATACATATTCGGCGGCCAAGTACTCGAACGCACTCCGGCGGGCCTTACGATCGTGTATTCGATCGGGATCGGCGTCTTGATCGTATTTTTGATCATCGGCTTCCTTGATAATTTTCGGAGACACAATTTTGTTTTTGAAGAAGAGCTGCCCAAAGAAGTCAAAAAGAAACTCACCCAAACTATCACTAACCGCAGTTTGCGGGTGTGGCAGACGTTCTTCACACTACTCGCGTTTTTTGTTTTTGGATTTCAGGTTTACTGGACCTATTTCGCCGACGATAGCAACGAGCAATTTCAGTCGTTAAATTATAAGGACCTGCGAAACCGGCGGGCGAGTGCGGCGTCGCTGAAGGGCTGGATGCTGGATCGCACAGGGAAACTGGAGAATGCCCTCGCGTACTATAAGATCGGAAAAGATGGCGGAATCGAACGAACTTTTCCACTCGAACGTGAAATGGCACACTTGCTCGGAACCGAGCGCGGAACGCCCGGCCTTGAACGCACACTTTACAAAAAGGAGATCAACCTCATGCCCGAGGCATGGGAGATCCTGACGAAATATAAAAAGCCCGAGCCCGAACTGAAGGATGTTAGAACGACTATCGACCGAGACCTCCAGCAGTTTGTCGCCCAACAGCTAGAAGGCAAGAAAGGCGCAATTGTCGTACTAAATCCGCAGACCGGCGACGTTTTAGCGATGTTCTCGAACCCAACCTTCGATCTCGCGGAAGCGCAAGATCTGGGAACCTATCTGAAGCTTGAAGCCGACAAGAATCAAAAGCCGCTTCTGAATCGAGCGACCCGCGAATACTACGTCCCCGGATCGACGTTCAAGACAATGACGATGATATCGGCATTTCGGGCCAATAAACAGGACCTGTTATTCGGCGATCTGTCATCGAGCAACGACCCGCCGTGTTACACGCCATTCAGGGGTTCCAGACCGATCTGTGATGCGGGCGGGAGTTGTGAGATCTGTCAGCCGAGCGTTCCAATTCGTGAGGCGTTCAAGGTTTCGAGCAATCAGTATTTCGCCCAGCTCGCTAACGCTCTTGGACGCGATCGAATGGGCGAGACTGCAAAACTCGTTGGCATCTCAGCGGTGAACGAAAAGAAAGAGGCCCTCACTCAAGGATATTTCCCGGGAATCTGGAACACTAGCGATCCCCGGATCGCCAGTGCTCTGGCCCCGGCACGTTCAACGATCGTTGTCGGAAAAGATCTTACGCTGTACGATTTTGGCCTCGAGGGAATGGGCCAGGGCCTTGCTTCACAAATGACTCCGTTCCAGATGGCGTTGATCGCAGCTACAGCAGGAAATCTTCAGGGACGGCTTATGCGACCGAAGATCGAAGCGGACCTGCAGCCGAAGGCCTATGCCGACGTACTTTCACCCCAACAGGCTGCTGCGGTCCGCGAGATCATGTCCACGGTCACAGAAGAATCCGGAGGGACGGGCGGGGCCGTGAGAGCAGCACTTGCTGGCACCAACATTATCGCGGGCGGAAAGACCGGGACGGCCGAGAAAGACGACGCTCCGCGTTTTGATCCCAAAACGGGTGAACGAATGTTCGTCATAAAAAAGAAGAAGGATGAAAACGGTCAGTTGGCTGAATACAAAGAGTACCTGACCTATAACCGAACCGACGGATGGTTTATCACGATAGCTCCGCTTGAGAACCCGCAAGTCGCGATCGCGGTCGTGATCGAAGATATTGGTGCTAAGTTTGGCGGCTCGACGGCCGCTCCGGTGGCCGCAAAGGTAATTCTGAAAGCGAGAGAGCTTGGGCTGTTAGGGGAACGATACACGCCCCAGGCAAAGCCCGCGACGACTGTAACGAAAAAGAAAAAGAAATAGTCCGCGAATGCGAAGATGAAAAACCGCACATCATCACATATTTTCATCCTTCTTCTCATCGTTTTTCTGACGGCGGTCGCACACTACTCGATTCATTACGGTGCCTTGATCCGCGGCTATGAAACCTCTACGCTAACGGCCGAGCGAAACATATTACTCCTACTGTTTCTTGCACTTCTGCCACTCTTTTTAAAGTGGGTTCTGAGGTACGATGGAAACTGGACGATGTTTACAGCGGCGGTCTTGCTGTTCTCGATCGGATTGACCGTTCAATATCGTGTCTTCAGCGATCCTGAATACACCTCGCGAAAGGATAAGGCCGAAGCTCGACAGGATAAGATCAACGTACTCCAACGTCATTACATACAAGAAAATTATTCAGCGGAAAAAAAGAGGATCATGGGATTGCCGGCCACGCCACCCGCTCCAGTAGATCTTTCGGCCGAAACCCCAAAGCCCGCTACCGAATCCTTGCGTGAGGTATTGCTGTCGGGAAGCACTGTGAATCCGATGTTGGCATTCTTTGGAATGCTCGCCGCTTTTGTCCTACTGCGACGCCAGAAAACTATCGATTTTCTGCAAAACAATGGTTTCCTAATAGTCATCCTCACGCTCGGGCCTTTGTTATTGGCGGCGATCACCTCCCGAGCGGGGAAAGCTCTCGGGAACATGACACCGTGGGAACCAGCGAAAATTCCATTCCTGATCGGATTTGCCGCGATCCTCTCGGTACTATATAAAAATCTCGCCCGCACGTACTGGGGAATACCTCGTGCAAAGGATGTCGTCCCGCTGGTCTTCATGGCGATTCTTCCGTTTGTGCCGTTTTTTGTTCTCAAAGACTTCGGTCAAATGATGGTCTTTAGTTCAGTGTATGCCACGCTTTATCTTGTTGCGGTCCGCCGCTTTCCCCAACGATTTGTTTTGGTTGGAAGCGTTGCATTGATCCTTGGGATTTTGATCGTCGGAGCTCTTCCCGACAGCACCCAAGCAAAGATCCCGGTGCTGCCGACGCTCGCGTCTCCCGTCAAGACTATTCTTCCCCGCCGTATCCAACAGCGGTTTCACCTTTGGTTGGACGGCTTCGATCCGCCGACCCCTGAGACGTCCTGGTGGAAAGAGGATTACGACAATTATTACAAAAAGCTTGTCGAAAAGGACCCCGATCTTCCAAAAATGATCGAAGACGATCCCGAGCTTCAAAAAACGATAAATGTGGACGCGTGGTTCGACATCCTTGCCTTCCAACCGGCACAGGCCACATTCGGGATCGCCTCAGGCGGCACGACTGGTCGAGGGTTGGGGCTGGGATATCCTGAATTGATACCGGTTTCGGATTCAGATTATATCTTCGCTGCACTGGCAGAAGAACTTGGACTTTTTGGGGGATTATTGTTAACCTTTGCCCTGATCGTTTTCGTAAGTGCAGGCGTCCGAACGGCAAGAGACTCGCGTGATATGTTCAGCAAATTATGCTGTATCGGTCTTTCAGCTTTCATAGGATTTCAAGCACTCGTGAACATCGGCGGCATCACCCGGGCTCTGCCGATGACAGGTATCACACTACCGTTCGTCAGCCACGGTGGCTTTAGCCTGATCACAACGTTTTTCATGTTGGGCATGCTTATGGCGTTCTCGCATAGAAATGCGCTGGACTTGCGTAGGGATAGCTTCAAAATTCTTTCTTTGTCAGACGGCTCAAATATGACTTCGTCGGGCTTAGGAGCGAGATCGGAGAATTCGGAGATCGAGAAATGATTCAGAGTTTTCGCGTAACATCGGCATCGGTCAGCGACAGAGGTTTGAGCGAAAAGCGGCCGCAGAATGAGGACGCCTTTCTTGAGATCCCACAAAGCGGCATTTTTGCTGTTGCCGACGGGGTAGGCGGAGCTCAGGCCGGAGAAGTCGCTTCGCAGATGGCGATGGAGATCCTTGGCGAAGCTTTTATTAACGTTGACGAACGGGCCGATGCTGAGCAGGTGATGCGGCGGGCGCTGATGCAGGCAAACTCTGCCATTAATCAAATGTCACATGAGCTTCCGCAGCTGGCTCAGATGGCAACGACGGTCGTCGCTCTTCATATTGCAGATAACATCGCGACCATAGGCCACGCCGGCGATTCGCGACTTTATCGACTCGACGGCGAAGGCGTGTTGCACCGGGAAACGGACGACCATTCCGTGGTTGCGGAAGAAGTGCGTGCCGGTCGAATGACTGAGGAACAGGCGGAAAATCATCCGGGGAAGAACATCATTAGCCGCGCACTCGGAGCGGAAGCAACTGTCGAGATCGACACCAAGACAATTATGGTCGGAGAGAATTCGACTTTTTTGATCTGTTCCGATGGTGTTACTCGACATATAAAAGACGCCGAGATCATGGGACTACTCGGAGCTCAAGCCGATCCCCAAGAGATCTGCGACCGTATCAGGCATCTGTGTTTCGAACGCGGGGCCGAAGACAATTTAACAGCCGTTATCGTTCGACTGAGACCCTTAGAAAACGCGGTCAAGCATGTGGTTTCTGAGAGTACTATTTCCGATGGGGACGAAGTGACGGTAGCGACTGCCCGTATGGGAAGCGATAAGTCGACCAGCGATTATCTGGAAGACGACGACCTTTTGGAAATACAATCCGACGTTCGCAAATTACCATCATCGCGCGACGACGAGCCAGAGCTATTTTTCACAGACTCCGGCACTTCGAATACTACTGTTTTCGAGGATGATAACAGCCACGACGGTGAGAAGGTCGGTCAGAGCTCCGTGACCCAGGAGGAACCCGCGATCGTGGATGAGCTGTCGTCCCGGGACTCCAACGTCCAGAGTTCACCATTCATCGATACCGAGGACCATCTGATCGACGCGGGCGAAGTTTTGCCGGAGCCCGCCCGACCAATCGAATCGGAGCGGCCCGCTTTTAAGCAAGACGCCGAAGGCTTGACTCAGGTTGACGAACGCTCCACGTCAGCACTGGATAATAGGCAGGCTAGGAACACGGAGAGCAACGAGGCTCCGGCTTCTACCTTAAAAATGCTGTCGGCCATCGCATTACTATTGATCGGTTCGCTGATCGGATTAGGCGCCTATCATTTCTTTTTAACTGATCGCTCACTTCCTGTCACGGTTCCGCCCATCACCGAGATGCGGAGCTCGAGCCAGCCGCAAACCGCCTTTGAAGAAAATCGCCGGACGTTAGACAAGAATCCTGAAGCGGCACTTCCGCGCTACGAGGCCGAACCGAAGGACGCCGAAAACCAATTCCTCGTCGGGCGTGCCAATTTGTTGCTCGGAAGGTATCCCGAAGCCCGCAAAGCGCTGCAGGAATCTCGCGATCTGATCGCAGCGGGGCAGGTCGATCCTGATAATGCTCAGACGATCAAGACCGAGATCGCGATCGAGTTGGCGGTTACAAATGATACATTGGTGCAAAGCAGTCTGAGAAAAGAGTTGGATGAGATCAAGTCGCCACCCGCGGCCAGCAATGTCACGCAACCAAACCGTTAATCGTTTTGCCGTTTGGCTTCGAACATAACGATCCCTGCTGCGACGGCTATATTCAGACTTTCGACATCATTTTCCATCGGTATTCGAATGTGTTGCTCGACAGACGCAAGTTCGCTCGGACCCAGGCCGTGAGATTCTGATCCAAAAATGAGCAATCGAGGCATTTTCCAATCTAATTCTGTATAGGCTTGGCAGTGAGCCACGATGGTCGCCGTAGTTGCGAGCCGATGTTCACGTGCCCACTCAAGAGCGAGATCGTATGAAGCCTCAGTCCAGACCGGTATTCGAAATGCCGCTCCCATTGCCGCCCGCAGAGCTTTTGGCGAATATACATCCGTGGAATTCCGCGTAATAATCACTCCGGCTACATTCACCGCCTCGGCCGTGCGCAACACAGCTCCAAGATTGGAAGGATTGTTTATCTCAAAGAGCACGAGCACCACCGGCAGTACGCTATTATCTGCGAGACGCCGCTCTATCTGTTGAGCTGAGCTATGCGGCCGTTCGGCTATGATGACAATTCCCTGCGTATTCTCGGTTGCCGCGATCGTGAAAAAAACGCGGTCCGGCAGTTCGAACATAAATCTCGAACTCACGCTAACTAGATCCAGCAGCGTTTCGTTTTCGCTTGACTGGACAAATCTCTCTGAGACGAAACACTCAGATATTTCGAGCCCGGATCGCAGGGCCTCAATAGCTAAACGCTTCCCCTCGACGAACATCTTCCCGGCCCCGTGTCCATCTCGAATGCGCCGTGCGCTGATGAGTCGCTGGTTGTCTCGGCTTGTGATCTTTTGAAGTTCGTTCATTTGGAGCAATACATATTTACCACGCTTACGCCAATTATTGAACGAGACAAAATGAAAAATCGATATTACTAATTATAAGACCACAGGATACGTCCGCTTTCTGGATGCGGCAAGAACTCTCACGCCTTGTCGAATGTGATGAAGATGCATTCTGCTGCCGATTTGAAAACAACAGCGAATTCTATAAACTTGTGAGATATGCAGCCTGAGTCCAAGGTCAAAAACAAACTCGATCAACTTAAAGAAAGATCGCTCGCCGCCGAAGAAGGCGGCGGAACCGAACGCTTGAGTAAGCAGAAAGACGCGGGAAAAATGACCGCGCGCGAACGGATCGACTTCTTTCTTGACGACGGGAGTTTCGAGGAATTCGATAAATTTGTCGTTCACCGCTCGACCGATTTCGGACTCGAAGATCAGAAATTCCTCGGGGACGGAGTAATAACCGGGCATGGCCTAGTCGACGGACGCGAGGTTTTCGTTTTTGCTCAGGACTTTACTGTATTTGGGGGCTCGCTATCGGAGACCCACGCCAAGAAGATTTGCAAAATAATGGACCTTGCAATGAGTACAGGTTCACCGGTGGTCGGCCTTAACGATTCAGGCGGAGCCCGAATTCAGGAGGGTGTCGTGAGCCTCGGCGGCTACGCCGACATCTTTCTTAGAAACACCCTGGCAAGCGGTGTCGTGCCGCAGATCAGTTGCATTCTAGGGCCATGTGCGGGCGGAGCCGTGTATTCGCCGGCGATCACAGATTTTAACGTAATGGTTAAGGATACGTCCTATATGTTTATCACAGGCCCGGACGTGATCAAGACCGTCACGCACGAGGACGTTACAAAAGACGAGCTGGGTGGAGCGATGACTCACAACGTCAAATCCGGTGTGGCCCACTTTGCAGCTGACTCTGACGAACACGCCCTACGCATTACCCGCGAGCTCCTTTCGTTCATTCCGTCGAACAACATGGACGATCCGCCGTACGTTCCGACGACAGACCCGAGCGACCGGACCGATCAAAAACTGAATTCGATCGTGCCCGAATCTTCGAATCAGCCTTACGACATTCGAGACATCATTCAAAACGTCGTCGACGAGAACTATTTCTTTGAAGTACAAGAGCTTTACGCCCCGAACATCGTAATCGGTTTTGCACGCCTGGGCGGCTCATCGGTTGGGATCGTCGCTAATCAACCGGCCTTTTTGGCTGGCGTGCTCGACATCGACGCTTCTGTCAAAGCCGCAAGATTTGTTCGATTCTGCGATTGCTTTAATATTCCATTGATCACTTTTGAGGATGTCCCCGGATTTCTGCCGGGAGTTAATCAGGAACATCTCGGAATAATCCGGCACGGTGCAAAACTTCTGTTCGCGTTCGCTGAGGCAACGGTTCCCAAGATCACCGTGATCACCCGAAAGGCGTATGGCGGAGCATACTGCGTCATGGCGTCAAAACACATTCGGACGGACATTAACTTTGCGTATCCCTCAGCCGAGATCGCGGTAATGGGAGCCGAAGGAGCGGTTGGCGTTCTTTTTCGCCGCGAAATAGCCGAACACGATGACGAATATCGCACCAAAAAGATAGCCGAGTTCGAAAGCAAGTTCGCCAATCCATACGTCGCCGCCGAGCATGGATTTATTGATGAGGTCATTGAGCCGCGATTCACCCGACCCAAACTCATCCGGGCCTTGTCTCTTCTTAGGAATAAGCGTGACACGAACCCGCCCAAAAAACACGGAAATATACCGCTCTAGCGAATCGGCCTCCCGCACTCGCAAGGAACCATGTGTATCGAAAACTCTCAGCGGCCAACTTTCGCCAGGATCAACCTCGACAGCCTGTCATTTAATCTGCGGTCCGTCCGCCGCTTTATCGGCGACGATGTCCGCTGTTTGGCGGTAGTTAAAGCTAACGCATACGGCCATGGCGCAGTGGAGTGCTCACGGCGTTTGGCAGCGGACGGTGTCGATTGGCTTGGCGTCGCACTACCGGAAGAAGGCATCGAGCTGCGTTCCGCGGGGATCGACGTGCCTATACTTGTGCTGGGAAGTTTCTTTCCGGGGCAGGAGGGTGACTTGCTCAACTTAGGCCTCACACCCGTCATCTACACCCTTGAGCAAGCCTCGCTGCTCAATGCTGCCGCGATCAAGGCTGGAAAGCGGGCTGAATATCATGTCAAGATAGATACCGGAATGGGGCGCATCGGTGTCCGCTTTGACCGACTGGATGAGTTTGCTTCGGGATTGGCCAAGTTCGAAAATATTTGTCTTGACGGAGTAATGACGCACTTTGCAGCCGCGGACGACCTCGATCAGAATGATTTTACAAATGATCAGATCCGGCGTTTCGACCGCGCTGTAGAGACTATCCACCAGCTTGGTTTTACCCCTTCGTTTATCGACATGGCAAATTCGCCTGGAGCGATCGCTCATCCAGATTCGCGCCGAAAACTAGTGAGATTGGGTGGGGTCTTATACGGTCTTGGAGGCGATGTGCTCCCGTCCGGGATCGATACGCCTTCGCTACGCCCAGTGTTGTCTCTCAAGTCGTCGATCGCATATATAAAGAAAGTTCCGAACGGTGAAACAATTGGTTACGGAAGAACATTTCGCACGGACCGTGATTCCTTGATCGCGACGATCCCGATCGGATACGCAGATGGGTATCCCAGATCTCTTTCAAATTTGGGAAGCGTACTTATAAAAGGGTTAAAAGTGCCGGTTGTCGGACGGATTTCGATGGACTGGACTATTATCGACGTCACGGACGTGCACGATCCATCGATCGGCGATGAGGTTACGCTCATTGGCCCGGACGGCAACTGCGAGATCAGGTCCGAGCACCTCGCGGCACAATCGGACACGATCTCATACGAGATCACCTGCGGGCTTTCTTCGCGGGTGCCAAGGGTATTTTCGCCGATGCTGCGAGACGAATAATGCGACTCCCAGACTTAGAATATTGGTACAAATTTTTCAAGCGCTTGTATGAGGTGACGTCGGGCACCGACCTTTTTGGCCGAGCCGCACAGTCTGCATTTTACCTATCCTTTGCGATTTTCCCGCTGCTGATTTTTTTGGTGAGCGTATTCGGGCTGATACTCGATTCGACGGATGGGTTCAAGGCTGAGACATACTCTTACCTAAACCGTATTATGCCGTGGGCAGCCTCCGAACTCATCAGGCACACCATAGATGAGATCGCGGCGAACAGTTCTGGAAGTAAACTTACCATAGGATTAATTGCAACGATCTGGTCAGCCTCGGCCGGAGTCGATGGCATCAGAAGCGCCCTAAACACGGTTTATGGCCTACGCGATCGCCGATCTTGGTGGTTGACTAAACTCCAGTCTCTCGGACTAACTTTGCTTGTAACTCTTATCGTAGGAGTTGTCTTGACGATAGTGTTTTACGGCTGGCAACTGGTTCAACTCGTCACTGGCAAACTTGGTTATCCGATAGTCTCTCCCTTTGTCTTAATTCTTATCCAATGGGTTTCGATCCTTGCCCTAATGCTGTTCGCTTGTGAGGTCATCTACAACTTACTTCCCGACTTCCGAAAGATCCGCTGGAGATGGGTTACACCTGGATCGATCGTCGCGATCGTATTGTGGATTATATTGACAAGCAGTTTTAGACTCTATATTTCCTTTTTTAACAGCTACGACAAGGCGTATGGTTCGCTCGGAGCAGTCATCGTTCTGATGCTATGGCTTTACCTGACTGCTCTGGTCGTCATGTTTGGAGGAGCAATAAATACGGTTGCACACGAGCTTGAAGGACTAAACGATGACCCGGACGCACTGATCGATCAAAGTGAAGGGTCATGACCAAAACTGAACGACTTAACCTCGTGGTCTTGCAAATGGTATCATCTGGGAATTCGCTAATTAAATAATATGTCATTAATGCTGCAGGAGATCGCGGAACAGCCCGTGGTATTGGAACGCACTATCAAGGCGGAAAGCCAGAAAGTCGAGCGGTTAGGCACGTTCTTACGGTCTCGCGAGATCGATCTGATCGTGCTCGTTGCTCGCGGAAGTTCGGACAATGCCTCGCTTTTTGGCCGTTATCTTCTCGAGGTCACTACCGGTATCCCTGTATCCCTCTCAGCGCCGTCCGTCGTCACGCTTTACAATGCGAAACTAAATTTAAAGCGTGCTCTCGTCGTCGGTGTTTCACAGTCAGGCGAAGGAACCGATATCAACGCGGTCCTGCAATCCGCTAAGGACTCGGGAGCGTTTACACTTGGCATCACAAATGAGGGCGATTCTACGATGGCAAAGATCGCCGACGAGACTCTGCTTATCCATGCGGGGCGTGAAAAGTCAGTTGCGGCCACTAAGACTTACACGGGACAAATGCTCCATTTCTATCTTCTTGCATCTATCCTTGGAGAAAAGAAGATCGGGTATGAACATATACCTGAGTACACCCAAGCTGCTCTCGAGCTTTCCAATCAGGTCCAAACGCTCGTTGAGCGATACGTTTTCATGGAAAACTGCGTGGTTGTAGGCCGCGGTATGAATTATGGCAATTCATACGAATTAGCTCTGAAGCTGATGGAAACCTGCTACGTCGTAGCGGAACGATTTTCGTCGGCCGATTTTTTTCATGGGCCTCTTGCAATTGTTGAACGGCGATTTCCCGTGATCATGTTTGCAGCGGCCGGCGTTACTAAGAAGAGCAGTGTCGATCTCCTAAACAATTTACAGGGACTTCACGCCGATTGCCTCGCCATCACCAACGACGCTGAGATCGCCGCCATGTCACCTAAGAGCCTCGTCCTTTCGCCGAATATCGATGAATTTTTGACCCCTATACCCTTCATCGTTCCCGCACAACTCTTCGCTGCTTACCTTTCTGCGGCAAAGGGCCTTGACCCAGATGCTCCCCGGTCGCTTTCTAAGGTCACAAAAACGATATGATCTTCCATCCGGCACAATATCGTCAAAAAACTTAAAACTCAGATGCCGCACGAAGCAATGCCTCACGCATCGCTCCGGCGTTCGACCATCGGAGCTCAGTCTGCTTCGCTAGAGCGGTCTCGATGACCGCGGCGACTTTCGGCGGAACACCGGAGATCCGTTGAGCGATGGGAATTATCGGCTTCTCAAAAATTGCCTTGACTGTTTCCGAAATTCCAGCCTTCGGTCCAATATCGAGAGCGTGAGCTCCCGTAATTAGGCTGTATGCAGTCATTCCCACTGCGTAAAGATCGGATGGCGGCCGCACTTCCTTAAAATCTCTCACTTGCTCGGGCGGCATATACGCTATAGTCCCGGCGACGTCTCCAACCATCGTTACACCGCTCATTCCGGTTTGCTTATAGCTTTTCGAAAGCCCAAAATCCGTCAATTTTGCATTTGATCGAGGATGCTCGCCCTCGATCAAAATATTCTGCTCCTTGATATCGCGATGGACGAAACCAAGCGAATGGGCAAAATCAAGGGCTGCCAGAGTCTGTTCGATGATAACCACGACCTCGCGGTAATCGAGTTTGCCGCCGCGGTGTTTGGCGAGTCGGGCGGCATCCATGCCGCTGATGTATTCTGTGACCAGATAAACGATGCCGTTGTGAGTGCCGTGATCGATATAGCTCACGATGTGTGGATGTGTCAGCGAAGAAGCGACTTCGATCTCTCGTAGAAAGCGTTTGAGCGATTGATCGCTGACGGCAACCTCGGGAAGCAGCGTTTTAATGGCGACGGCTCGGCCATCTTTTTCCGAACGAGCGAGCATAACGCTGCCCATTCCTCCCTGACCTATGACGCGGATCATCTGGTATCCCGCTATCGGCTGAGGGTTCTTTTTTAGACGCTCGCGACAATCATCACAGACATATGTCATGCGCATCGCCGGATCCGAAGCCTCAACGCTTGCGGGTACATTGCAGTTCAGGCACGAAACCGCAACGACGGACGGGTGAGTATAACCGTTTGGGTTCCCGGCAGACGGGGTGGATGTCAGATCTGACAGGACCTCGACCTCGAGTACTGTCTCGCCGCCTTGAATTCGATCGCCGCTCTTCAAATGGGCCGTATCCACACGGAGCCCGTTGACGAAAGTGCCGTTCGTGGAACCGAGGTCGCGTAAGAATGCCTGCGGCGGAGCGATCTCGATCAGGCAATGATGCCGCGAAAAAAATCGATCATGCGGGAGGCAGAATTGTGAATCCTCGCTCCTGCCGATCATAAAGGTATCGTGCTGATCGAATGTGAAAGCTCGTCCGGTTTGCGGCCCCGCAACGACATTAAGACTTACGCGCATTAGGTATTAAAAATAGTAAAAGGCTGCCAAAGGGTCCGCCCGATCATTTGCCAATACTGCCAAGGAATATTGCCGCACCGTACAGGATCACGATGAGTACGAGTACCGCAAGGTATACAAGGCCGGTTACAATACCGCCGATGGCAAGGCCGCGGCCAGTATTTCGCTGCGGGTCCTTTTTTATTTGCCCGAGAGCGATAAAACCGGTGATCAACGCACCGGGCGACAGCAGCAGTCCGATATAGCAGCACCAACCGATCGTAAGACTTGCAATTCCCAGGCATAGCGAAACGATAGCCAATGTCTGGTTTGGTGATGCCGACATAGGGTACTGCATGATCTGTTGCGGCTGCCACACAGACGGCGGTGCCGCAGGGCTTTGCCAACTCGCGGGGTTCGTGGAACGCGGGTCATTCATCATTACCGTGGGTGGTGCGTCGTCGTACGGGCGCGAAGCCGATACGGACTGGATCAGCATTTCCCCGTCGTTCAGACAGAAATTGAGCGATTCATCAGAGTACGTCTGATTACATTTAAGACACTGCTTCATTATTTACGAACTTCAAGATCCTTAAACGCAATATTCACGCCATCGCCCGAGTAAAGGCCTACGACGCCGCCGGCATAGCCGTAAACGTTTTTGATCGAGTTTACGAGTGTGCCGTTTATATATAGCTCGACCTTATCGGGAAGGTCGCGGACCTCTAAAGTATTTTCTTGTGAGCCGGAATTGATCGCGTCAGATTTCGTCCATGTTATCACCGAGTCTTCCTTTTGTGGGGAGTGGTGCACAACACGGTACCGTTGACTCTTGGTATCGATCAGGAACGCATAGCCTTGCTGCAGAGGCGTTGGATTGCTGTGAAAGACGATCCCATAACCCAGCCGCGACGCAGCATTGTCAACATTACGCAAGGTCACGACCGTATTTGCACTTTCAGTCTGGGCCGTATCCACCGGAGCAGCGAGGACGTAATAAAAGCCTTTCTGCTTGGCAGACATGAAGAATTCACCATTCTTAAACTCCGTGTTGCCAAAGGCGGAGGCCGTGCGTACCCATTCGCTCAGATCTACCTTTTCGACGTCCGTCCGATCTGCGGAAGCCGTCGTCGTATTAGTGGACGAGTTTGTACCATTGTTCTTTGCAGAAAAAGGCGATGGTGAAGGCGTTCCTTTCTTAGTTGTACCGCCCAAGTTTGCATTATTGGCTGCGAGATCAATTTGCGAACCGAAATACGCGACGAAACCGATAAATCCGCCGCCGCACAGCAACGCCAGAACTCCAAGTATAAGCAGCACCCAAACCCATGTCTTGGAAGATTTTTTTGGCTGTGATTGTTGTTGCTGAGGTGCTGTGTTCCATGCCGGCTGTGCTGCCTGCTGAACCGGTGGATACTGAGTCGGGACCTGTGGGGACGGTGATGTCGTCCTCGGCTGATTCATCATCACAGTATCAGGCATCGGAGCGCTGCCTGCCTGTTCAAGCACGTTGCCGTCATCGAGACAAAAATTTAGATTATCGTCATTGTAGGTCTTACTGCATCGGGGACAAATTTTCATCGTTGCTCTCCTGGCCGGCCTGGACGTCTATCCGCAGTTTGGACATATTATACGCAAACAACGTCTGAACTCCTACTAAATGCGATACGCAATTAATTAGGCATCCGTTCCTCGTTTATTGCAACGTTAGCCCACAGCGGCCGCAGAACTTAATGTGTGCCGGATAAGCTCCGCCGCATCGGCGGCACAAACGTTCCGCCTGTGGAGGAATCGTTTGACGATATGCAGATGTAAAACCTACTGGCTGCCTTGCCGCTGATTGGCTCGGAGGCGCAATATTTAGACCGCATCGTCCACAAAATCGTGAATTTACAGCGAGCGGAATCGAACATCGAGGGCATGGGAAGGTCGATTGGTTCTCGCCAGCGCTGACCAATACGAACGATCCGCTACCGCACCTGCCGCAGAATTTGACGCCCTCCGCGAAACGGGAATGACAGTTTGAGCATGCCACGATCCCCGGGATCACGCTGGATTGCTGTGAGCCGCCGGTGCTTGCTCCCTCCGAGGGCGATGGCTGGCTTGCGGTTCCATGTACCGGCCGTAGCTGCGCCTGGATAACCTGTTCATTCGCTTCCGCCCGGATTTCGATCACTCGTTCGTCATCTCGCTCGCCCGCTTTTGAAACCCGCAGGACGTGCTGGCCCGCCGGAATGTCGGTGAGTACGACGCGCCCGGAGCTTCCGATGCTGCCCCTTCTTTCGTCGTCGACGTAAACCTCAGCGTTGATCGGTGCTAGCACGACAAGGCGTGAAACGCCCGTCTTTCGGCTTTCGTCTACGTCTTCAGCTGCGTTCTCAAGGTCCCTTATCCACGTAGCGACCGAGTCCGGCCGGTTTGCCGGATCGATCTCGAGGGCTCGCATAATGACCCGCTCAACATCCGCCGGTATGTCCGAGCGGATCGAAGACAGTGGTGCGGGCTTGTGCATTATCTTTTGCATCACCAGCTGCATCAGATCACCGGTAAACGGTGTCTTGCCGCCGAGCATCAGGTATGCGATCGTGCCGAGGGCATAGAGATCCGCACGCTTGTCGACTCCGACCTCAGGCTGCATCTGCTCGGGCGACATAAACTCAGGCGTGCCGATAATTCCGCGAGACGATGGGGTCGCATTCGAGCTAGTATCTGTGATCGTCTGATTTATGATCTTCGCGAGGCCAAAATCCCCAACCTTGACGAACCCATCGCCGCCCTTTCCCTTCTGCATTATAAATATGTTCGCGGGTTTAAGGTCACGATGAAGGATCCCAAGGTCATGGGCCGCGTCGACGCCGTCAGCGATCTGCCGCAACAGTCTAACGGCTCGGCGAACTGGCAGAGTTCCCTCTCGCCGCAAAAGCTTGTGCAGTGTCTCACCTTGGACATACTCCATTACGAGGTAAAAGATACCGTCCGTCGTCTCACCAAAGTCAGTGACGCTCACTGTGTTCGGATGTTGGATCGAGGCCGCTGCCTGGGCTTCACGGCCAAAGCGGGCGATCGCTTCGCCTTCCTGCAGGTCTTCACTGTTAAGTAGATCGGGTCGAACCGTCTTGACTGCCACGTTTCGCGTGTCAAACTTCTTATCTTTAGCCAAGTAGACCTGGCCCATAGCTCCGCGTCCAAGTCGACTCATCAGAAAATATCGGTCGGCAAGCAGCGGCGATCCGGGCAGCGAATGACGCGAAGCAGTGCCGTCGGCCGGACAAACCGCGACATCGTCGGTAAAACACACTTCACATTTGGGACACTCTCTCATCGAATCAACTATATTGAACGTCTGCGTCCGATTCTCCAAGCATTGAACGTAGGAAAATAAAACATTTTGCGTTTTTTGGACAAAGTAAAAGTATTTGCTATAATCCGAGTTTGCTTTGGGTCGATAGCTCAGTTGGTAGAGCAGCGGACTCTTAATCCGCGGGTCGCAGGTTCAATCCCTGCTCGGCCTACC
>JBDTZO010000242.1:0-13689 GCA_040005135.1 Acidobacteriota bacterium | reverse complement strand
AATGGTGCCAAGGTCTTTGTGTCGTACCAATTAAAAAAATGACCTTTAACCTTTCCAAGTTTTTCCAGCGTGGCGAACGTAAAGCCAAGTCTCTCTGTAAGCTCTAGCGTTCCAATGTAACCAAAATCGTGAGCAGAAATTGTTGATAATAGAAGCAAACCGATATTCGTCGGCGAAGTTCGCTCGGCGATCTTTGGCTGCGGATCTTCCTGAAAATTGTCCGGCGGCAGCCAATTGGAATCGTCACCTACAAACGTTTCGAAAAATCGCCAAGTGCGCCGGGCGATCATTCGCAACATTTTCATGTCCGACTCACTAATTGAGGTCGGTTTAATTCGCGGTCTGAGACTGATCCGATACGCGATGACCGGCGACAACATCCATACAAATAAAATTGGAGCTGCAGCCCACAGAGCTGCTGGACGCAAATATGCGACCAGGACCAAACTAATAATTGATATGAAGACAGACACCCTCATCAGGCGGATGAAAGTCGCCTGATCGTGCGGATAGTCCCTTTCACTTTGAGCAGCCGTTTTCCATTCGAGCAGCGAACGGTGCGATATAAATTGACGGTAGAGAGTACGTACAACGGCATCGGTATTCGAATATGCCTGATGTGCTAGTACTGAGGCTAGAATCAGAACTTGTACCGTGTTGTTCCGAAAATCCCCGAAAACACTCCAAAAATGACTAGTCCACGGGATGCCGCGCGGATGGGTCAATAAGTTAGTTTCCAGATGAGCATAGACCGGAAAGGCCAACAAGAAAACAATGAAAAGTACCCACAATAACGGCGAACCTGGAATAACGGTCCATACGGCTAACAGCCAGAGGAAGATAGCCGGAGCCACCAAACTCCGGCGCAGATTATCTACGATCTTCCACCGAGAAATTGTTGACAGGTTGTTTCTTTTGTATTTGTCTCCGGCATTTCTGATCCACGGAAAGATCCAGCCCGCGATCTGCCAATCGCCGCGGACCCATCGATGCGACCGTTCGGAAAAAGTGTCAAAATGTGTCGGGAAATCATCAAGAAATTCGATATCGGAAACGCGGCCGCTACGGGCGTACAAACCTTCGAAAAGGTCATGACTAAGGAGCGAGTTTTCGGGCACTCTATCTTTCAGCGCGGCGGAAAACGCATCGACGTGGTACAAACCTTTACCAACAAAACTTCCCTCGCCAAACAGATCTTGATATATATCGGACGATGCCGTCGTATAGGGATCGATCCCCGTGTTCCCTGAAAAGATCCGAGCAAAATAGGAGCGCGATGCGCTTGTAAGCGAAATGCTTACCCGTGGTTGTAGTATTCCGTAACCCCTCGTAACGCGTTGTAGCTGCTCATCGAATTCCGGATGATTGAGCGGATGCTCAGCGATGCCGATCAGTTTGCGTGCCGTATCTCTCGGCAACTGCGTGTCTGAATCCAGGGTAATGACGTATTTTATCTGCCGCAGAAATTGCCTATCGACCGATAGGTCAGTGAAACTCGTGTTTCCGTCATCACGCAGCAACCTATTGAATTCCTCTAGTTTGCCGCGCTTGCGTTCCGCACCCATCCATTTTTGTTCGTTTTCATTCCATTGGCGTCGACGGTGAAAAAGATAGAACTTTTGGCTGGCCGCCTTTTCGTATTTCTGATTTAGCTCTTCAATTCGTTCACGGGCAAGACTAATGATTTCGGCATCTTCGGGTAATTCTTCGGTAGCGGCATCGGAAAGGTCGCTAAGCAAGCCAAAATAAATATGATCATCATGATTGGCGAGGCTATAGACCTCGAGTTTTTCCACAAGCTCTTCGACTACCGATCTGCTAGTTAAGAGAGAAGGAATAACGACAAATGTGCGGGCGTCTTCGGGAATGCCGTCAGTTGTCTCAATTTGCGGCAACCGGCTGGGAGTGATCATTAAACTCAGGTCCCAATTCACTACGTTCAGAGCCAATTCACTGGCCGGAATAAGCGAAAGCAACCCAAATATCAGAGCCAACGGATAGCCGGCCCCAAAATATACCGCTGTCGAAATCAGCAGTGTCGTGACCAAAGCCGTCAATAAGGCCGCCGAACCGAGGTAAGAAAACGTCGGGTATCGCAACACTAGCGAACTGGCGCTTTCAGAGACTAGCGGACGATAACCAAACTCGTTTTCGACCTCTGAGACACCCTGACCTATCAGATAGTAGCCAATGTGTCCGTGTCGCTGATCTGATGGATCTCGGAGTAGGGCCGCGCCGGCAAGCTCAACAGCTTTCGCCGCTACGGTCAATTCATCGGTTTTGGTACGTTTCGCGATGCGTTCGATAACCGCTCTATAATGATTGCGGGTAGCAAAATCCATCTTGGAATAGATTTTTGCCGGATCCGCGCCAAGGACCGGATCGATCAGACTGACGCTCTCAAAAAATGATCGCCAATCGACAGCCGAAAGCATCCGCATGCTGGTGATGATATTTCCGACCGTTACCTGGGCTGAAGCCTGCGACTGAAATTCTGCTTCGATCGCCTGCTCGATGCTCGATCCCTGTTCCTGAAGCTTATTTGCCAACCATTCATATGCGGGGGCAATTGCAACATCCTGGTCGCGCAGTTGGCGTGTCAGCCTCTCGACAAAGGCACTTTCAAATTCGGTACGCTGATCCAGGCGTTTGATAATAAATGGCAATACCTCTTCCGGTTGCTTATTGGCTAATTCGATCAATCCATATGAGAGCGTTTCGGCCTCTTCACGTTTTTCACGTGATATAACGATCCGCTGGGCAAATCTTCGAAGATTCTCCACCAGAACTATTCGGAGAGTGATCGCGATCGCCCACAACTCGCCGATCGTAAGGGGCGTAACCGTTTGATAAGAGCGAAGAAATCGTTCGAGAGTGTCTGCCTCAAGCCGGCAGTCGGTGTGCTCAATTATGGCCATCGCGACCGCGTATATACGCGGATATCCGGCGAACTCACCTTGGGTGAGTTTTGGTAATTCGCGATAATAGCTCGGCGGCAGATCCTCCTTGATCTCTCGCAACTGCTCTTCGACAATATGAAAATTATCAACCATCCATTCCGCCGCTGGCGACACGGACTGTTCATCACGAATTGCGTTTGTTAAGGAATAATAAGCCGAGACCAGAACCGCGCCATTATCATCGAGGCGGGCTCTTAAATGCTTAAATCGTTTTGGTAGATCTACACCCTGATGGTCGTTGGCGAGAATAGCTGCAAAATGCTCAAGCCTTTCAGCACTAAAGAGCTCACCTCGAATTGGCGGATCGGTTTCGAGTTGGCCAGGCCCGTTCCGAATCATGTTCGAATTGTTAAAAAAACCTTTCACCATTATTGTCAATGATGCTTTATCTTCACTGCATTGTCATTTGATTGGCCGGCTCGGGAAAACTGGTCGGCCACGATTGCAACACACGGTATCGCAGTTATTTTTCGAGAATAGCAAACCAGGCAACAGGGGCAGCGAGAGTAAACACCTGTTTTTAGGAGTGATAACACTCTCGTTCGCTAATTTCGCTTTCATTAAAATAGTAAGCTGTTTCAATTCGCACGTTGTTAGCTGGGAGCTCAGCTCTGGAGAGCCGAACACATGCTTGTCTTTCAGGTTGAAAACCGGGAGTATCACGGAGCCTCGGCAGTTGAAGTAGTCCGCGCATTAAAGTCGGACTCGACAGACTATCCCGTTTCCACCGATTCGGTTCGTCATTTCCTCCTTTGGTCGCTCAGCCGGCTGGGCGACCGGGTCCATCCCCGGGAAATGGATGTAAGCGACAGTCTGGAGGACGAGACGCTCGCCCTCGGTTATTTATATTTGCGCGACGAGTATGGTGCGGGAAAACTGATCAGCCATACTTGAATTCCAAGGTGCATTTAGCTCATATCTATCTGCCAAACCGGTCACAACTTCCATTTAAGTGTAAACACTTGCGATCTTCGCGTGTTAATACTCTCAAACTACTTATCCGAAAAAAGTAGAGTAGATGTGGGTAAGCGTCTATGCGAACCAGCTGAATAATACGAACACGATCGATCGAGTCCGCTAAGGCGGAAAGCCCGAAACGATTTCAACGGAACATTATGAGAGACGAGGATACGAAGACAGCAGCAATTTTTGTCAGCGATCAAGACGGCCTTGCTGGCGAGGTAGCTTCGTTCGATCCGGTCGACGAAGATGTCGAACGATTGCGAGAGGAGTTAAGGTCTGAACGGGACCAGTTTTCGCGCCTTGCCGCGGAATTTGACAATTACCGCCGCCGAGTTCGACAAGAGCGTTTGGAAGCAGCGGACAGCGGTAAACAAGAATTACTGCTGCAGTTGATCACATTTGCGGATGACTTCGAGCGTGCCGTCGAGAATCTAGACGATAATGCGGATCAAGTGGCAGAAGGCCTTCACGTCATTCGCAGGCGATTAAACGACGTTCTTCGGCTGAATGGAGTTATACCATTTGAGAGTAAGGGCGAGCGATTCGATCCGGAGCGGCACGAAGCTTTCCATGTAGTCACTACTGGTGAGAACGATTCGGGGACGGTGGAAAGCGAATTTCGGCGCGGCTATTTTTGGAACAACAAACTCTTACGTCCTGCATTGGTCGTCGTAGAGAAATAGCCTAGCTACTATGGACAGTGGCCGAAGCAAAGGAAAAAGAAGGTCGAATGAAGGGAGATTCTAGGATCGGTCGGGTTTTTGGCACTCAGCGTCAAATCCACTTTGGATGGTTGCTGGCTCCAATCGTCATTGCGCTCATTATCACGATTCAGCATTCAGCAATAACCGGCGATTGGGGTTCTACCGCATTCTGGACAGTTTGGACAACGGCGTTCGTAACTGGACTCCTGTTTTTCGCCACTGTTATTTTTCGCGAGTTGGCTCTGGCACTCGTAATGAAAATTGTCGGGCTGGCGAAGCGATCCAAGATGCAATCAGGTTTTAGAGATATAGAGCTTAGTCATTTAGAAGCCAACGATCCGGCCACCGGGTATGTTCTGGGTTTCGCCGGCCCAATTTTTTCTCTTACGATCGGAGCATTCTGTCTACTTTCGGCGGTCATATTAGGCTGGTCGCCCGAAATGCATGGCGCAGATCCGCCGACTTCGGCACTTGCAGCGATCGTCTGGCTAGGCGTGCTCAATGTCGTTTGGGCGATCTTCAACTTCATTCCGGTGTCCCCATTCGACGGTGGCCGAGTGTTTCGAGCGATGGTTTGGATGCGGAGCCACAAAAAGGCGCGTTCGAAGCGTTTAGCCGTGCATATTAGTCAATTTATCGCAACTTTTTTTCTTGTCTGGGGGGCGTTCCAGATATTGGGTGGCGGCTTAAACGGCCTTTGGCTTTTACTGATCGGTGCAATTTCACTGACTTCGGCCCGCGGAGCTTATGAATCGCCTCGCGACGTTAAAATAATCAGTCCGTTACGCGTAGACGACCTGATGCAGCGTGATTGTGAGATCGTCCATGGACAGATGGATCTGCAGGTGTTCGTCAACGAGCATTTGCTCAGGACCGGCAATCAATATTATTTCGTGGCCGAGAATGATCGGCTCGCCGGAATGATCACGCCGGCGGAAGTGATGCTTATGCGTCATGCAAGATTAACAAATAAAACGGTCGGTCAAGTTATGTGTACGCTCGATGATTTCCAAATCGTCGCCCCGCAGATGCCGATCGCCAAAGTGTACGAGACGATGATGATGGCCGAAGTCGATCAATTGCCGGTGGCTAGCGATAATCAATTGATCGGCATCATCACCCGCGACGATATCCTAAGGAATTCGTACACACACTTTATTTCGGAGAATTGAGTGGACGACGGCGTTCGGGTACGCGACTATAAATTGAAAAGGCGACAAACACTAAGTGATCGGAGGAAAAATGAAACGAAATGCATCAGCCATTTGGAATGGCAGCTTCAAAGATGGAAAGGGAATGATCTCAACCGAGAGTGGTGTGCTCTCAGATACACCATACTCGTTCGGGACACGTTTTGAGAATGGGACTGGCACCAACCCTGAAGAATTGATCGGAGCAGCGCACGCCGGCTGTTTCTCGATGGCTCTATCGTTACAGCTAGAGCAAGCCGGCCTTACAGCCGAGAGTATCAATACAGTGGCATCAGTTACGCTCGAGAAGATAGAGTCCGGATTCACTATTACGGCGGTCCACTTAGACGTCAGGGCGAAAGTGCCTGGAGCGACCCAGGATGCTTTCGAGTTGGCCGCCAATAGTGCGAAAGCCGGATGTCCTGTTTCGAAAGTGTTGAATGCTCAGATCACGATAGAAGCAAAACTCGAAGAGTGAATCTCGATGGCGGCCAATTCACGTGAAAGGGAAGATCAGTGCGGTTATACCCGCAAATGGACGAGGAGGCAATGTACCTATGCCAATTTATGAAACAAAACTGAAGCGTCGAGAAGAAATTGCCGCCGGAACAATGGCATTTTACTTTGAAAAGCCGGAAGGGTTTACCTTCAAGGCAGGGCAGTTTGGCGATTACACATTGGTAAATCCTTCGGAAACGGACGCCGAAGGCAATATTCGCGGATTTTCACTGGCGAGCGCCCCATACGAAGAAGATATTATTTTGGCGACCCGAATGCGCAATACTGCTTTTAAGCGCGTACTCGGATCGATGGAAATTGGAACCGGACTTGTGTTGGATGCCCCATACGGCTCCTTTACTCTCCATAACAATGCAAAAACTCCGGCCGTCTTCCTAACTGGAGGCATAGGAGTCACGCCCGTCCGAAGCATAATTCTGCAAGCGGCTCACGATGATCTCGGGCATTCGATCTTTCTTTTCGATTCCAACCGACGGCCGGAGGACGCGGCATTTCTTGGCGATCTGATGGAAGCACAGGAGAAAAACCCCAACTTCACATTTATCGGCACGATGACCGAAATGGAGAATTCAACCGAAGACTGGGATGCCGAGACAGGATTTATAACTAAAGAGATGTTGTCTCGCTATATTAGCGACATTTCCGCCCCTATCTATTATCTCTGCGGGCCGCCCCCGATGGTAGCGGCGATGCGTGGGATATTGAATGGAGCTGGTGTCGACGATGACAATATACGAACCGAAGAGTTCTCGGGTTATTAGCCCTGGCCTCGATGAGTCATGAATATTAAGATCAAAAGAGTGTATGAGAAGCCCGCGAAGGATGATGGCAGCAGGATCCTAGTGGACAGGCTCTGGCCGCGCGGCTTGACGAAAGAAAAGGCCAGCGTTGATCTCTGGCTAAAAGATGTTGCTCCCACTACGGAGCTACGGAAATGGTTCGGACATGACCCGGAAAAATGGGATAGGTTCCGCGGCCGCTATGAAACGGAGATCCGTCATAACGATGACTTGATCGAAATTCTAAAGGGAAAGGCCAATCAAGGAACGATCACGCTTATATATGCGGCCCGAGACGAAAAGCATAACGAAGCCCTTGTATTGAAGCGGTATCTTGAAAAGATATCCTAAGGTCCGTTCCAATGCCTGTTTAACTTTTCACGCTTTTTGTCGGTCATTCCCGATACAATAAGATCGAGATTGGTAGATTAATTAGTTCGTCAAAAGGAGACAAATATCATGGGACCACTAACAGACACAAAGACTATTCGCGAGCGAGCTCGCAGGGATCTTGAAGACGGGGCCGTGACCCCCGATTACGACCTCGATAAAGACGAGGTCGTAAGGATGCTAAACAGTGCGTTAGCAACCGAGATCGTTTGCGTGCTGCGCTATCGTTTTCATTACTTTGCTGCTACCGGCATCCATAAAGAGGGTGCGGCAGCCGAGTTCATTCAACATTCGAATGAAGAGCTCGGCCATGCCGATCTTTTAGCCGAGCGAATCAATCAACTTGGCGGAAAACCCGAGATGGATCCCGCGAAGATCGCAAAGGCAAGCCATTCAGAATATGTCGAAGGTACTTCACTCGAAGACATGCTGCGTGAAGACTTGATCGCCGAGCGGATCGCTATCCAAACCTATCGCGAAATGGTCGATTACTTCGGTCAAAAAGATCCAACAACACGTCGATTGCTCGAAACAATTCTCGCGGTTGAAGAAGAGCACGCGGACGATCTCGCCGATCTACTCTTCGCTACGACAAACGTTTGACGGGAAGTTGGCCGAATGAAGTAAGTTCACTCGATTTGGGCTTCGCCTCGATTTAGAGGTTCTCTCTGTTCCTCTCAATGTTCGGCCCTGATAACTGAAGCAGGGTCTGTATGCCCGCTACAACTTGAGCGTGCATACAAACCCTGCTCGTCGCGGCAAGAAAAGAAGCCTCAGAACTCAAGCTCGTTTGACGGCACGCTTGGCCTGGAGTTTCATTCTCACCTAAGTTGTCTAAAGCGCATCTCCGAGACGATCTTTCTTTCGTTTTCGCTTGGGCGGCGGACTGTTTTCACGCGATTTATTTGCGGCCACGCGAACATTTCCACCTTCGTTTTCCCATCTGTCTAATACCTTTTTCTTTAGCTTTTTTCTCGAGATATAATCGGGCATGTCGACCTCCTTTTACGTACACCTAATGCTCTAATAGTATTGTGGCGATCCGCTGACTTGCGGGAATTGACTATTTCATCGTTACCTCCTGCGGCCGAACGATCTCGACCGAACAATGGGCGTTTGTCATAATCGCTGTAGAGACGCTGCCAAGCCTGAACCTCTCAAAAGAGCTCTTAAGATCGCGGGTTCCGACAAAGATCGAATCGGCTCGCCACTTTTCTGCTTCGTCGAGCAGGACCTGTTGAGGATCGCCCTTTTCCTGATAAACCGAGGTTCTCAAGCCTATATGGCCCAACTCCTCCGTTGCCCAATCGAGCATCGACGCTATGCGAACTTCCCTTGTTCGCATGTAGCTATTGATCATTGCAGCAGCCTGCGGGAGTCGGGCGATAATACTCGGCGGCGGCGCGGAGTCATTTATCGCGGCAAGCCGTACCTCGGTTCCGTCGGGCCAAACTCTCTGACCGATGGAGAAAATCGCTTGTTCGGCGTCCGGCGATCCGTCCACGCCGACGAGCAGCCGCGGCGGTTTCGAGGACGGCCACTCGCCATTCTGATCAACCGCTCGTGCGACCCGTACAGAGCAGCGGGCGTCTGTAGCGATCCTTTTCGAGACGCTGCCTAAAAGCAAGCGGCCGACCGCTGAGCGTCCCTGGGAGCCAACCACGATCAGATCCGCATTTAACTTTTCCGCGGCGTCGATCAATACCCATGCAGGCGTTCCTGTAAAGACCTCTGAACTGACTTTCCAACCTGGGAAATGCTCCTGTATACGTTTTTTTCCAAGTTCCGCGAAAGCCTTCGTTTCTTCGATGACGGTGTCAGTAGACGTCTGCGCACGCTTAGCCCCTGCCGCGCCGCTTTGCGAAGAAACCGCCTGAACGACGGCATCCTGCACAGACCGGCTGCTCATCACTAGATCGCCAACCGACGCAACCACGGCTTCCGCGTCCGGCGGTAAGCCTGCTCTTTTTAAGTCTTCGAACACTGCATCGGAACTTGCGGATCCATCGTACCCAATCAATACCTTCATTTCTTGTCATCCTCCTTGTGATCTGTAAATGTCGCCTTTTCTGAGACTTGGCATCATAAACTCTTCTCTAATTTTAACCGTTGCGGCAGTAAGAGAAAGGGAGTTAATACCTGCCAAAGCCAGGTGTTTTCTCCCGAGAGCCGCGCCTATCGAAACGATTCGCCGACCGTCGGATAATGGCCACAGCGGCTAGGTGTTAACACCCAGAGGTGTCGGGTGTTAATACGCTTAAACGCGTTGGCCATATCCGGTAGAGTCTAAGTATCGACATCATCGATATTTATTCGACGGCCAGGATCCGGCATATTACGAAACGCCGTTTGGCTGCCAAAGGTCGGATGACCAAAAACATTCACGGAGGATTCACTTATGTTGCTTAGTAAACAATTAGAGCAATTGGCGGCTTTTGAACCAAACGGATTTCCGTTTACGAGCCTTTATTTAAATACTCAGGCGAACCGGCACGGACGGGATGAGTTCGAACGATTTGTGCGCAAAGAATTGAGCAATCATGCCAAAACTTTGGTTCCCGGCTCGATCGAACGCGAATGCTTTGAACGCGATGCCGGGCGGATCGCTAGATACTTGCGGGACGAACTAAAACCTTCGACTAACGGCTTGGCGATCTTTGCCTGCGCGGGCGCGGACAACTATTTCAATGCGATTCAACTGGACGCTCCGATCCAAAAGCACTCGCTGCATGTTTTAGAACTTCCGCATCTATATCCGCTTGCTCGATTGATCGACCAATTCCCGCGTTACGTCGCACTTGTTGCCGACACATCTGCGGCCCGGCTTTTTGTCTTTAACTTGGGGAAGACTGAGAGTGCTGTGGAAATCGAGAACGCGAACACGGCCAGAACATTCGATGGCGATAGGTCACATCTTCGCTTTCAACGATGGATAGAAAACCATAGAATGCTGTTCGTGAAGGAAATCGTTGAATTGCTCGATCGCGTAGTGCGACAAGAAGATACCGAATATATTGTTCTCGCTGGAGATGAGGTGATAATTCCCTTGTTGCAGGAACACCTGCCAGCACCTTTTAAGAACAAGATCGTCGATATCCTGCGACTTGATATTAAAACTCCGGAACACGAGGTCCTCCGAGCAACGATGGGAGCTCTCCGCGATAACAATAAGCAGATAGACGCAGAGAAGGTACGCGACCTTCTCGACAAATATCGCGAAGGGGGAATGGCGGTCGTTGGCTTGCGTGACACGCTTGATGCCCTGGTACACGGGCAAGTCGATGAACTTATACTCAGCTCGTCGCTGAGAGAGATCAGCGTCGACCAAAAGTCGTTAAACCGGGTACCGTCGATCTCTGCGGCGCCGAAAACGCTTTCCCGGAATCTAAATGAACCACGATCGGCGGCAGCAGTCGCGGACCTGTTAGTGGCTCGAACACTATCGACCGGAGCCGCCATAACGTTTATTGAAGACCGAAGTCTTCTTGAGGATGTCGGCGGTGTCGGTGCACGCTTGAGATACGCTTGAGCGGCTAAAATAGCAAGTTGAGGAAATAATGTTAAATGCATTTAGCAGAAAGGTAAAGGAAATGAATCGGCGTCGGCATATAGCCCGCATTAGACGCGCATTTGCCCACTGCGGGCATCCGGTCGATGATCTCGACGATTCGAAAGTAGTGGCGGCCGTCACAAATGGCGACCGTAAGATCGCTGACGCCGCATTGACCTCTCAATCCATCTACTTCGCCCTACGGCGACTTTCGAAGGATCGAGAACAACATTCCAGGAAATGCACTTTGTCAGTGGAAGCCAGCAATCTAGATCTCACGAGGAATTAAATTATGGATATTGGAGCGATCATCGTGACCGTTTTGTTAGCAGGTTCGTTTTTTGGTTTTGTCGTTTGGGCGGCAATTCATTCTCGAAAAAGCAACTTGCAGAAACCGTCAAACTCAGTGAATGAAGTCGACTTTTCGAACGTCAACATGACGAATGAGCAATTCGACGCAGATTAATTGATTCTGGGTGAGCTGCACCCGACTGTAGCGGTGGGCAACATTTGATAAAGGAGAGACGAAGTAATCTCTCCGGGTGCGACCGGCAATGGCTGGACAAACTGGATAAGCCATATTCGGTCGCACTGATAATCTTACTGAAACGTCTGTTTTTAATGATATGAAGGTTTTAATTCCATACGACGGAACAAGATATGCGGATAACGCTCTGCTTGAGTTGGGGGCTGCCGGGCTAGGAAGCAATGACGAAATCGTGGTCGTGATTACGGATGTGTGGCTGCCGGAATCCTTGGACGAAGTTCTGCAAGCCCGAAGCGAACGCCGTATGAATTTAGAACGATCGGGTACGAGCTCCTACGCTCCGGCCCGAAGGCGACTAGAGGAAGAAAGACTGCTTTCGCTCCAGATATGTAAACGACTCTCATTAAGGTTCCCGATGTGGAATATTCGAATTGAAACACTGAACGGTTCGAGCTTGGTGTCGAGCGAAATACTGGAGAAGATAGCAAGATGGAAACCAGATCTAATTATTCTCGGATCCCAGAGCGGCATTGCTGAAACGTCAAATAATAGTCATAGATCCGATCTTTGGCGTGTCGTATCGAAGGCAAAATGCTCGGTCCGACTCGCACGAACGCAAAACTATCATGAGTTTGTATCAACCGAGGATCCAGTTAATCAAACCATTGCAATTCTAACCGGATCCACTGTCGACCCGACGTTCATCCGCTCAGTTGCTCGTCGCCTATGGCCCGTTGGAAGCGAAGTCTGTCTATTCACCGTGCTTAGGTATGATCTGAGTAAAAAGAAAGATTCATCTTCGCAGGCGACGACAATTGAGCATTTCAAATGGAAAATGCCCAGGTTTATCAACGCATCGCCGCCAGCAAAAGGAGATCTCGATCTAAATTGGGGAACAAGATTGCTCGAATCGTCTGACCTCCTCGTTTCAACGAGGATCATCGAGGCGACCGCTCCGCTCGAATTGATAGTACAGAAAATAAGCGATCTTAAACCTGATTGCCTTTTCGTTGCCGATGGCGAAAATTCGTTCGTAAACCAGATCGCGAGCGGGTCGGACCTCACGCAGAGTTCGGCGAGATCACTTTTGAGCCGAAGTTCGTATTCACTTGAAATAGTGAGGACTGTCGAAACAGTGGAGAAGAATGACGTATTGATTGAACGGCAAACAGGACTATCAGCGGAGCATGCATGGGATAACTTAAAATTGTCCGCAACAGCTTCGCACTGAGATATTTGGCGATCGACTTCGCAAGCTTGAAATAAAAATAGAGATCTAGTTCAACGCTATTTCCCTGCCGGATGGACTGAACGTCTCTGTGGAAGTTGAACTCGATAGGTTGCAAGACTTAGGGTCAGCGTTTTCGACATTCGCCCGATAGGATCCAGCAAAAAATAACATAATACGGAGGAAGTAACTTACATGTTAAAAGAAATGGCAATATACACGACAGAGATCGATCGCGAACGTCTCGGACATTTGATCGAGCGGGTCCGCAAACAGGATACAAAGGCAGATTTTACCTACGCTAACGATCTGGAAGAAAAATTGGAATTCGCGGAAACCGTTGCGTCCGAACAGATATCTCCGGACATTGTAACCATGGGTTCACAGATAAAGTTAAAGGATTTGGATACCGGTACGGAGCAGGTCTACTCAATTGTATTTCCCTCAGAAGCTAATTACGAACAAGGAAAGCTCTCGATCCTCGCACCAATTGCCACCGCTTTGCTCGGCAACAAACGCGGCGAAACGGTCGAGGTTCAAGCTCCATCCCGTATTCGACGATTGAGGATCGAAGAGATCCTATATCAACCCGAATCGGACTCGACGTTTTCTTGATGCGATCTCCACCGTATTCAACGTTTAGACTGTTGTCATCGCATCGAGAAAAGGTGGCCTCTCGCGAAGTCAGTTATCCATTTATGTCGATGCTGATCCGACGACAGGTCTTCTCGACGAATCGTTACCCTCGCCCACATTCGGTTCAGATCTCCGAATAAGGTGCACAGTCAAAACAAAAAGTTCACTGTACAGATGGTGTACAAGTGAACTTTTTTGTTATTGGTCGGGACGACTAGATTCGAACTAGCGACCTCTCGCACCCCAAGCGAACGCGCTACCAGACTGCGCTACGTCCCGAAAT
>JBDTZO010000186.1:0-13731 GCA_040005135.1 Acidobacteriota bacterium | reverse complement strand
AGTTCGGCCGCCCTTGCGTCTAATATCGCGTCAGCCCGAAAGAACTCTGCCGCGCTCAAGTCGCTGGCGGTTTCAAAGAATCTTAAGCCCGACCTTCTCGCGATCGCCGCGATCACCAAGCTCGGTAATTCGAGCGGCGACGTCCTGCAAACCGCTCAGTCGATGGCCGCGACTCTAGACCGGCTCGGCACACAACTATCGAACGAGCTTGGCGAAGAATGCCTCGTAATAATTGCCGCCTATGATCAAGGTGCCGCCGGCGATTTTATGAAAATGCGGAACATGCTGCAGGATCTGGCGACGAAGATGCCGGACCTCGCCCGCGACATTCGCACGATCTGGTTTCTGAAGAAGCAAGGTAAGATCACGGACGCAGAGTATGATTTCGCGGTCAAATTTCTTGCGATCGGCACCATAGCGCAAAATCCCAAGGATTTCGGCGTCAGTACGGAGGCACTAACTTTTTGAGGACAGGTATCACTATGGACGATGAACGGTGGCTCACGGGAAACATCACTGTGCTGATCGGTGAAATTCCGGTGAATATGGAGCTGACCGTGCCTGCATTTCAGGTCAAACCGACCAGAATGCTGCCTATTTTTCAAAAGATGACCAACGCGATCGTCGGCCTTAGCGAAAATGAGATACGGGCCACGGGCGCCGAAATATCATGTAAAATGGGCTGCGGAGCATGCTGCCGACAACCGGTCCCGATATCCGAGGCCGAGGTCTATCAGATCGCGGAACTTGTAAATGCGATGCCCGAACCGAGGCAAGCCGTCGTGCGCGAACGGTTTCAAGCCGCCGCGGACCATTTCAGATCGCTCGGGTGGTTCGACCGGATCGCTGAGCTGGCCGATAGTCCGAAGCCCGCGGACCCTGATCAAGTACCGAACGAATTGATCGCGGAGGCCCTAAAATACTTTCAACAAGGGATCGCGTGCCCATTTCTCGAGGATGAGTCGTGTTCGATCCATGAGTCGAGGCCGCTCGCGTGTCGCGAATACCTCGTCACCTCGCCGCCCGAGAATTGTTCCAACCCGTCCGCCGCGACGATCGACAAAGTTCCGATAGTCCTGCACCCGTCGCGAGCCATGAGACTCGTTGGCCAGACCGGGCTGCTTAACCGTTGGGGAGTTTTGCCTCTCATTCGGGCGCTTGAGTTGGCCGAGTCAGTTCCTGAGACATTTGCCGAAAAGACCGGCGAACGCTGGGCCGCCGAATTCTTTGAGCACCTGACACACAGCCAAATTCCGGAGAATTCAGTAGGGGCCTCTGAAATGGAGCAACCAAGTGACTTGCGAAAAATCGAAAAACCGACGACAATCGGCTAGAATAATTCTCGACAGAGTTCGTTCACTGTTTCTCCACACCACTTAGTATGTCTTCGGATCGAATATGAGCAAGTACCGGAAAATTGTCTGGAACGAGGGAATGCTGCTTACGCCGCACCACTTTCAGCAATTTGACAATTACCACGAAGAGCTCTTGAATTCGCGTTTTCGAGCTGCTGTGCCGTTCGGTTACGGTGTTCTCGATCTGCAGATAAACAACGAGACTATCGCGAATTCGAATTTTCAGATCACAAATTGCCGTGCGGTAATGCCGGACGGCCTGGTCGTAAACGTTCCCGACATGGAAGGGGTCCCTGACCTCCGGCCGGTCGGCGATCATTTTAAGGCAGAGGCTGAAAAATTGGGTGTCCATCTCGCGATCCCGGCAATGAAATCCGGCGAGGCGAATTTTCAGGCCAACGGCGCCAAGGCGAGCCCGAATCTTCGCTACCTGCAGGAAGGTGCACTTGTAAAGGACGAGACCAGCGGCACCAACGAGCAGCCGCTCGCTTACGCCAAGAGCAATCTTCGCATTATCTTCGACGACGAACTCCGAGATGGCTTTACCACGTTGAAGATCGCCGAACTCGAACGTACGCCGACCGGGCAGATGAAGATGTCCGACAGCTACATTCCGCCGATCTTAAATGTGTCCGCGTCGGTGTGGCTCGCGAACATGCTCCGACAGCTCGTCGAGATCTTGATCACTAAAAGCGGCAGCCTCGGTGAACAGCGGCGTCAACGCCGCTCGGGGCTAGCGGATTTTACGACGTCGGACGCAGGCGTTTTCTGGCTGCTGCACACGATCAACTCATCGATTCCGGCGATGTCGCATTATTTTCGCTCGCCGCTCGTGCATCCTGAGAAACTTTATCTCGAAATGGCAGGGCTGGTCGGTAAACTAGCGACCTTTTCAACGGAACTTCACCCTAAGGACATCGTGAGATACGATCATGACGATCTCTATTTCACTTTCTTTAACTTGTCCGAACAGCTTAGGCATTTGCTCGAAACCGTCATCCCGAGCAGGTGCGTGCCGATCCCGCTCGAAAAGACTCGCGAGACGCTTTATGTCGGCAGGGTCGACGACGAACGGCTGCTGAAGGACGCCGCGTTCTATCTCGCTGTCCGTTCGCAAATTCCCGAGGCCAAGCTTATTGACGGCGTGCCGCGAGTGGTCAAGATCGCGTCTCGTGACGTGATCGATTCTGTTATCGGTTCGGCTCTGCCCGGCGTAGTTTTGACGCATGCCAATCCGCCGCCTGCTCCGATCCCGGCACGCGTTGGATTCAAGTATTTTCATCTCGACGGCATCGGGCCTTACTGGGATGGCATCAAGGGGTCAAAGGTATTGTCAGTGTACGTTCCGGATGAAATAATTGACGTGAAATTAGAGATGTACGCCGTCAAACCATAGCTTTTGCATCGATCAAATCTGTACGTTGCGGAATATGAGCTCGAATTCAACGAAAAACGATCTGATAACCTTCGCCGGCCCTGTCTTTGACCTGATCCTGCGTCTCAAGGCCGGTATCGTGTCGCCGTCCAACGATCTTCGGCCGAAGATCGCTTCGCTGCTCGAGGACTTCGAAAAGCGGTCCGAACGATACAAATTCAACCACAAGATCATCTCTGTCTCTAAGTTTGCTCTTGCGTCATTCGTCGACGAGACGATACTCACCAATAATTTTCCACTTAAGTCGGAATGGGAAAGAAATCCTCTGCAGCTCGAATATTTCGGCGAGCAGCTGGCCGGAAATAAATTTTTTGAGAAGCTCGAATCGATGATCAGCCAGCCCGAGGTAACTCAGGACGCGATCGAGATCTATTACTTTTGCATGCTCCTCGGTTTTAAGGGGCGTTACGGTGTTTACGAGCAGGAGAAACTGTTGGCGATCATGCAGAACACGGCCAATGTCCTGGTCAGGGTCGGCAAGATCAAGCCCACCGACCTGTCACCAAACTGGCTGGCGAACGATCAGCCAAAGCCGCCGCCGAAACGCGGCATGCCTCTGTGGGCAAAAGTCGGAGCATTCGCCGGGCTCGGCGCGGCCTTTATAATTTACCTTGTCCTATTTTTACTTTCGTCGAAATACCTTCAGGACACGGTGGATCGTCTCCAGATGTGATGGTTCGGGAACATTAGAGAATTATGTCGTGGCATACAAGCCAATTGTCCTACGCGTTCGGTCTAGGCGGACTGATGTCCTTTTATGGCATCGTTAGTTTGATCGTCTATATGCTGCCGTCGAGCAGCGTGGGCTCAACCTATAAGATCGTAATAATCGCGCTTGTATTGCTCACATTGCCGTTCGCGTTACTGTTCGGCTATGTGGGCTCACGACGAAAAAAGAAGAAAGCGGCCGCAGAAGCAGCGGCGGCCGAATCGTCCTCGCCGGCTCAGGAGCAAACACCGGCTGCGGCGACGGCTAAAACCACGACTTCCGTTGGAAGCTACAGCGAGCTTGACCGAGGACTCGATGAACTTGTCCAGTTCCTGAAGTCGTCAAATCTGGGCGAGGGCGGAAAAGAAGCCGTTTATTCACTTCCCTGGTACATTATCGCCGGCACCCCGAGATCGGGAAAATCTTCGCTGATCGTCGGCGCCGATCTCGACCTTCAGACGCTTCCCAGCCAACGCCCGTCCGAACTCAAATTCGTGAGGCCGACCGCGAACGTCGACTGGCGCGTTACAAGTGACGCAGTTTTCATCGACACGGCTGGTAGATATCAGACCGAGGGTGTCGACGCCGACGAATGGAACGCTCTGCTCGAAGGGATCAAAAAACGGCGCCCGCAGCGGCCGCTCGACGGATTTATTCTCGTCATAGACGGCGATAAGACGATCAAAGCGGACGAACGCGAAAACGACGAAGTTGCCAAAGTGTTGCGCTCACGCCTTGATGAGGCGATGCAGCGGCTCAAGGTCACGTTTCCGGTCTACGTCGTCTTTACACATGCTGACGGTATCGAAGGCTGCCGTGATTCATTCTCGCTGTCTAAGAACGAAGGCCGTTCGCTCGTCTGGGGCGCGACCATTCCGCTTGATAAAAGCGCCAACGCACCCGCGGAATTCGATCCCGAGTACGAGCTCCTGCAAAATTCGGTGATGAAACGCCGGATAACGCGCCTGTCAGCTCCGTTCCCGCCGGTTCGACAGCTGCGCATCTTTAATTTCCCGCTGCATTTTGGCGCGGCAAGGCGAAAGTTCGGTGCTTTGATCTCGACGCTCTTTCGTCCAAATCCTTTTAGCGAAAGCCCGTTTTTGCGCGGCTTCTATTTCACCGCGTCGCCAGCCGCCAAATCGAGCCCGAATGCCCCGACAACTGTGGCCGAGCCATATTTTTCGCATCGACTCGTGCGTGACGTGATATTGCGAGATAAGGACCTGGTGCGGACCCAACTCGCCCAGCGGCAAAAGGCTCCCATCTTTGGATGGATATTGACTCTGCTCGGTGCGGCCGTTGTCATTTCGCTGCTAGCCCTTTCGGGTCTATCGCTCTACAACAACAAGAAGCTGCTCGACGACGCGCGCGACCGCGGCGAAAAGCTCCTGACGATCACAAAGACGGATGCATACAAGGATCCTGCAAAAGCCGACGAACGATCGATCCGGGCCGAGATAAATGCAACGGACCAGCTTCGCGAATTGCTCGTAAAACTCGATGATTATGAGCGGCATGGAGCACCGTGGTTCATGAGGATGGGATTGTACTCCGGTAATCGCGTCTATAAACAGTATTTGTTGAAGACGTACATGTCCGTTGTCGAAAACCGGTACAAGACGGCGACGATCAAAAAGGTCGAAGCCGATCTTAAGAAATTTGCCGCCTCGAACCCCGTCGCCAATCCATCTAAGCTTACCGATGCCGAGGAGCAGGTCCTGAGCGACAATTACGATCTTTTGAAAGCGTATTTGATGCTGACCGGCCAGTACAAGGACAAGGCCGACTCGACACATATCGCGACCGTTCTTGAGAAATATTGGACCACCGAATCGAAGATACCCGCCGACCTCAAACTGACCGCTCAGCAGCAGCTTGAGTTTTGGGCTAAACAGGTCGATCGCGATGACGCCGACTATAGCTTTCCGCGGATCCTGGCGGATGCGAAGCTGGTCGATGACACGCGTAAAAAGCTCCAGGATTTCCCCGCGGTTTACCGCTATTACAAGCGAAAGGTCACGGAGATATCAAAGGAGATCGACGACAAGGTCGGCATCACTACCGTCGAATCTATCCTGACCCGGAATGGCTCAGACTCGAGCCTAATGTCCGGCAGCGTCCGCGTAAAGGGTGCCTATACTAAGCCCGGCTATCTGCTGATGAAGACGGCGATCTCCGAGGCCGACGCAAAACTCAGCGAGGACGACTGGGTGATGGGCGAGATCGGAAAGAAGCAGGTCGCGCAGACCACCGATTCGGCAAAGCTTGAGGATCGCTACTATCGCGACTATGCGGATACCTGGCGAACATTTGTTAAGGGTGTCACGGTCAAACCATACGACGTAAAGAATGCCGCTCCGGCCTTGCAGACGATGGCGTCGCAAGTCTCTCCGATGAAGATCCTGCTGATCGAGATCAGCAAAAATACTAATCTTTCGGCCAAACCCGATGTCCAGGGCTGGTGGGATTGGATCAAGAGCTGGTTCGTCTCGGCACAGAACTCCGATACCGGAGGCAGTTCGCAGCCGGAGAAAGAGTTTAGGCCATTGTTCACATTCGTCGGCAAAAAGGACGATAAGGAAAATGCGCCGGTCGAAAAATACTGCGCAATCCTCAACACGGTCTTTAACAAGCTGAACGGCCGCTCACCCGACGATATAAAGGCGATCGCCGCGGCTCTCGCAAATGACGACGATAAGCTCAAACTTCGCGACGCCGAGACGTCTGTTTCAAATCTCGTACAGAGTTTTAACGAAACGCCGTCGTCACAGGAGCTCGCTCTGCTTATCCAGCAGCCGCTGGCAAACTTGCGCTCGCTTCTTGGACAGGGTTCGCAGGACCAGATCAAAAAGGCATGGACCGACGAAATGCTGCCCGCCGCAAAGGAGATCGAAAAGGGATTTCCGTTCGAGGATGGACAGGCCGAGTCCGACCTGACCAAGCTGACCGCGTTCCTCAATCCAGTTGATGGAAAGCTGTCGAAATTCTACGACGATAAACTCAAGAAATACTTCGAGGAGTCGAATGGCCAGCTCAAGGTTAAAGATACGTCTGACGTAAAGTTCAGCGACGATTTCGTCGCCTATCTGAATAACGCATTTGCACTGAGAAAGGCGTTGTTCGGAACAAGTCCGACGCCGAAATTCGATTACGCTTTTGTCCTGAAAGCCGGCAAGGACACGCTAGTCGAGATCACGATCGATGGGCAGAAGGTCACGCCGGAGGGCACCGCCTCGATCAACGGAACTTTCCCGGCAGCACAGTCCGCCGAAACGGGTGTGATCATGACGGCCGGAGCAGGTGGTCCATCGCCGTCCGCTCCCGCTCCGGCGGCGAATACAAATTCGGCAGCCCCGTCGAAAACTGCCGCGACCGGTGATACGTCCAATCTCAAGTTCCCAGGAACTTGGGGGCTGTTCCGGTTTGTCGAGGCCGGCAAACCGCAGAAACAGGCGACCGGCGAATATGCATTGAGCTACAGCGTTGGCGGCAAGAGCGTTGGTGCGACCATTAAACCGAACGGCGGCGACCTGTTCGATAAGACAATTTTCCGGCAATTGAAGGCGCCGGCGACACTGCTGAAATGAAGCTGATCGGAGATTAAACATGGAAGAAGCAAAACGCCTGCTCGACGAGGGCAACCTGACCGGAGCGATCGAAGCCATTCTGAATTTCGTGCGTTCAAATCCGACCGATATTCCGGCTCGCATCTTTCTCTTTGAGCTCTCGTGCTTTGCCGGCGATTGGGACCGCGCGGACAAGCAGCTCGATGTGATCGGCCATCAGGATCCCAACGCGATGATCGGAGCGTTGATCTATCGCCAGAATTTCAAGGCCGAACGCGAAAGGGCACGATATTTCTCCGACAGCCTTCAGCCCGGAATTCTCGCTCCGCCGCCGACTTATGTCGAGGATCTGATCAAAGCAAACAACCGCATTCGCGAAGGGAATACCGTGGAAGCCCGCGCGGTCCTCGACGGGATCGAAGAAGAGCGGCCGGCATTCAAGGCACGGGTCAACGGCAGTGAAGTAAGCGACCTGCGCGACTATAACGACCTTACGATGTGCATCTTCGAGGCGATCTTTAAGGACCAGTACATTTGGCTTCCGATGGAGCAGGTCGCGAGCATCGACTTTTTCAAGCCCAAAACACTTCGAGATCTATTTTGGATCCAGGCCGAGGTCGAACTGGTCGAGGGTACCAAGGGTGAAATGTTCATTCCGTCGCTTTATTCCGGGTCGTGGAAACACGATGACGACGACGTACGTCTTGGCCGCAAGACCGATTGGCGTGATCTGGGCGACGACATCTTTATTGGCGAAGGTACCAAACTTTTCTGGATGGACGGCACAGACCGTTCGATCCTGGATATCGAGTCGATCGAATTTGAACACGATTAACCGCAAGTGCAATATTTTTGGTGCTTTATAAAAAGTTTTCGGATAGAATATTGATTCTCTAGGCAATATAGTAAGTTTTTCCCGTCTTTGTAATTTGTAACAAGGAGTCTTTTTGGATGAGCGAAGCAGTTCAGGCACCTCCGGTGATCGATCTTGATGCGATTTTTCAGCCGGTTTCGGAAGAATCTCCGTCTGGTGAGAGCCTTCGATATTCCGGACTTTACACGGAGATCAGCGACGCTCGCCGCCAGGACGACACGCTCAATCGCGGCGACTGGCAGTCCGAGATAAAGACGGCCGACTATCAAACTGTCCTCGACCTAGCCGTTCCTGCATTGGCCACAAAATCAAAGGACCTTCAAGTAGCTGTTTGGCTGTCTGAGGCCCTGATCAAGATCTATGGCTTTGCCGGGCTTAGAGACAGCCTAAAGATGGTCGCGGGGCTGCAAGAAAAATTCTGGGACACCCTCTTTCCGATCGTCGACGAGGGCGACATGGAAGGACGGGCAAACGCCATCGCATGGCTCGACACTCAGGGAGCCGCGGCGCTTAGGTCAGCTCCGTTCACAGCTGGCCGCGGATTCGGTTACAACGATTGGGTGGACGCAAAGACCTTCGATATTCCAGGAAATCTGGAATCTCTCGATTACGATACTCAGCAAAAATACTTGCAATTGAAGACGCAGGCCGATACCCAGGGCCGAACGACGTCCGAAATGTGGAAGGTCGCGGTCGGCCAGACGAATCGAGCTTTCATCGAGTCCGCACAGGCACTGCTGGATGAATGTGCGACGGCCTACACGGAGCTGAACTCTGTCGTCGAGGAAAAATATGATCGCAATCAGATGCCGGGGCTGGGCGAACTGAAAAAGGCTCTCGACGACGTCCAGACCCAGGTCAAGAAGATCATTGAAGTCAAAAAGCTGGAAGAACCGTCGGAAACGGATCACGACCAGCCTGAACAGTCAGAGTCGGGCGATCGCGATCATGTTGCGCAGCCTGGCGGAACGGCCAGCGGGCCGATCAATAACCGTCCCGAGGCACTGAGGCGTTTGGGCGAAATAGCCGCTTTTTTTCACCGGACAGAGCCCCACAGTCCCGTTGCCTACCTGGTCCAGCGGGCGGTAAAGTGGGGAAATATGCCGCTCGAGAGCTGGCTGCAGGAAGTGATCAAAGACCCGACCACATTGGAACAGCTGAATGAAATGCTGGGCATCGGCGCGGTACAGCCCAGCACCGAAAACCCGTCCGTCGCAGAGCCTGCGGCGAGCACCTGGTAAACGAGAGCTCTCGCCTCGGCGAGGTACATACGTTCGATTTGTAATCAATAGTTATAAGTTATAAATAAAAGCAAAAGCCAAAGGAGACAGCGACATGCCAAAAAAAGAAAGTTTGCAGCATAAGATCGATAGGGTCCGCCCGCCCCGCGTGCAGATTACCTACGACGTTGAGGTAGGTGGAGCGATCGAGCTCAAGGAACTCCCGTTCGTGCTTGGCGTTCTGGGCGATTTCGTCGGAAAACCGGAAGAGCCGCTTCCGGCCTTGAAAAACCGTAAATTCGTTGAGATCGATCCAGACAATTTCAATCAGGTCCTCGCCGGCATGGCTCCAAGGCTCGCGTTCACCGTGGACAATAAGCTTCAGGACGACGGCAGCAAGATGGGCGTGGAGCTCAAATTCCAAAATATTGAGGATTTCGAGCCCGATCGCGTCGTCGAACAGGTCGAGCCGCTCCGTAAACTGGTCGAAGCAAGGCAAAAGCTCGCCGATCTTCGCTCTAAAATGGATGGCAACGACAAGCTCGAATCAATTCTCGAGGACATTATCGGCAACGCAGATAAGCAAAAGGCCCTCAGCGATGAATTAGGTATCGACGGTAAGGAGAAATAAAGAAATGGCTAATACAAAAGAGGAAAATGCATCGGCCCAAACCGTCGAGACCGAACAAGGCACTAGCCTGCTCGATCAGATACTGACAGACGGCCGAATGGCCCGCGACGACTTTCAAAAAGAGCGCGCCAAAGATATGATCGGCGAATTCGTCAATCAGGTGATGAGCGGCGAGCTGACGATGTCCAAGAATATGGATGTCGCTATCAATTCGCGCATCGCCGAGATAGACCGGCTGCTGTCGGCACAGATGAATGAGATCATGCACCACGCCGAATTCCAGAAGCTGGAAGGGTCGTGGCGCGGTCTCCACCACTTGGTCAAAAATTCGATCACCGGAACGCAGTTGAAGATCCGCGTCATGAGCGTCAGTAAAAACGATCTGCTCAAGGACTTTGAACGTGCTCTCGAATTCGATCAGTCGAATATGTTCAAAAAGATCTACGAGGAAGAATACGGAACCTTTGGCGGAGCGCCGTTCGGTGCTCTCATCGGCGATTTCGAATTCGGCAATCATCCGCAGGATATGGCCTTGCTCGAACAGATCTCGCAGGTTGCTGCAGCCGCCCATGCTCCATTCTTGAGTGCTGCGTCGTCGGGAATGTTCGGTTGGGATTCGTTCTCAGAAATGTCCGATGTTCGGGACGTTGCCAAGATCTTCGACCGCACGGAATATGCCAAATGGCGTAGTTTCCGCGAGTCGGAAGATTCGCGTTATGTAGGCCTTACGCTTCCGCACGTTCTGATGCGTGAGCCGTACGGTGCCGCGACCAAGCCAACTGAAACTTTCCGGTTCGAGGAGGACGTGGACGGCAAGGACCATAAGAAGTATCTCTGGGGCAATGCCGCATACGCCCTTGGAACTCGTTTGACCGAAGCCTTCTCAATGTACGGCTGGTGCGTGGCTATTCGCGGTGTCGAAGGCGGCGGATTGGTCCAGGGTCTCCCGACTCACACATTCGAAACCGACGAAGGCGAACTCGCCATGAAGTGCCCTACCGAGGTCGCGATCACGGACCGGCGTGAAAAGGAATTCGCCGATAACGGGTTTATTCCGCTTGTGCACTGCAAGGGCACGGATTATGCCGCTTTCTTTGCGACGCAGTCCGCGAACAAGGCGAAAAAGTATGACACTGATTCGGCGAACGCTAATGCGAGGCTCTCGACGCAGCTGCAGTACATATTTGCTGTGTCACGTTTTGCTCACTACTTGAAATCCATGATGCGCGACAAGATCGGATCGTTTATGTCACGCGGTGAGGCTGAGACGTTTCTTAACCGCTGGATCCACAACTATGTCACTGAGGACGATACCGCATCGGCTTCGACCAAGGCTAAGTTTCCTCTGCGCGAGGCTCGCGTCGAGGTTGCCGAGGTCCCTGGTAAGCCTGGCTGTTATAGAGCAGTCGCCTTCATGCGACCGCATTTCCAGCTGGACGAGCTTTCTGTCTCGCTGAGATTGGTCGCCGACCTTCCGGCGCCTGCAAAGGGTTAATTTTTAAGGGGAAACGTGTACGGCGGGAAAGATTGTTTCCAGTCGTACGCAAAAACTTTTTCCCGGTTCGTCTTGGGTATGTAGCTGACAAAAACGACTCAGATCAGCCGGCATTATCAATCAAAAGGAGATTAAGAAAATGGCAGTAGACTTTTATTTGAAGATCGACGGAATTAAGGGTGAAAGTAAGGATTCCACCCACTCGGACGAAATGCAGATCCAGTCCTGGTCATGGGGTGAAAGTAACTCCGGTTCGGGAACACTCGGCGGCGGACACGGATCGGGCAAGGTGAGTATGCAGGATTTCCACTTTGTCATCGATTATGGTGTCCATTCTCCACTATTATTCAAGGCATGTGCTGTCGGAACCCATATCCCAAATGCGGTGCTTACCTGCCGAAAAGCAGGCGGAGATCAGGTGGAGTATCTGACCTGGAAATTCACCGAGGTACTCATCTCGTCGTATCAAACCGGCGGATCGGCTCACGGCGCAGAGCTTCCGACGGATCAGTGCTCGTTCAACTTTACCAAGATAGAGATGATCTATAAGGAACAGAAGTCGGACGGCTCACTTGGCGGAAATGTCAACGCCGGATTCGACATTAAGACCAACCAAGCCTGTTAGCGAGATCTACCCCAAGGTAGTAAACATTCGGCAGGGAGTCATTCGGTTCAAAGAATTGAACGACATGGCTCCCTGCGGATTTTCATTTCAAGTCAGTCAAAAATAATGCCCCGCTCAGATCTCGAAGTTCGTGTCACGCCGTCGGTCCTCGACCGTCTGGTCGACTATGAACCGAGAGATTCCCAGGAAGCTCCGAAAACGCGGTCCACAAGCCTTGCTGAACTAAAACAGTCGATCCGCCGCGACCTCGAGTGGCTGCTTAACACTCGCTGCCATACCGAAGCACTCGATGATCGGCTGGTCGAGGCCAAACGCAGCGTCGCGTTTTACGGGCTTCCAGATATCACCGGAGTGAACGCCCAAAACTATACCGAACAGCAGCGGATAACCAAAGCGATGGACGCCGCAATTCGATTTTTTGAACCTCGCTTTCTAAATTTGAAGGTTACAATGGTACCGGTTAACACTGTCGACCGACAGCTTAAATTCCGGATCGAGGCCAGCCTCGACGTCGAGCCCGCTCCCGAACCGATCGTCTTCGATACGGCGCTGCAAATGGGCAGCGGCGAATTTGTTATCAGCTAAACGGCATAATTTATGCGCGACGAACTTCTGGGATATTACGAACGCGAACTGGTCTTCATGCGGCGCATGGGAGCAGAATTCGCGCGTAAGTATCCAAAGATCGCGGGCCGCCTGCTGCTAGACGAAGACAAGGTCGAGGACCCTCATGTCGAACGGATGATCGAGTCGTTCGCGTTCCTGACGGCCCGTATCGGGCTTAAGTTGGACGACGAGCTTCCCGAGGTCACCGAGTCGTTCCTGAATGTCCTGTATCCGCATTATCTAGCGCCGATACCGTCGATGTCGGTAGTACAATTTTCGTATGGTTCGCCGAACGATAAGCTGACGGCGGGCCAAAAGCTCGAACGCGGCGCGCGTTTAAATTCGCGGCCGGTCGATGGAACGCCCTGCAAGTTTCGTTCGGCCTACGACGTCGAACTGCTTCCGATCGAAATTCTATCCGCGGCACTCGAGTCGCCCGCACCCAAAGATGGCCGGGGAAGATTAGCCGACAGCACGATCCGTATCAGCATGCGTTGTTTCGGCGACGCCAGCCTTCATGAAATGAAGTCGGGTGCGTCAGGCGCTTTGCCTAAAAAGCTGCGGTTTTATATCGACGGAGAGCCCCAGCTCGTGTTTCCGCTATACGAAATAATTTTCAATAATGCGACCGCCGTCGAGTTTCGTGCCCGTGAGACGCCTATCGGGAACAAGACGATGAAGACGATCACGAACCTTCAGGCTAAGCTCCCGGATCCGATTATCTTCCCGGCGCGGGACGTGATCAAGGCTGTCGGATTTGCGTCCGATGAGGCGTTGCTGCCCTATACAAAAAGGTCGTTCGCTGGCTACCGATTGCTGAGCGAGTATTTTGCCTTTCCGTACAAATTTCTATTCTTCGACCTTGAAGGGCTTGACGAACCGATCCGGAAAAAATTTGGCAGTCATTTCGATGTGTTGATCCACCTACGTGACATAACGCCGCCGATCGCACCGATAACGAATGAGACGTTTCGGCTTGGGTGCACGCCAATAATCAACCTATTCTCGAAGCTGTCGGACCCGATCTACCTTTCGCAGCAAAAGTATGAATATCAGGTCTTGCCCGACGTTCACAGGCAGGCGACCCGCCGAAAAATGATCCCGAGCGTGGATGCGGGAACAGCGGGCGGGCAGGGAATCGCCGGACATAACAAAAGATTACCCGACAATCGAGAGTTTTGTGCTATAAATGGTCCGTTCGCGCCTAACGCGGCA
>JBDTZO010000203.1:0-4085 GCA_040005135.1 Acidobacteriota bacterium | reverse complement strand
GCGACCGCGCCGCGTGGCCGTAACGGGGATCGGATGCGTTACGCCGATCGGCGTCGGCCGCGAAGCGTTCTGGCGTTCGCTGCAGTCCGGAGCGAGCGGTGTCCGGCGAATTTCGAGTTTTGACCCCTCCGAATATACGGTTCAGATCGCGGGCGAGGTCCAGGATTTTGACTGGGAAGCCGAGCTTAATCCCAAGGACCGCAAACATGTGGCCCGAACTGTTCCGCTCGCCCTCGCCGCGGCCCGCGAAGCGATGGCGGACGCAGGCATTGATACCGTTGACATGCCTCTCGAAGACCGGCGAAGGATCGGTGTTCAGATCGGCACCGGCGGCGGCGGGCTTGCCTTTGCCGAAAAACACTACGAATACTGGTATCTCGGCCCTAAGACCCACGCAAGCGTCTACATTATTCCGGCTTCGACCCACGGCGGACTGTCGTCTGAGATCTCGATGGCCCTCGGGCTGAGAGGTTTGTCGCATGTCGTTTCGACGGGCTGCACGAGCTCGACCGATGCCATCTTTTATGCCGCCGAGCACATCGCTTTGGGGCGTGCGGACGTCATGATCGCGGGCGGCGTCGACGCTCCGATCGCTCCGGGGATCATGGCCGGATTTAACCTGATGACGGTCGTCACCCGCGATTGGAATGACGAGCCGCATCGAGCTTCGCGTCCGTTCGCTGTCGGTCGTTCCGGCATAGTCGCGGCCGAGGGCTCGTACCTTTTTGTCCTTGAGGAACTCGAGACCGCTCTCGCCCGAAACGCACATATTTATGCCGAGATCACCGGATACGGAGCGACGTGCGACGCATATCATCGCGTCCGGCTTGATGACAGCGGCATCGAACCGGCACGTGCTATGACCATGGCTCTCGATGATGCCGGGATCAACGCCGACACGGTCGATTACGTCAACCTGCACGGGACGTCTACGATGCTTAATGACAAGATCGAGACCGTCGCCGTCAAGCTCGCGCTTGGCGATCACGCATACTCCGTACCGATGTCCGCGACCAAATCGCAAGTCGGCCATCCGCAGGGTGCGAGCGGCGCCGCGGGCATTTCGGCTGCTCTCTGTGCGATATCGACGGGCATTATCCCGCCGACGATCAACCTCGATGAGGCGGATCCTGATTGCGACCTCGATTACGTTCCCAATATCGCAAGGGCCGGCATCGTTAATACCGCTCTTTGCAACTGCATCGGTTTTGGCTCGAAGAACAGTGCACTCGTCCTTCAGAGATACACCGACTGATCTATGTTCAGCCAGTTCCGACAACGAAGTTACCAGCTTGAGCGTCTCGACACAGGCGACTACACGCCCGAGGAGTATGCAAAATGGCACCGCGAAATGAAGGTCATCCATCGAGCCTTCGGTGAGATGCGTGCTCTTCGCGGGTCGCTGATGCGAGATGTGCGGGCAACCGCCGGGGCCTCGATCTCGATGCTCGATGTCGGTGCCGGTTCGGGCGAGCTCTTGCGTGCCGTCCATAGGTGGCTCGGCGGTCGAAAGTCGTTTCTCGTCGGTGCAGAACTCAACGCCAAGGCCGCGCGGGCGATCTACCGCGGTTCGACGCGCAGCGATATCGAAGCCCTCCAGTGTGACGCACTCCGGCTGCCGTTCGCGGACAACAGTTTCGACTATGTTTTCTGCTCGCTGTTCCTGCATCACCTGACCGACGAAAAGGCAGCCGAGCTGCTCCGGGAAATGAGCCGCGTCGCGAGCAAGCGCATCTTTGTCATCGACCTTCATCGAAGCCCGATCGCATATTACTTTTACAAGGCTGCGAGCCGTGTCATGCTCCAAAGGTTTACCCGTGAGGACGGAGCGCTTTCGATCATGCGGAGCTTCAAACCAGCCGAACTGCGGCAAATTGCGGCAGATGCCGGCCTCTGTGAGATCATAGTCCGACGTTCGGCGGCATATCGGCTCGTACTGTCCGGCACGAAATAAGATAGTGGAATTTCTCGACAAATATGACGTCGCGATCGTCGGTGCCGGGCCCGCCGGTTCGAGTGCCGCGATCCGGCTGGCCAACGCGGGCCTTGCGATCCTGCTCGTCGAACAAAAGAAATTTCCGCGTGAAAAGCTCTGCGGTGAATTCATCTCACCCGAGTGTCTCGTGCATTTTGCCGAACTCGGCGTAATGGAACAGTTGTCAGCTGTCGGCGGCACCAGCTTGAGCGAAACGGTATTTTTTGCACGAAACGGGAAAGGGATCTCGGTCGAAAGCTCGTGGTTCGGCGAACCGGATTCGCTCGCGTTAGGGCTCAGCCGTGCCGAAATGGACCTCAAGCTGCTTGAACGAGCAATGGCCTGCGGCGTCGACGTTCGAGCTGGGACGGCGGCCTCGGGATTGCTGCTTGATAATGAAAAGGTCGTCGGCATAAAACTAAAAGACAAGAGCGGCACGGATGTCCCGGTTTCCGCAAAACTGACGATCGATGCGACCGGTCGAACGCGCAGCCTGGCGCGTCGGTTCGACAAGGTAGCCGTGAAAAAACCGGCCGAATACGTTGCGTTCAAAACGCACCTTCGCAGAGCTAAGGTCGCGGCTGGTGCCTGCGAGATCTACGCGTATCGCGGCGGTTACGGCGGATGCAATCGGGTCGAGGATGACCTCTACAATCTTTGCTTTATCGCCTCTGCCGGAGACACCAAGCGGCTCGGCAGCGATGCGGAGCGTGTGATGCGCGAGATCGTGTTTACCAACCGGCGTGCTGCTGACACAATGCAAAATGCCACCGTCGCAAAGCCGTGGCTCGCCGTGCCGATCCAGAGTTTTGGCCGCGGCACGCTGGTTCCGGCTAACGGCCTTATCACGGTCGGTGACGCGGCGGCGTTCATTGACCCATTTACGGGCAGCGGAATGCTGATGGCGCTTGAAAGTGCAAGGATCGCCGCTGAGTCGGTTGTCGGTCATTTTCACGAAGCTTCCGAATTCCATACTTTATCCGCTGAATACCGCCGCAACTACTCGGCCGCATTCGACCGCCGCCTGCGTGTGTGCTCACTGCTTCGGCACGCGGCGTTTATCCCATTCCTCGCCGAATCCACGATCTCTGTGCTCAGTCTGAGCACCACGCTTCGGCGCCGGATCGCCCGTGCGACTCGATTTAGTGCAGGACCGGCTTCTTGATCAACCCGCCCTGAACATCATTCAGCGTGTGCGTTGTCATAAACGCATTTGGATCGATTTCGTTCACGAGGTCCTTGATCCTTCCGATCTCGAGCCGCGTGACTACGCAATACAGGATCGCCTGATCGGTATCGATAAATCCCAAGCTCCCCATGCCGCCGCGTCCGCTGTAAACCGTTACGCCGCGATTAAGTCGGCCGATGATCGCGAACTTGATCGCGTCGTTTTGCGGCGACATTATCGTTATTGCTGTGTATTCCTCAACGCCGTGGAGAAGAAAATCGATCGTTTTCGACGCGGCAACGTACGTCAGGATCGAGTACATCGCCGGCTCGATCCCGAGGAAAAATGCCGCCGCAGCAAAGATAAAGACGTTGAGGATCAAAATGACGTCGCCAACCCGTAACAAGTGGCTATTGCGGCTGACGAGCAGTGCAGCGATCTCGGTGCCGTCGAGCACGGCACCGCCGCGGATCGCCAGGCCGATGCCGGCACCGATAAATAAGCCGCCAAAGATCGCCGTCAAGATCTTGTCCGGCGTAACATCGGGAAAATCTACGAATATCAGACAAATCGATAGTCCGGCGATCGCCAAGGCGCTTTTGATCGCGAATTTCGCCCCAACCTGTCGATACCCAATGGCGACGAACGGCAGGTTGATCACCAGGATCAGCACCGCGAGCGGATAGCCGGTAACTTGCGACGCCAGCATCGAAACGCCGGTGACGCCGCCGTCGATAAAGTGGCTCGACAGCAAAAAACCCTTTAGCCCGAATGCCGCGGAGAAGATACCGATAACGATCAGGACCACGCCCCTCAATTCACCCCAATATTTATTCATCGTTTGTCCCAGCATTTTATCACGGCGTTACTGCTCGTCGAGCGGGAGGTGAGCGTATCTATGTTTTTGGCTTTCATCTTGTGTTTGGTGCCTGATCTGTTTGT
>JBDTZO010000029.1:0-4103 GCA_040005135.1 Acidobacteriota bacterium | reverse complement strand
GGTTTCGATATCGGCCGGCAACCCACTGCCATTTTCAACAAGCGCGACGAATTTGTAGCCGCGACCCGGAACGGTCGCTATAAAGCGGTTTTCTCTGTGTTTCTCGCCTAGAGTGCGGCGGATCGCGGCGATATTTTGGGTGAGATTGTTTTCTTCGACGGCTGTGTCGGGCCAGAAGACCGACATTAATTCCTCTTTGCCGACGACCTGGCCTGTGTGGCGAACGAGATAAAGCAGAATATCGAACGCCTTCGGCATCAGCGACCGCACGTCGCCTTTGTCGGTAAAAAGAAGTCGTTTGCCGGCGTCGAGCCTGAAATTCTCGAAGACGTAAATATCTGTATCTGCAGGAGTTGCTGGCACTTTCACCGATTTTCACACATTTTCATGCGCCTCTTAACGACTTTCATGATCGATTCGCGAAATTATGTCACACATCAGCCAAAGCTAACAGTTCTTGACTGAAATTCGAAAACAAGAATGAGGATAAACAAAATGAAGAAAAACCTAACTAATGCATTTCGCATGATGGGAGCCGTCGCCGTATTTATGACAGTCTTTGCAATTCAAGCCTCGAAAGCACAGAGCATGAACGAGGGTGGCGGCCGGCTCGAAGGAACCTGGGACGCCCAAGTCAGTATCACCGATTGCCAAAGCGGAGCTGTACTGCGCACATTTCCGTCGATCGGCATTTATTTTACTGGAGGAAGCATGATGGATTCGACATCGGGCATCCCACAGGCACTCAAAACACCGGGTGAAGGCGTCTGGCGGCACACACAGGGCGACGCTTACCAGATCCGTTTTAAGTCGTTCAGCTTTAACGCCCAAAACGTCTTCACAGGGTGGACGATAATACAGCATGCGGTGTGGATGGATCAGTCCGGTAATTCGTACATTTCGGCCGGAACTGCGGAAGTTTATGCACCGAACGGGATCCTCGTGGCGACGGGATGCTCAACGTCGGCCGCGACGAGATTTGGCTTTAGTACGAACGAACGAGTTCGATAAGAAAATGATGCGGGTAGCCGATCGATTGAGATTCGGCTGCTCGCGCCTTTAAGGCGAAGATCGATTGTTTTCGGTATCGCCGAGACGCCTTTTAACTAGTCCGGCTCGACGGAAATTCCCACCTCTCTTACCAATTCACGGAATCTCCCGGCGTCCTTGATCTGGTCTTAAAAGTGGTCCGAATTGATCAGTAGCCGAAAAACATTGTTTTCCCCGCAGGCGCGTTCGAGCCCTTCGAGTCCTTCGTCTGTTTCGCCAAAGCTATTCGACGCTTTCCGCACGCTTCAAAAGTGCGTCCAGGCGAATCCGGCCGAGTCTCCGCAAGGCGTCGTCCAGGCTCTCTGCAGTGCACTCCGCCTACACCTTCGACCGGCCCTCGTCACGGGCCACACCAGCAGCGGTCCGCATGCGGCGATTGCTTATCGGTTGCATATTTTGCGCTAGAATTCAGAAACAATTCAGAAGATATTCACGATATCCGAAGTACACGGGAGCGCTAAATCGCTTATACTACTATGAAAAGAATGGATTCGATAAATTAGAAAAATGACGGAATGTCGCTTGAGTCCTGCTTGTATCACCAGCGGGAAATGAGCGACAGGCCGATCTTGCCCGGCTCCATGAGATCGCATTGATTTTAAGGAGCCTCAGAAAACAGTCGATAAGGAGGACAGATGGGAATGAGCAGAGTTACGATTCGAAGTCTTTGGATAGTTTTCACGTTTACAACATTGTGTTTAATGGCCGCAGTCTCAATGGCGCAGACGGTTTCCCCCGTCACGAGCGGGTTATATACGCCAAATAAGCTCGTCGCAACCGGAAATTTGCTTATCGTCTCGGAAGCGGGCACGCGTTTGCCGAATACCGGCCGGATCTCGATCGTTGATCAACTGACCGGCTCTCGCAGGACCCTCGTCAGCGGCCTGCCGTCCGCTGTATCATTCCTCGGCGGTCCGGCCGGCGATCCGGACGGTCCGTCAGGGCTCGCGCTGGACGGGTCAAAGCTGTATGTGACCATCGGAATCGGTGACGCGGTGATTCCGGGTCCTGGCCAGGGCCTGGAAACTCCGAACCCGGGAACTCCGGCTTCCCCGCTGTTTGATTCCCTACTAGAGATCACGCTGCCGCCGTCACTTGCATCGACCGACGAATATAATATGACTGCGGCGGATCACCAGACGTTGGCGGCTACGGGAAGCGTTTCGCTACCCGGTATCTACGGCAGTCCGCTTTCGATCCGGCTTATAGCAAATTTGCCTGATTATAGACCGGCCCCGGTGCCGGGAAGCCGCGGCAACAGCAAGGCCTCGCACATATACGGGGTCGAAACGTTTAACGGACGGGCATACGTCGTCGATTCCGGATGGAACCAGATCGATTCGATCGTGATCGCGACAGGCAGCTCCTCGGTTTTAGCTGAGTTTCCCAATCGCCCCAATCCGCTTTTCCCGAGCCTCGGCGGACCAACGATCGAGGCCGTTCCTGATGCCGTACACCGGGCCGGGAACAAACTCATTGTCCCCCTGTTAACGGGCTTTCCGTTCGTACCCGGACTTGCTGAGGTCTGGGCCATTGACCTTACGGACGGGACATCACAGAGAGTTATCTCGGGGCTCACGAGCGCGATCGATGTTCTGCAGGTACAAACTCCGAATGATTCCCGCGCCGGCTGCGGCGATCGTGCCAATCCGGGATTCCCGTGTTTGGGCGACCATAGCTCGTACTTCACGCTTGAATTCAGCACCTCGATGCTCGGCGGGGCGCCGGGACGGCTCAGATTCTACGAAACGCCTTCGTCGATACCGGTCGACGTTGCAGCACCATTGATAACTCCGACAAGCATGGCAAGGAATGGAACACTCGGCCGTATCTTCATAACCAACTCTGGGCCGGGCACCATCACGAGCGTGTCCGACCACTAGCTGGGTTTGCCCGATCGGGCAGCGGTAAGGCAGGGTCTCGGATCGGGGCGGTATTGGCTGCGGCGGAGCCAATACCGCCTTAGCTATCTCGTCAACAACGACTGCACGAGACCGCCGTACTGTTCAACCGATCTCAAAAGATCGTTCTTCAAGACGAATTCATCTGCGGTGTGGGCAACAAGTATCGAGCCCGGCCCAAGTAGCAGCGGAGTTCCCCAGTTGGGCAAGTGCGGGATGTCGGTCGTGAACCGGACGACCTTTTGTTTGAAGCCTTCGACTTCGAGCATCCGGACCGGTTCGCTGTATGACAGGACCTCGATCTCGGCTCGGTCCCGAACTACAGTTTCGAGAGCTTTTTTTATTTGTGCGTACGGTGTCGTCAACCGTATCGCCAGGCCGGCCTCTGCTGCGGGTGGAATGACGTTGAGTGCAACGCCGCCCTCGATCGTCCCGATGTTTACCGTGGTCTCCCCAAAAAAGTCATCGTTCGGAAACCGAGTGTGACGAATGTCATCGAGGATATCCAATAGCCGCTCGATCGCCGATTCGCCCTGCTCAGGATACGCCGAATGGGCAGCCTTCCCTTTTGTTCGTATCGATACTCGGAAAGTGCCCTTCGAGCCGATCGCGAGGTCATTATCCGTAGGTTCGCCATTGATCATGTACTCGCACTTCGCTGCGATCGGATGTTGGTTTACGGCCTTTGCCCCAGCCGACGACCTCTCTTCTTCAACGGTATACAGCAGCCCGATGTCTGAGATTCCTTCTTTTCGCAGCTGTTCCGCCGCCATAATTTGGGCCGCGATAATTCCCTTGGCGTCGCAGGCACCGCGGCCGTAGATCTTCTCGTCATCTTCTGTCGGCGGAATGAACGGCGGCACCGTGTCCATATGCGTCGACAGCCAAACCCGTGGGCTTTCATTCAGATACGCGATCACATTATTCTGCGTTGGCGAAACCGCCTGAAGCTCGACCGTCCAGCCTAAGCTTTCGAGATATTCGCGCAAATAAAACCCGACCGCTTCTTCCTCGCCGGAGACGGATGGGACGTTCATGAGAGATTTTGTAAGTTCGAAAAGATTCATTCTTTATTGGTGCTGCCTTTGTTCTGCTAACCACTCAAAAAGCTGTGGATCTGAAAGTGCCGCGTTCAATGAAACATGTCCGGTA